>NZ_JAUZVL010000008.1:0-164523 GCF_031844545.1 Arthrobacter sp. AB6
AAGGAAGCAGTCAGTTGTAAACGGCAGCCCACCAGTTCAGGGTGCAGGCGAACACCAGCCAGGCAACGTAGGGCAGCAGCAGCAGGCCAGCGGTCCGGCTGATGGGACCGAAGTACAGCACCGTCACCGTGACGGCGGCGACCAGCGCCAAAATAACGGCCAAAGCCAGCCACAGCGCGGCCGTGCCCAGGACGGGATACAGGCCGAAGAACACCGGAGTCCAGGCGAGGTTCAGGCCCAGCTGGACGGCATAGGCCGCCAGTGCGGGCCCGGTCCTGGACGTCCGTTTCCGCCACACCAGCCAGGCAGCCACCGCCATGGCCGCGTACAGCACCGTCCACACCGGCCCGAAGAGCCAGTTGGGCGGCGACCAGGGCGCTTTGTCAGCCGTGGCGTACCACCCGTCTACGTTGCTGACAGTGGAGAACCCGCCGAGCGCCGCAACCAGGAAGGACGCCGCCAGAAATCCGGCCAGCGCTGCTGCCTGGACGCCGGTACCGTACGGCTGGTCCCTTCCTTCCGGCGGGGACGCCACTCCATCCTTCGGCTGCATGCTTCCACCCTCGCCAACGCCCCCATGCGCGTCAAGGCAGGCACGGGCCGGGGCCTTGCTGAAAAGCCGGGAGGGCATCAGGCTTTAGACTTGAGGCTGCATGTCCGCACGCAGACACGAGTACCGAACCGCGCACGAAACCGATTGGACACGGCCCCCTTGCGAGAATTCACCGCACGATTTGCCACAGCCGAGGAAATTGAAAACTGGGACAAGCACGTCACGGCCAACCCCAACGGCGGCAACATGCTGCAGTCCGCCGCATATGCCTCAGTCAAGAACGGCAGCGGCTGGAAAGTCCGGTTCCTGGTGCTGGAGAACCCGGCAACTGCCAGCTACAACCTGGTACTCGAAAAGAGTTTCCCGCTGCTCGGCCGGCTTTGGTATCTCATCAAGGGCCCTGACCTGGCGGCTGCAGGTGACCTGAAATCAGCGCTGGAAGCCTGCGCGGCTTTCGCCCGCAGCCGGAAGCTCAACGTCTTCACCATCAAGATCGAGCCGGACGTCGTCGACTCCGAGGAGGCCCGGGCGCACCTGCATGACGCAGGGCTGGTCAAGGCACCCAACATCCAGTCCAACGACTCCACGGCCCTGCTGGACATTTCCGGACCGGAAGAAGCGGTGTTCAAGGCCATCTCCTCCCGCGCCCGCAACGCCATCCGCCGCGCTGAGCGGGAAGGCTGCGAAGTGGTCCGCGAGGAACACGGACCGGAAACCTACCGGGCCCTTTATGACCTCATGGCCGACACCGTCAAGGCCAAAGGCTCCATGCCCCTGCGCAGCTACGAGTACTATGCCGCCTTCTGGGACGAGTTCTGCAACCGCGGCCAAGGCAGTTTCTTCTTCACCTACGAGGACGGAAAGCCCAGCGTGGGAGCCTTCGTCATCAACTACGGGGCAAAAGCCACCTATAAGGACGGCGGCTCCATCCAGAACCGCAGGCAATACGGTGATTCCCACCTGGTGCAGTGGGCAGCCATCCGGCGCATGCAGGAACTGGGCTGCACGGAATACGACTTCTGCGGCACGCCGCCAGCCTCCCGGATCAAGGACAAGACCCACAACCTGTACGGCATGGGTATGTTCAAGACCAGCTTCACCAAGACGGTCACCGACTTCGTGGGATGCCACGACTACGTTCTCTCGCCCGTGAAACACCGGCTCTGGGTTAACGGAGCAGAGAAGGTCTTCCGCCGGATCGAAACCGCACGCACCGGCCAGCAGTTCTACTGACCCGCGGGCAGGAGCGCCCCGCCGGCTGCCCTGCCCCATCCCGACCGACCTCGCCCGCTGCCCGCCATTGCCAGGCACTTATCCGTGAAGAAGGTAACTCCTTGAATGCAATCCCCGCCGCCGATCTCGAGTTCGCCGTGCTCAGCGACGCCGAATTCGAGCAGTTCGCGCTGAAGCACCCGCAGAACAGCTTTCTCCAATCCGTTGACTTTGCCCGGTTCCAGCGCGCCAGGGGACAGCAGGTGGAGCTCTTCGGCGTCCGCCAGGACGGCGAACTGGTTGCAGCGGGGAAACTGAACTACACCACCACCCGGCTGGGATACACAGTCTGCGAATGCGCCAAGGGACCCCTGATGGACTACACGGACCCTGACCTGGTGCGTGCCGTCGTCGGCCTCCTCCGGCAACGCGCGGCCGAGCGCAAGGCCGCCGAACTGCGGATCTCCCCGAACCTCAGGTACATCGCCCGTGACGCCGATGGCGCCGAGCACCCCGAGATCGAGGACAACCGGCCGCTGGTGGCACAGCTCGGCGGGCTGGGCCTCCGGCACCAGGGCCTGGACATGAACTTCGTGAACGTGAACTGGATGTTCATCAAAAACCTCGAAGGCATCCAGGACGCGGAAGAACTGATCATGGGCACCAGCTACCGGACCCGGAAGGCCATTCGGAAGGCCGAGAAGAACGGCGTCTTCCTGGAACAGGCAACCCTGGACACCCTCGACGAGTTCTACGGCGCCCTGAGCCGGGCCGGTGACGAAAAGGGCTTTGTGTACCGGGAGCGCGCCTACTACGAGCAGCTGCTCCGCACCACGTCGCCTGAGTTCACCAAGCTCATGATGGCCAAGATCGACATCCCCGCCTACAGGAAGTCCATCACGGAGCGGCTTGCCGCTGAATCAGACACCGCTGATGAATTGCGCCATGAGGTGGCGGAGACCGGCAGCAAGAAAAAGAACAACCGCCTCAAAGTGGTGCAGGACCTGGTGGACAGCTACGAGCGAAGCCTTAAGGACATCGAGCGCTTTCCCGACTCGGTGGGCGTGGCCACCGTGGCCGCGATCCACTTCGTCTGCTACGGCGACGAGGTGGTCTGCGTCATCGGCGGCACGGTGCAGGACTACATCTACTTCAACGGCGCTACCTCGCTGTACTGGGGAATGATGCTCCACGCCCTCGAAAAGGGTTATCCGCGGTACAACTTCTACGGGACGTTCGGCATCTCCGGCCAAGACGAGGAAGGCCACGGGGGCTACGCGTTCAAGAAGGGCTTCGGCGGGGAAGTAGTGCAGCTCCTGGGCGACTTCGTGCTGCCTGTCCGGCCCGCCGTATTCCACGCCAACAGGCTCGCCCGGATGGCAGCCGGCGCCGCACGCATCGTACTGGGCAAACTGCCGCTGAAGCGCTCCGCCTGACGCCGCCTGCACACCACCACAACGGGAGGAGGACCATGACTGACCGACCCGAGCGCCCCGGCGCCCGATCCCCGAAGGCCAGGCCGCACACGGACGGCCTGCCCAAGACCGAGCCGCTGACTCCCTCCCAGCTGCGGCAGAACGCTGCGGCCAAGAGGATGCTGCGTCGCCTGGTCCAGGGTGAAAACCCGCCCACGGCTCCCTTGAGCATCGTGGACAGGCTCACCGGCAGCCCCTACGCGAACCCCACGATCCAGGTGGGAGGGGTGGATACCTCCGCCCGCAAGACCCTGGACTTCGCCCTGCACCTGGCAGAAACCATGTTCCGCTACGGTGCGGGTGCCCTGGAGGTGGAGACCAGCATCATTGCAGTCACTGCCGCCCTGGGGCTGAAGAACATCGAGGTGGACATCACCAACCAGTCCGTTGGCATCAACTACGCCCCCAAGGACCAGACGCCCATCGCGCTGCTGCGCGTAGTCCGCTCCTGGACCAACAACTACGCCGGCCTGGCCAAGGTCCACCAGCTGGTGACCGACATCGTCGCCGGGGGAGTGGGCCGGGACGAGGCCATCCGGCGGCTGGAGGAGGCAATCACCAGCCCCAAGCCGTTCCCGCGCTGGATGGTGACCGCGGCGTTCGGCGTTTTTGCTGCAGCCTTCGTTGCCGTGCTGGGCGGCGGACCGGCGTCCTCTGCCATAGCGTTCGCAGCCAACATCGGGGTGAGCCTGCTGGCCCGCCAGCTGGGCCGGTGGCGGGTTCCCGACTTCTTCATAACGGCCAGCTGTTCCTTTGTGGTGACGCAGTTGGCGCTGGTCCTCTGGCAGTTTGGCCTGACAGCGTCGCCGGCCATCGTGGTGGTGGGAGGCATCCTCCTGCTCCTGCCCACTGGACGCCTCGTCTCCTCTGTGCAGGACGCCATCAACGGCTTCCCTGTTACGGCCGCAGGGCGGTTCCTGTCCACGCTGCTCACTTTTGGGGCCATCGTGGCAGGCATCGCCGTCGCCTTCGTGGTGGGGGAGCTGACCGGCATGCAGCGCATTGACGTGACGCAGACCTTTCCGCCGGCCTACGACCTTTGGGTGCTGGTCATCCTCGTTGCCGTGGCGGTGATGGCCATCGGGGTCACGGAACAAACCACCTGGCAGCTCCTGCTTCCCACCGCGGCGGTGGGGGTTGCCGGCTACTTCGTCCTGCTGGGCGGCGGCCTGCTGGGCATCGGGGACCGGTTCTCTCCGGCGCTGGCCGCAGTGGCCATCGGCCTGCTGGCCCGCGTCGTCGCACTGAGGATGGGTGCACCCCAGCTGGTGGTGGCCGTGCCCGCGGCGCTGATCCTGCTGCCGGGCCTCACCATTTTCCGGTCCATGTACGTGCTCACCATCGAGGAAGCCGAGATCCTGCTGGGTGCCGGCGGGATGCTCAACGCCGGAGCCATCGTCCTGGGAACGGCCGGCGGGATCGTCCTTGGCGACACGCTGGCGCGGCCGCTGACCCGCAGCCTTGCCAGCAACGAGCGGCGGCGCGCCCGCCGCCGCTGACGGCTGCCTGGAGCCGGTTTAGATCTGTCCTACGGGCAATTTCTTCTCCGCCTGGAAATCGTCCTCAACACGGCCTTTTGCCCAGTAACCGGACAGGGACACCTGTTTGCGTTCTAAGCCACGCTGTACAAAGAAAACATCGCGCAGCGCCTTCATGTAGCCGCGTTCGCCATGGGCAAAAACGTCCACCCGGCCAGCGGGCCAGCCTGCCCCTGCCACCGCCTGCACCAGCAGGCCGCTCTCGCCCGCAGGTACGCCACGACGGAACAGCCAGTGGAGCTTCACTCCGGCGGGGGCGGCGATCTGCTGGATGTCGGCCTCGGAATCAACCTCAAGGAAGGCGAGGCCGGCGGCCTCGGCCGGCAAGGACTCTATGCAGGCCGCAACGGCGGGCAATGCCGCCTCGTCCCCGGCGAACAGGTACCAGTCAGCGTCCGGCGCCGGGTTGTACGCCCCTCCCGGCCCGGTGAAGGTCAGGGTGTCGCCCGGCCGGGCCTTCGCCGCCCACGGTCCGGCCAGCCCTTCGTCGCCGTGGACTACAAAATCGATGGCAAGCTCCCTGGCTGCGGGATCCACCCAGCGCAGCGTGTACGTGCGCGTGAAAGGCCATTGTTCCCGCGGCATGCTCTCGCGGATGCTCCACAGGTCCAGCGGGGAGGGGTAGGCGACGCCCGGCTGCGGGAAGGCAATCTTCACGTACCGGTCAACGAAGCCGTTGTCGACGAAGTCCGCAAAGCCGTCCCCGCCGGCAACAATCCGCACCATGTGGGGCGAGAGCTGTTCCCGGCGCAGCACGGCGAGGTTGACCTGCGGTCGGCTCTTCTTGGTGGCGCTGGTGGCGGCGGGAACAATGCTCATAAGGCAAGCCTAAGCTAGGGTACCGGCGGAAGCTCCCAGGTTACGCCCGGCGCACCCTGCTCCCGCAGCAGCGCGTTGACGCGGCTGAACGGCCGCGAACCAAAGAACCCGCGGGCCGCCGACAGGGGGCTGGGATGCGCGCTGGACACAGCCGGAACCCCCGGCAGCAGCGGACGCACGCTCTCCGCATCCTTTCCCCACAGCACGGCAACCAGCGGCAGGCGTGACCCGTCCGGAGCCCGCCGCCCGGCCACGGCCTGGACGGCCGCCGTCGTAATCTCCTCCCAGCCCTTCCTGCGGTGCGACCCTGCGGCTCCGGCCCTTACGGTCATCACGCGGTTCAGCAGCAGTACCCCCTGTCCGGCCCAGGCGGAAAGGTCGCCGTGGACCCTCGCGGGAAGCCCCAGATCCGCCTCCAGCTCCCGGTAGATGTTCGCCAGGCTCCGCGGGATGGGCCGGACGTGCGGATCAACGGAGAAGGCCAGGCCGACGGCGTGCCCCGGCGTGGGGTACGGATCCTGCCCTACGATCAGGACTTTCACCTCCGCGAGCGGCTGGCGGAACGCCCGCAGGACGTTCGACGGCGCCGGCAGCACCGGGTGCCCGGCCGCCTCTTCGCCGGCAAGGAAGGTGAGCACGTCCCTGAGTCCGCTGTCCACGCCCGCCAGGGCGTCTGCCCAGTCGGGCGCCATCAGCTCCTTCAGCGGCAGCTTCGCCAGTTCGGCGAAACCTTGCCCGCGCGCCGGATCCTGCGCCAGTTCGAAAAGGGCATCTGATTCAAACACCGTCCCATTCTCGCAGGGCGGCCACTGTGCCCCGGTCCGCCAGGCCCCCGGCACAAATGACAACAGTGTTATTCGTCCGTAGCATGGGGGTCAGACATTTTACGTAACCAGCAAGGGAGAGTGCGCCGTGGCGGAACCAGCTCGGGAGCACCTGCCGGAGCAGGAACAACGGAACGCCCTCCTGCCGGATTTCAGGCTGCGGGATTCCCCCCTGAACGAGCGTGACCAGCAGATGCTCGCCCTGGAACGGCAGTGGTGGAAGTACGCCGGTGCCAAGGAACAGGCCATTAGGGAACTCTTCAATCTCTCCGCGACGCACTATTACCAGCTCCTCAACGCCCTGATCGACACCGAGGATGCGCTGGCCCACGACCCCATGCTGGTCAAGAGATTGCGTAGACTACGTACGTCGCGTCACCGTGCACGCACTGCACGGCGCCTGGGGTCCGACGCATAAGACGCTCACGCTGGTTCCTCAGCAGCAACACGCAAGGATGTCTCATTCCCATGACCAAATACGCCCGCGATGAATTCGACAAGGTCCCGGAGACCGCGTCGCGACAAGGTGTCCATCGCACAGCCTCTGCTCCGTCACGGGTCCGGCTGTGGCCCGTCCTGGCGGTGGGATGCGTTGCCCTGGCCATCGGGCTGGTTTCCTTCTTGATCCTGCCCAAGCTGGGATTTGCCGGTCCGGCAAGCCAGGCCTCGTCGAGCCTGGAAGCGCCGCTGGCCGGAGCGGGGTCGACCCCTTCCGCGGAGCCGGGCGCGTCCACCGCCCCCTCGGCAGAGCCTGAGCCCTCCGCCGCGCAGGAAACGGCCGGAACCGACACGGTCCCCGCAACTGGGACGGGGCCTAGCACCCGGCCCACGGCGCAGGCTTCGTCCGTAGACAAAACCCAGGCCGTGGCGGTCTACAACGCCGCCGGGACCGCCGGGCTGGCAAGCCGTGTAGGCGGAACCGTGCAGGCGGACGGCTGGCCCCTGGGACAGGTGGGGAACTGGGCCGGCGCGCCGCAGCAGGGCTCCGTCATTTTCTATTCGGGGCCAGCCCAACGGGCCAACGCAGAAGCCCTCGCGGAACTCCTGGGCGTCCCCACTGTGGTCAGCAGCACCGAATTCCAGGTACCGCTGGTGGTTGTGCTGGGCCCGGGGTACCGGTAAGCCCGGTTCTTTCACCGGCCGCGCTGCGCGGGGCCGCACCCGGTCCGGGGGCACAGCGTTACGCCTGAATAACGTTTGCCCGCAGCACCGCCGGGTGCCAGCGGCACCAACATGCATTGGCTAGAGTAAATTCCGGGCTTCGGCCCGGCACGGCGGCACCGGCGCAGCATCCCCGGACCTAACGGAAAGAGTGGTCACCATGGCACGAGGAACCGTCAAGTGGTTCAACGCGGAAAAGGGCTACGGGTTCATCACCGTTGACGGCTCCGGCGACGACATCTTCGTCCACTGGTCTGCCATCCAGGGCGAAGGTTACCGGGCACTGGACGAGGGGCAGCGGGTGGAACTGGAAGTCGGCGAAGGCGAGAAGGGCCCCCAGGCGGAAAGCGTCCGGCCGGCCGAGTGAAGCATCTGTTTGTCCCTGCCCGGGCCCTCCGTCCTGCGTTCGCCGCTGCCCTCTGCTCCACGCTGGCCCTCACCGCCTGTTCCGGGGTCACCGGAAACGCCCGCGTGGAAACAGCGGAGGCGTCCGGTGACGGCGCCCTGCGGATTGGCCTCATTCTGGACAACGCGGGGCAAAGCAGCTTCCTGAACGCGCCCCAGGCGGCCGCAGCCAAGCTCGCAGTCAAAGAAATAAATGCTGCCGGCGGCCACAAAGGCCGGCCCGTGGAACTGCTGCCCTATGAAGCCGGCCAGAATACAGCGGCGCAGGCGCAGGCTTTGGTCCAGGCCAAGGCCGACGTAGTGATCGGCCCCACCGACTCCAGCCACGCCAAGGCCGCCGTGGACATCCTCTCCCGGGCCAGGACGCCGATGATCTCGCCGGCCAACACCGCGGCCGGGCTCAGCAGCATCCCCAGCGGCGGATACTACTTCCGGACGGCGGCCGCCGACGTCGCGCAGGGACCGGTGCTGGCTAAGCTCGCCAAGGACGCCGGCGCCTCCACCGTCTTCGTGATGTTTCAGGAAGGTGCCTACGGCACCGACGTCTCCGCCGCCGTCGCCGATTCCGCGGAACAGGCCGGCCTGGACGTGGTTGCCACGGTCGGCTTCAAACCGGGTGAAGCGGGAAGTGCCGCTGCCGCCGCCCGCGGGGCGGAACCCGCCGCCGTCATCCTGGTGGCCCGCGACGGCGCCCAGGGTGCCCTGGCCGAACTCAACAACGCCGCCCTGGCCGGTTCGAAGATCATCCTCAGTGAAGGCGCCTTCGGCCGCTACGCGTCCAAGCTGGGAACCAAAGCCCTGGAGGGCGCCCGTGCCGTGGTCCCCGGAGAGCTGCCATCGGCCGCCTTCCAGGAAAGGCTCCTGGGCATCGATCCGGGCCTGAAGGATGTGTCCTTCGCAGCGGAGACGTATGATGCCGTGACCCTCGCGGCCCTCGCGGCTGCCAAGGCCGAGGACGACTCCGGCCGCTCAATAGCGGCGAACCTCGTCGCCGTCTCCGGCGGGACTGCGGCCGGAGCGGCCGGAGCGGCCGGCGGGGCTGCAACGGCGCCGGGCCCGCCCTGCCCCGGCTACAGGGAATGCCTTGCAGTGAAGGCCTCCGGTGCCGGCATTGATTACGACGGCGAATCCGGCCCGGTTGCCTTCGACGCCAACGGTGACATCACCTCGGCAACGTTCACGGTATTCACCTACGGGGCAGACAACAATCCAACGCCCACCGGCCGCGAAACTGCAGGACGCGCCGGCTGATCGCCGTTGGCGTAGAGATGCCCGCCGCAGCGGTTTCCGCGCCCTTTTCGCTTGCACTCTCACGTGGGGAGTGCTAATTATTGACTTAGCACTCTGACGTACCGACTGCTAAAGCAAAGCCTGGTTCCGGCCGGCGGCGCGCGGCAGCGGGCGAGGAGCGAAGAAACACCTTACTGGAGTGAGATCCGCACCCGGAGGCATACAGAGGCCGCCGGCAAAGGGTCGTCCGTCGCGGGCACTGCAGCGAAGGTTCATTCTTAACGACTGTCCCGAAAGGACTACTGCCGTTATGGCCAAGATCATTGCATTTGATGAAGAGGCACGCCGCGGCCTTGAGCGGGGCCTGAACACCCTCGCCGACGCCGTTAAGGTCACCCTCGGCCCGCGTGGACGCAACGTCGTCCTCGAAAAGAAGTGGGGCGCTCCCACGATCACCAACGATGGTGTTTCCATCGCCAAGGAGATCGAGCTGGACGATCCTTACGAGAAGATCGGCGCCGAGCTGGTCAAGGAAGTTGCCAAGAAGACCGACGACGTCGCTGGCGACGGAACCACCACCGCTACCGTGCTGGCCCAGGCCCTCGTCAAGGAAGGCCTGCGCAACGTTGCCGCCGGCGCCGACCCGCTGTCCCTCAAGCGCGGCATCGAAAAGGCCGTTGAGGCCGTCACCGCCGAGCTGCTGAACTCCGCCAAGGAGATCGAAACCAAGGAAGAGATTGCCGCAACGGCATCCATCTCTGCCGGTGACGAGGAAATCGGTGCGCTGATCGCCGAAGCCCTGGACAAGGTGGGCAAGGAAGGCGTCATCACGGTCGAGGAATCCAACACCTTCGGCCTGGAGCTCGAACTCACCGAAGGCATGCGCTTCGACAAGGGCTACATTTCCGCGTACTTCGTTACCGACGCGGAGCGCCAGGAAACGGTCCTCGAGGATCCGTACATCCTGATCGTCAACTCCAAGATCTCCAACGTCAAGGAACTGGTTGCTGTCCTCGAAAAGGTCATGCAGTCCAACAAGCCGCTGCTGATCATCGCCGAGGACATCGAGGGCGAGGCCCTGGCCACCCTGATCGTCAACAAGATCCGCGGCACCTTCAAGTCCGTGGCCGTCAAGGCTCCGGGCTTCGGTGACCGCCGCAAGGCACAGCTTGCCGACATCGCTGTCCTCACCGGCGGCCAGGTCATCTCCGAGGAAGTCGGACTCAAGCTGGAAAACGCCGGCCTGGAACTCCTGGGCAAGGCGCGCAAGGTTGTTGTCACCAAGGACGAGACCACCATCGTCGAGGGTGCCGGCGACGCCGACCAGATCGCCGGCCGTGTGTCCCAGATCCGCGCCGAGATCGAGAACTCCGATTCGGACTACGACCGCGAGAAGCTGCAGGAACGCCTGGCCAAGCTGGCCGGCGGCGTTGCAGTCATCAAGGCCGGTGCCGCAACCGAGGTTGAGCTCAAGGAGCGCAAGCACCGCATCGAAGACGCAGTGCGCAACGCCAAGGCCGCTGTTGAAGAAGGCATCGTTGCCGGTGGCGGCGTGGCCCTCATCCAGGCCGGCGCCAAGGCATTCGCCAACCTGCAGCTGTCCGGCGACGAGGCCACCGGTGCCAACATCGTCCGCGTGGCCATCGATGCTCCGCTGAAGCAGATCGCCTTCAACGCCGGCCTGGAGCCGGGCGTTGTGGTGGACAAGGTTCGCGGCCTGCCCGCAGGACACGGCCTGAACGCCGCAACCGGCGAGTACGTCGACCTGCTGGCTGCCGGCGTGAACGACCCCGTCAAGGTTACCCGCTCTGCCCTGCAGAACGCGGCTTCCATTGCCGGCCTGTTCCTCACCACCGAAGCTGTAGTTGCCGACAAGCCGGAGAAGAACCCGGCCCCCATGGGCGGCGGCGACGACATGGGCGGCATGGGCGGCTTCTAAGCCCTCCTGCCGGGCCTTGTCCCGCTGTAAACAAAATGCGGCCCCCTCACTGAGGGGGCCGCATTTGTTTTCGTGGAGTGGTTGCGGCAAAGGCCCGGTTTGTCCTGCCGGTCTGGGAGGATGGACCGGTGACAATTACTGCAGCGGCCGACGGTTCGGCCTTGGGAAACCCCGGTCCGGCCGGCTGGGCCTGGTACGTGAACGACGATTGCTGGCGCGCCGGAGGATGGCCCCACGGGACGAACAACCAAGGCGAGCTGATGGCGGTCCTGGACCTGTTGCGGGCCACGGCGCACCTTCCCCAGGAGGACCTGCACATCCTCTGCGACAGCCAGTACGTCATCAACTCGATCACCAAGTGGATGCCGGGATGGAAGCGCAAAGGCTGGCGCAAGGCCGACGGCAAGCCGGTCCTCAACGTGGACCTGCTCAAGGAGCTGGACCGGGAGCTCACCGGCCGGAAGTACACTTTCGAGTGGGTCAAGGGGCATGCCGGACATGACTTGAACGAAGCCGCGGACGAGCGCGCCAGGGCGGCGGCGACGGCGTATCAGCAGGGGGTGGCAGCCCGGTCCGGACCCGGTTTTCCCGGCGCCCACCACGCGCCCCACTCCCCGGCTGCCAAGGGCGCGCCGGCGGTTAAGGACGTGCCATCGGTCCAGGACGCCCGCCGCGCACCGCGGGAAGCCGGAACCGTGCCAGGAGCCTATGAGGAGCCGGACCTTTTCAGCCAGCTGGACAATGGCGCTTTCGGCGAACCGGACGCGGCAGCCCGGCCAGGTGCCGTCCCGCCCGAGGGCATGGTGGAGGAACTGGAACGTGAGCTGCTGGGCCCCCTGGTACGCGGGGACATCGGCCGGACTGCTGTCCTCCTGCACCCCGATTTCATGGAGATCGGCAGCTCGGGCAGGGTGTGGACCCGCGATGCCATGATGATGGCCCTCGAGGAGGACCCCGGGGAGCGGACGGACATTGAGATTCTTGGCGTGGACCGTATTGGCGCTGACGCGGTCCTGCTGACGTACCGCAGCTTCGCGCGCTCGGGCACCACGCTCAGAAGCTCGCTGTGGGTGCTGGACGGCGACCGTTGGCGGCTGAGGTTCCACCAAGGTACTCCTGAGGCTTAGCCGCCGGTTGAGCTGGCCACCGGGTATTGCCCCGGTCAGCTGAACCGCTGCGTGTTGCCCTGCTCCGCCTGTGCGTAGGTGGCTGCAGCGGAGGCAAGCGCCGTGTTGATGGACGCCAACGAGGCCTCCACCCGTCCCTGCGTGACGGTCCATTCCGTGATGAGCGCCTGGAAATTAGTGGCGGCGGTGCCGCGCCACGACCCCTGGAGCTCGTCCAGCCCGCGTTTCATCGCCTGGACGTCCGCACTGATCCTGTCCACTGTCGCCTGGACACTTGCGGACTTCAGCTGAAGGAGTTCGGTATCGACGGAAATAATGCTCATGGCCGTGCCTTTCGCTATGGCGGCAGCTTTCGCCTGCGGGGCCCGGCGGGTCCGGACCGTTGACAACGAGCGTAGGGAGCAGGTTCCCACCGCTGCTACGGTCCGGGGCTATATGTGGACAACCCCGCCGTCTCTGCCCTTTCCGCCTCAGTAGCCGCGCCGGTACTCAGCGCATCATCACGGTGCGGAAGGCTGACCACCAAAGTTGCGCCGCCGCCGTCGGTATTTTCCACCCGCACGGAACCGCCGTGGGACCCTACAATCGCAGCCACGATTGCCAGGCCGAGTCCGCTGCCGCCCGTTTCCCTGGTCCGTGAGGTGTCCGCCCGGTAGAAGCGCTCAAAGACCTTGGAGGCGTCCTCTTCGGAGATGCCGGGCCCATGGTCGCGCACTTCGATGACCGAGCGCAGCTGTCCGTCCTCCATCGCACGAACCCCAACCGACACCTCGATCGGACTGTCTTCCGGGGTGTAACGAAGTGCGTTGCCCACGAGGTTGCCCACCACCTGCCGGAGTTTGGCCTCGTCTCCCAGCACGGGGGCAGCTGCGGCAGGTCCGCCGTCGAGCCCGGTCAGCGAAATTACCCGCGAGCGGTCACTGGCCTGCGTGTCCACCACGGCGTCATGGGCGAGCAGCTGAAGGTCCACTGGCTTCTGCTGCAGCGGCCGCTGCTCGTCGAGGCGGGCCAGCAGGAGCAGGTCCTCCACCATTGAGCCCATGCGCTTGGCTTCGCTTTCAATCCTTCCCATGGCTGTGGCCACGTCTTCCTGGGTGGTCAATGCGCCATGCCGGTACAGCTCAGAGAAGCCACGGATGGTTACAAGCGGGGTCCGCAGTTCGTGGGACGCGTCCGCGGCGAACCGCCGCATCCTCGCCTCCGAGGCTGTACGTGCAGCGAAGGCCGTCTCAATGTGGGCCAGCATGGCATTCAGCGACCTGCTGAGCCGCCCCAATTCGGTGCCGGGGTTTTCGACGTCGACACGGCGGGAAAGATCACCGGCCGCAATGGCTGCCGCCGTCTTTTCCACCCGGGCCAGCGGGCGGAAGGAGCGGGAAACGGTCCAGCTCGCGATGAGGGAGGCCAGCAGCAGGGTCAGCAGCCCCACCCCGGTCACCACCAGGGAGGCATGCTTGAGGACATCGTCCACGCTCTGCAGGGGCAGCCCGATGACCACCACGGCGGTAGTCTGGTTGTTCTGCACCGGCACGGCCACCACCCGCCAGTTTTGCCCGTCCGTACCGCGCACCTGGTAGGGAACGGCACCGCGTTCCTGCGCCTGCTGCACCGTGATGGAACTGATGTCCGGACGGCTCTCAGGGTCGCCGCCAAACGGATACGGTTCCTCACCCGGTGCGAAGAGAATGAGTGAGTAGTCCGTCGGGACCATTGGGTTGGGCGCCTGGAGCGGGGTAAAGGACCGCTGCTGCCGGGCCAGGTCCACCGCCGCGTTGAGCTTGTCATCCACCTGTGCCTGCAGATAGCTGTGGAGCAGGGCCAGCGTTCCCGCCCCGGTCACCGTCAGGGCAACTATCAGCAGCGCCATGATCATGGCCACCAGCTGCGTCCTCAGCGAGGCCGACTTCCATCGCTGCAGCAAGGTCAGCGCTTTTCAGCCGTCCGAAGCACGTACCCCACGCCGCGCTTGGTCTGGATCAAGGCAGGAGCGTTGGGGTCGATGTCCACCTTCCGGCGCAGGTAGGAGATGTACGACTCCACGATGGAGGCATCACCGTTGAAGTTGTATTCCCATACATGGTCCAGGATCTGGGACTTGGACAGCACCCGGTTGGGGTTGAGCATGAGGTACCGGAGCAGCTTGAACTCGGTGGGGGAGAGCTCGATCACCGTGCCTCCGCGCCGCACTTCGTGCGCATCGTCGTCGAGCTCCAGGTCGTCGACGCGGATGACGGCGTCGTCATCCAGCAGCGGCTGCGTCCGGCGGAGGACGGCGCGGATCCGTGCCACCACCTCGTCAAGGCTGAAGGGCTTGGTGACGTAGTCATCCCCGCCGACAGTGAGGCCGGTGACCTTGTCCTCGGTATCGTCCTTCGCAGTCAGGAACAGCACCGGGAAGTGCTTGCCCGAGGCCCGAAGGCGGCGGGTGACGGTGAAGCCGTCCATGTCCGGAAGCATGACATCCAGCACTGCGAGGTCCGGTGCGTGGGCATCGGCCGCAGCAAGCGCGTCCCGGCCGTTCGCAGCCGAGACAACCTCAAAGCCGGCAAACCGCAGCGACGTGGAGAGCAGCTCCCGGATGTTGGGTTCATCGTCAACAACAAGGAGCTTCGCTTCAGGACCGTTCTTGTTCATGCTCCCATTCTGCTCCCAGACTCTGGGAGTTGTCTGGACGTTGGTTGGGAGCCGGGTTGGAGAACCTCGGGGTGTCGGCACTCCGCCGTCTTGGCTTCCGCAGCACTAGTCGGCGGTCTGGACGTCCTTGGCATCCATGATCCGGTAGGCATAGCCCTGCTCTGCCAGGAACCGCTGGCGCTTCGCCGCAAATTCCTGGTCCAGGGTGTCCCGGGCAACAAGCGAATAGAAACGTGCCGCCCGGCCGTCCTTCTTTGGCCGCAGGAGCCTGCCCAGCCGCTGCGCCTCCTCCTGCCGCGAGCCGAACGAACCCGATACCTGGATCGCCACGGATGCCTCCGGAAGATCGATGGAGAAATTGGCCACCTTGGAAACCACCAGCGTCTGGATCTCCCCCGCACGGAAGGCGTCAAACAACTTCTGGCGGACCTTCACCGAGGTGTCGCCCTTGATCACGGGCGCCTGCAGGCGTTCCCCGAGGTCGTCCAGCTGGTCGATGTACTGGCCGATGACCAGCAGCTGTTCCCCGGCATGCCGGGCCACGAGCTGCTCCACTACCTGCGTCTTGGACTCCGAAGTGGAGCAGAGCCGGTACTTGTCCGCGTCGTCGGCCATGGCATAGGCCACCCGTTCGTCCCTGGGCAGGTCAACACGGACTTCCACGCAGTCTGCGGGGGCGATGTAACCCTGGGCCTCGATGTCCTTCCAAGGTGCGTTGTAGCGCTTGGGCCCGATGAGGCTGAACACCTCGCCCTCGCGGCCGTCCTCGCGGACCAGGGTTGCGGTGAGGCCCAGCCGGCGCCGTGCCTGGAGGTCGGCGGTCATCCGGAAAATCGGTGCCGGCAACAGGTGCACCTCGTCGTAGATGATCAGTCCCCAGTCGTGGCCGTCCACAAGCTCCAAATGCGGATACAGGCCGCCGCGCTTGGTGGTCAGCACCTGGTAGGTGGCGATGGTCACCGGCCGGACTTCCTTCACAGACCCCGAGTATTCGCCGATCTCGTCCGCGGTGAGGGACGTGCGCTTGAGCAGCTCGTCCTTCCACTGCCTGGCAGCCACTGTGTTCGTGACCAGGATCAGGGTTGTGGTTGAGCCCGTTGCCATGGCCGCGGCGCCCACCAGGGTCTTCCCGGCTCCGCAGGGAAGCACCACCACGCCGCTTCCCCCGGACCAGAAGTTGTCGCTCGCCATCCGCTGGTACGGCCGCAGCTTCCAGCCATCCTCGTTGAGCGCGATCAGGTGCGGGGTACCGTCCACATACCCGGCCAGGTCCTCCGCCGGCCAGCCGATCTTCAGCAGGAGCTGCTTGAGCTGCCCCCGCTGGGAGGCATGCACCACAACGGTCTCACCATCGATCCGGGGCCCCAGCAGGGGCTGGATCTTCTTGGCCCGGATCACTTCCTCCAATACGGGGTAGTCGTCAGTCCGCATGACCAGCCCGTGCTGCGGGTCCTTCTCCAGGCGCAGCCGCCCGTACCTGGACATGGTTTCTTCCACGTCGATCAGCAGCGAATGCGGCACCGGGAAGCGCGAATACTTCAGCAGCGTGTCCAGCACCTTCTCCGCGTCCAGCCCGGCGGCACGTGCGTTCCAGAGCCCCAGCGGTGTCAGCCGGTAGCTGTGCATGTGCTCCGGTGCACGTTCCAGCTCGGCGAAGGGCGCGATGGCATGGCGGGCTTCGGTTGCCAGTTCATGGTCCACCTCAAGCAGGATGGTTTTGTCGCTCTGGACGATCAGGGGTCCGTCGTTCACGCAGGGAAGTCCTTCACTGGCGCAGTTCCTCTGCAGCCTCAATATCGATGATGCGGTGGATGGACAGCACACGTTCTGTTTCCTTGGCAGGATCAAACACCCGGACGCGTCCGCCGCTTACAGATAGCGGAACAACTATCTCAAGGCTGGCATTCCCCAGCCCGTCCACCACGTTCATGCTGATCCGCTGCTTGAGCCTGATGGCGCGCTGCAGGGCTTCAAGCCCCAGCTGGGTGCCGGCTTCACCGCCGGCGTGTCCGGAACCTCCGCGGTGTCCGACGGCGGGACCCGCCTGGCGCAGGACTGCGAGCTGGGCATCCACCTCCTCAGCCCCGGGTGCAGTCCGCGGGGCGGTGTAGACAGGGCGCAGGTGGTCCTGCGGGGCCGGGGTTGCCCGGAGCCGGACCACAGGTTCATCCGCGCCGTCCACCGACGGGGAGAGCCCCAGGCTGCGGAGGACCTGGGCGGTTTCCCGCGGCGGTGCGGAGGAAACCAGGACAGTGGGGGCAATCTTCGCCAGGTTCAGGCCGGACGCCTTTGGCCCGGAGAGAAGCTCCAGGAGCGCGGCTTCGTCTTCGCTTTGGATAAAGCTGGCTGCCGCCCCCACCCGCAACCTTCCGTGCCGTGAGGCCGTGTCCTCCACAAGGTATTCGAGCGGCTGGGGCACCGCGGTGGCAGAATGCTCACGGAGGAACTGAAGGATTGCGGCGGCGTCGTGTCCGCTGTCCAGTGCACGCTTGATGGAGCCAGCTGAAAAGCGGTAGATGGTGGCTGGTCCCTGGCCTTCCGCGTCAGCCATCAGCAGCAGCTTCCCGGTCAGTTCGGGGGCCAGATACCCCGGGGCGACGGCAGTGAGGTCGGCCTGCAGCAACACGTGTGTAACAGCTGCCGGCAGGTGTTCGCCCAAAATGGCAAGCGCGGCTTCAGGGTTGTCTTCCGCCAGCGCACTTCCAAGCTGGCTCAGGGCTCCGGATCCCACCAGGCCAAGGAGCTCGGCTTCGGCGAGCACGCCGCGGATCATTGAGCTGAACCGCCTGGCCATCCTGGGCTGTGCCCACTCTGCGCGCTGGAGAACGGCTGCCGCATCAAGTACTGGTGCCGTCCCGTCCGGGGCGCCTGCCTCGGCGGTCAGTTCATCCAGGATCTCCAGGATGCGCTTGCGGACCACCGGGGCATCAGGACGCTGCGCTTCGGCTGACAGCGCGATGATGGTGGTGCCGGAGGCGGAACGGTGGGCCGCCGGCACGCTGCGCGTTCCGTGGACGGGCTGGCCCACCAGGGACGGCACGCGCTCGCTGGACAGCCAGGCGTTCACTAGCCAGAGCCACTGTTCCTGCCGCGGCAGGACGAGCCATTCCAGCTGCGGAGGCTGGACCCAGGACGAGGAATCGACATCCAGGCGGATGAGTCCGGCCAGTGCGGACAGCTCCAACAGGATTCCCGTGTGCTGCAGGTCGATCCGCAGCAGTTCGGCAAGGCGCCGCATCTCGCGCACTCCCACACCGCCGCTGCGCAGCGTGGCGAGCGGTTGTTCCCCGACGGCGTGGAGCAAATCGCCCACCAGGCGCAGCGTCTCCGAAATGGCGCTGAGCGCTGCGTTCCGGCGCAGCGCCGCTGAGGTCCGGCCGAGTCGGGGGACCGGTGGCGACAACGTGAAATCGTCGATCACTGCACCGCCGCGCAGCGAGATCCCCACGCTGTGCGGCAACTCGACGTGCGCCGCGTCCAGCGGCACCAGCAGGCCCCGCGCCAGGAGCCAGTCAACAGGCCCGACGTCGGATCCCTCCGTGGTGATTGAGGCCTTCCGTTGCGCCTGGGGGACGGCACCCATGGCCCAGTTCCGGAACCTGGCGAGCAGCGCCGTCGTCCGCTCCGGGGCAGTGGACAGGATGCCCTGGAGGGCCTCGGGGGAGGCGGTCCAATGCTGCAGCGCCAGCGCCGCCTCCATGGGGGTGGTGGCCTCGTGGATGGCAACACCGCTGCGGTGCAGCTCGGACACCAGCTGCACGGCACGCTGCGCGAAGGCCGGCTGAAGGCGGACCAGCTCGGTGTAGCTCCTGCCCAGCCCGGCGGGATAGATGCCCACCACGTCCTTCAGCGAACCCACCGGGAGGTAGTAGTGGTGTTTCGCCGCGGATGCCGGGGTACCGTGCGGCGGCTCGGCGCGGTGCACCAGCGCAAGTTCCTGCAGCGAATGCAGGATCCGCTCCACCGAGGCTGCCGAAGACCCGGAAATCATCTTCCGGAGCCCCGCGGCGGACGCGCTGTGGCCGGTGTCCGTATTGGTGCACAGGTGGAGGGTTTCGAGGACCTGCATCTGCGGGCGGTTGAGGCGTTCAAGTGCCCGCTGCACGCTCAGCCGGGCACTTGCCCGCGCGGCAAGGGCAGGGAAGTCCGGAACAGGGGGCGAAATGAGGTCCGGCCGCGCATCGAACAGCGCACGCAGCGAATCGTCGCTGCGTGCCTCCAGCTCCTTGCTCAATGCGCGAATGAGGGACATCAGTCCAACGTTACCGCCGGTCCGGGTTTGCTGCCCGGCGGCGCCCGGCAACGCTGTCCAGAACCAGGAACAGCATCAGGAGGAACGCAAGCGGCAGGCCGTAGAGCGCCATATAGGTGACCCAGGCCGGAGCCACTGAGCCGGCGAAGGCAAGGGCCATCACGGCGCCCACTGCCACTAGGGAAAGCACGGCGACAGCCGCGGCGAGGATCATCAGGGCACGCCGGTAGCGCGAGGGTGTCATGGACGTAACGCTACCGCTCCTGCCGCACCGGGAGTGAATGGTGCTGGAGGAAGGCAGCCGGAAGGTTGCACTGGGCCATTGAAAGCGTCAATAGGGCGGTAGGCAGGATAACCTTGGGGGATAGACCAACACGGTCCGCAGCCGCCATACCTTGAACCCGCATTGCAATGCGGATGCGGTGACGGCTGGCCGTGTCAGAAGACGTCAGAACGAAGAAGGTTGATTACGTGCCTACCGGCAAGGTCAAGTGGTATGACAAGGACAAGGGCTTCGGGTTCCTCGCAGGCGAAGACGGCCAGGAGGTATTCCTGCCCAAATCGTCGCTGCCCGAAGGCGTAACAGAGCTCAAGGCCGGCACCCGGGTTGAATTCGGGGTAGCCGATGGACGCAAGGGCGCCCAGGCCCTGGGCCTGCGCGTGCTGGACAAGACGCCCTCGATCGCCAAGGCCAAGCGGCCCAACGCCAAGGAACTCGCCCCGCTGGTCCAGGACCTGGTGACCGTGCTGGACAATCTCTCCGGGACCCTTTCCGCAGGCAAGTACCCGGAAGGCAACAAGGGCAAGGCCATCGCCGCTGCCCTGCGCAAGGTTGCCGACGAGCTGGACGTTTAGGCACCGATGAACCCGGAAGGTGAACAGCCGGTAGGGGCTAAGACTGTGTCCAGGCGCCGCGCTGGAGTCCCGGTGTGGCGGACAGGGAAGCCTGATGCCTTCCTGGCCGCAGCGGTGGACACCGCCCGCACGGCCATCGAGGGCATCACGGCACCGGCAACGATCGGCCAACACCTTGTGGCCAAGAGCGAAGGCGACCGCCTGGTGACCCATCTGTTTGAATCCAGGCTGGCCGGCTACCTGGGCTGGCAATGGTATGCGGTGCTCACCCGCAACTCCCGCTCCAAGGTGGTCACCGTCAACGAGCTAGGCCTCCTGCCGTCGGAAGATTCGATCCTTGCCCCGGAATGGGTGCCATGGGCAGAACGCGTCCGTCCCGAGGACGAGCAGGAGCCGGAACCGGTGCCGGCCCAGGAGCCGGAAGAGGACCAGGACCAGGAATCCGGGGACGAAGAGCCCGACGACGGTGGGGAGCCCGGCGACGAAGCAAGGACTTCCTGACCACACACGAACGGCGCCGTCCGGGATGATCCCGGGCGGCGCCGTCGTACGTTAAGGCAGTTGGCCTACTTGCGCAGTTCGCCCACTACGTAGTCGATGCTGGCCAGCAGGGCAGAAACGTCGGACGGCTCGATGGCCACGAACGTGGCGATGCGCAGCTGGTTGCGGCCCAGCTTCCGGTACGGCTCCGTGTCCACGATGCCGTTGGCGCGCAGGACCTTGGCCACCGCGGCCGCGTCCACTGAATCGTCGAAGTCAATCGTGGCGATTACGTTGGAGCGCTCGTCCGGGTTGGCGACGAACGGCGTGGCGAATTCGGAGGACTCCGCCCAGCTGTAGATGCGTCCGGCGGAATCAGCAGTCCGCGCCGAAGCGAAGTCAAGCCCCCCGTTCCCGTTCAGCCACTGCACCTGGGCGTCCAGGGTCACCAGGGTAGACAGCGACGGCGTGTTGTAGGTCTGGTTCAGGCGGGAGTTGTCAATGGCCGTCTGGAGGTCCAGGAAGTCCGGGATCCAGCGGCCGCTGGACTTGATCCGGGCCGCACGCTCCAGTGCGGCCGGCGAGAACAGGCCAAGCCATAGCCCGCCGTCGGAGGCAAAGTTTTTCTGCGGGGCGAAGTAGTAGACGTCGCTCTCCGCTACGTCGACGTCCAGGCCGCCGGCTGCCGACGTCGCGTCGACAAGGACCAGTGCGCCCTCATCCGCGCCTGCCACCCGCTTCACGGGAGCGGAAACGCCAGTGGATGTCTCGTTCTGCGGCCAGGCGTAGGCATCAACGCCCGCCTCAGCCTGCGCGGCAGGGCGGGTTCCAGGCTCGGATTTGATGATGGAGGAGGCATCCAGGAAAGGCGCCCTGTTGGTGGCTGCCGCGAACTTCGAGCCGAATTCACCGAATGAGAGGTGCTGGGCCTTCTTCTCCACCAGGCCGAAGCTGGCGACGTCCCAGAACGCCGTGGAACCACCCACGCCCAGCACCACTTCATAGCCTTCCGGGGCGCGGAAGAACTGGCTCAGGCCTTCGCGTACGGATCCCACCAGGTTCTTGACCGGGGCCTGCCGGTGGGACGTTCCCAGGATGGTCTTTGATGCGGCGGACAAAGCATCGATCTGCTCCTGCCGGACTTTGGAAGGACCGGCGCCGAACCGCCCGTCCTTAGGGAGGAGGTCGGCGGGAATAGTGATGCTGTTTTCGCTCACAGGTGCTCCAATTTCGGCGTGGACGGGGTGTTGGTCCGGACGGATGTAGGTGGCAGGCAGTCGCGGCGGCTGTCACTCGGGCCCTCCTTCATTCTGCCTGAACAGCTGTTTCAGCGGGAACCTGGACCGTCATAGTCCAGACACTGAGACAGCGCCCTGTCCACGACGTCAACTATTAGGACAAATTCAAAATAGGCTAAGCTTTCCAACGGACCACGCTGCACGAGAAGGCGGTACGGTGGGACAACGCAAGGTACTGCGCTCGAGGAGCTGAGCTGGATGACGGATCTGATCGACACTACGGAGATGTACCTTCGGACCATCTTGGAGCTTGAGGAAGAAAACATCGTTGCCCTCCGCGCCCGGATCGCGGAGCGGCTGCGACACTCAGGGCCCACAGTTTCGCAGACCATCGGCAGGATGGAACGGGACGGCCTGGTGGTTGTCTCCGGAGACCGGCACCTTGAACTTACGGAGGTGGGCCGGAAGCGCGCCACCGAAGTCATGCGGAAGCACAGGTTGGCGGAGCGGCTCCTGGCTGATGTCATCGGGCTGGACTGGGCCTACGTCCATGACGAAGCCTGCCGCTGGGAGCACGTCATGAGCGAACGGGTGGAACGGCGCATTTACGAAATGCTGAACCATCCCACCGAGTCCCCGTACGGCAACCCCATCCCGGGATTGGCGGCCCTCGGGGGCCAGGCGCAGTCCGCGGCGGATCCGGCAGTCAGCCTGCTTGAGGCCATGAAGACTTACGGCCCGGCATCCGAGGTGACGGTCAGCCGCCTCGCAGAGCCGATCCAGGTGGAACCCGAGCTGCTGGTCCAGCTTGATGAAGGCGGAATCCGGCCCGGTGCGTCGGTATCGCTGGAGCGGGTCGGGGAGTACATCTCGGTCCGCGTCCCGGGCATCGAAGGTGCCTTGGAACTGCCGCCGGAAGTCGCGGCGCACGTCTTCGTGGCCGTACGCTAGGGACTGCTGTGGGCCTCCCGGCTACCCGAATGGGGGCCGGTTACGCAAAGATAACGGAATTGTTACTTTGGGACTTTTGGCCCTATAGTTAAACCCAAGCGTTGATACTAAAGCGTTACCTGATTCGGAGCCGAGCTCTGCCAGCGGATCAGGTGCACGAGTCATTACTGGCAGAGGCGGGGGAACCACAAACGGCAGCCGGGGGACTGCCTTGGGGTGAAGTCCGTCAGCAGCAAGCCTCTTCCAGTGAAGGATCCTCCGGGGATACCTCTGTGCCGAAGCTTGCTTACGGCGGACCGGGTCTTTGAACTCTCTGACCCGAATCCGACAGCTAACTTCGCAGGCTTTCCAGAGAGGAACCCTTCTTGTCCATGCAGACCCCCAGGGGACGCCGCCGCGCGGCGGTACCCTCTTCGACGCCGCGGGTTGTTGAAGTCATCACCACGGAACGCCCCCGCGATCCGCACCGTGATGCACGCCGCCGTCGTGGTCCCTTCCGCCAGGTCACCGAATTTGCCGCAGCGAGCGGGATCGGCCAGAAGGCCGGAATCGCCCTCGCGGCGACAGGCCTGGTGCTGACCGTGACGGTGCCGGCCACCAGCCCCGTGATGGCCACCGACGCTCCCGGTGCTATACCGGTCGCAGCGTCAGCCGCAACCCCGCAGCCCCAGATCTCAGCCGAGGCCGGTGCCCAGATCGACTTCAGCCGTTCTGCCGTCGTCACCCAGGCGGATCCGGACGGCAAGCTCAAGCAGCTTCTGAGTGCCCAGTCCGCCGGCTCTGTGTCACGTGCTGCCTCGGCAGGAAGCCTCGGCGCCCCGCTGGCCACGCTGACCACAGCATCGCCGTTCGGCTACCGTGTCAGTCCGATCACCGGGGGCTCCGGCGACTTCCACCGCGGCCAGGACTACGTGGCCCAGTGCGGCACGTCTGTCCTCGCTGCGGCTACCGGCACGGTGACCTTCGTGGGCTGGCACCAGTTCGGCGGCGGAAACCGTGTTGTGGTGGACCACGGCAACGGTTTGGAAACCACCTACAACCACCTCTCCTCCTTCAATGTGAGGGAGGGGCAGACGGTCTCACGCGGGGAGGTTGTGGCCCTCAGCGGGACCACGGGCGCCTCCACGGGCTGCCACCTCCACTTTGAGGTGCAAGTCAACGGCGAAGTGGTCGATCCGACTGGCTGGCTGTAGCCAAATGACGGTGAACTATCGGATGATCGCGACTTGCCGTGACCTGAATGTGACATTCACCCAAAACTGCTGTACCGTCTAACTCGCGTCAACTTTTCCGAAGTTGACGCTCTTGTGCGGATTGCCTAACTCTGCCACCGCTCAAGGTCCGTTCGCATTTCATCGTCTGGCAGGGGCGGGGGAACCAATTTTGGTCTTGGCTTTGGCTAAGACCTTGGGGTTAAGTCGCAAAACTTCCTTGGAAGCAGCGCGGCCGGGTGACTCCCATCCGAATCCGACAGCTCACCTCGTAGGCATTGGGAGAGGCTACCTTCGTGTCTTCACGCAACAATTCTGCGCGCCACCGTGCGCAAACGGTTCGTACCAACCCCTTGGACACTGTGTCCAAGGCTGTTAGTGCCAATGCCGGGACAGTAGGTCGCCAGGCTGCCGTCATCGCCGCAGCTTCCGGTCTTATCCTCAGCATGGGCCTGCCCGCCAACGCAGCGGACACCACCGCTGGTGTTTCCGCTTCGACCGAGTCCGGTTCTGCGCAGGCTGCCTTGGCAGTCACCGCAGCACCCACGGCCACCGTGTCGTTCGAGCGGCCCGTGGTCAAGACCACCGCCGCCCCGAAGCGGGAGCCGGTGCGGGCACAGTCCACCGCCACCGAAACGGGCGCAGCGTCCACTACTGAATCTGCTGCGGACAAGCTGGCCAAGACTGTCTCTTCCGCCGCCACCTCCGGCATTGCTGCCATCGCCTACACGGGCATTGGCAGCCCCTACGTCTGGGGCGGCACCAGCCCCGTCACCGGGTGGGACTGCTCAGGCTTCACCCAGTGGGTTTATGCCCAGGCCGGCATCAGCATCCCCCGCGTCAACGCCTGGACTGCCATGACCCCCACCTCCACCCCGCAGCCCGGAGACCTGGTCATGCAGAACGGCGGAGCGCACGTCGGCATCTACGTCGGGAACGGCATGATGGTCAGCGCGCTCAACCCCTCCCAGGGCACGCTGCTCCACGCCGTGGCCGCCACCGGCACGTCTTCGTTCTTCACCGTCAGCAAATAGTTCTTGGACCCTCGGGTCCAGGAACTATTTCTTTGCTCCACCACGCTTTCCGCTAACACCACATCCCCGTTCGGGGCGTGCCGGCATACCCCCAAGATGCCGGCGCGTCCGCATCCCTTGGTGCCCACAACGGCCTGAGGAAAACGAAAGAGAGAACTGATGACTACTCGTGCCACCGCACGGCATCGCGCCGAAGTCACCAAAACCAACTCAATCGCCATCATCGCCAAGGCTGTCGGCGAGAACGCCGGTGGCGTAGGCCGCCAGGCCGCGGTCATCGCCGCCGCTTCCGGCCTGGTATTGACCAGCGGCATCGCGGCAAACGCTGCCGACTCCAACGTCCAGCGCGACTCCGCTCCCGCATCCACCCTGGAAGTTGAATCGGCCGTCGAAGCCCCCATCTCCGCGGCTTCCACGATCAACATCACCTTCGAAAAGCCCGCCGTCACCACCACGCCGGCCCCGGTTATCGAAGAACCCGCACCTGTCGAGGTCCAGGAGGCCGAGCCGGCCCCCGTCGCCAAGCCTGCTGCTCCCAAGGTCACCGCCACGGTTTCCACGGCCCCTGCCGCCGCTCCCACTGCTTCCGCCAGCGGCAAGGGTGCAGCCATCCTGTCCGCTGCGTACGCCCAGTTGGGCGTTATGCAGGACTGCACGATGCTGGTCACGAACTCCCTGGCAGCAGTGGGGATCAACTTCCACGACTGGCCTGCAGGCTACCTCTCCCTGGGCCGCACCGTCAGTGCCGCTGAGGCGCAGCCGGGCGACCTGATCTACTACGCAGACGGTGGCGCCGGCATGGCACACATTGCTGTCTACGCAGGCAACGGCCAGGCCGTCCACGGTGGCTACAACGGAAACCAGACGGTGGTCTTCAGCGCCAACGTCGGCTCCGGCCCCGTCTTCATCCGGGTTAACTGAGACGCCACCACCGGCGGTCCAACCAGGACGCAAAGAACCCTTGCCCTCGCGGCAAGGGTTCTTTCCTTTTAATTGCGCGCTGCTCCGGCCGTTCAGCATGCGCCCCTTGACTGGACCGACACGACAGTTCTGGGACAGGGCGATTAGCTGAACACGCGCTTCTGTGTTTACTCTTGTGGTGTCGATCCATAGCCCGGACATGCCGAGGGCAGCCGGCCCTCGTGCCCCTGGACGGGTGCGGCCGTGAAGAGGTACGTGCATGCGCACTCTCGTTCTGAATGCTGGGTATGAGCCCCTGGCGGTGATCACTTTCCGCCGGGCGCTGGTGCTTGTGCTCACGGGCAAGGCCAGCGTGGTTGCCGAAGGCGATGATCCCGTGGTGGGACCGCAGGAAATCCTGGGACGTCCCTCCGTGATTCTCCTGAACCGCTACATCCGTCCGAGGTACAACCAGGCCACCGCTGTCAGCCGCCGCGGGGTGCTCAGACGCGACGGCCACAGATGCGCGTACTGCGGAAAAGCGGCCCACACCATCGACCATGTCCACCCCAAGTCCCGGGGCGGTGAGGACTCCTGGGAGAACCTGGTGGCGGCCTGCCTGCGCTGCAACAACGTCAAGGGCGACCATACGCCGGCTGAAATGGGCTGGAAACTACGTTTCGTCCCGGAGCCACCGCATGGAACCATCTGGCAGATCAAGGAACTTGAGAAACCCACCCCCGCCTGGGATCCGTTCCTGCTGCCGGAGCGCGCCGCCTGACCGGAAACCTTCGGCACGCCGCAACGCCACAGATGGCTAGGCTGGGGGAATGGAACAGAACCGGCTGGACTTCGATGCAGTGATCCTGGCCGGTGGCCGGTCCTCCCGCTTGGGCGGGGTTCCGAAACAGGACCTGGTTTTCCACCATGACACCCTCCTCCAGCGCGCACTGGCCGCTGCAGCAGGTGCTTCGCGCACGGTGGTGGTGGGCCCGGGAGCCGGACATTCACTTCCCGGAGTACTTTTCTGCCGGGAGCAGCCGCAGTTCGCAGGGCCGGGAGCCGCCATCTCCGCCGGACTCGACGCCTTGGCCCGGGACGGGCGCGGGGCGGAGTTCACCCTGGTGCTGGCGTGTGACATGCCGCTGGTCCGGGACGCAGTGCCGGTACTGGTGGCCGCGATGGTTTCAGCGGACGCAGACGGGGCCATGGCCCGCGCAGAAGACGGCCGGCTCCAGCCGCTGGCCGGTCTTTACCGCACAGCTGCGTTAAAAACATCGGCAGCACAGCTCTCGTCCCGTGGTGCCCTTATTAACGGCTCCGTGCGCTCCCTCCTTGCTAGTCTGGAGGTGCAGCCTGTCACCGTCCCTGCAGGTTCCACGGCAGACGTGGACACCTGGGATGATGCCGCCGCACTAGGGATTGCCGCCGGCAACCAGGACAAAGGCCAGGACCGGCGCAACCGCAGTTAAATAGGGAGGCATGTTCGTGAAAAGCCAGGATGAAACGCTGGAGGAGTGGTGCAGGTCCCTGCTCCAGGCCTATGAACTGGAGGACGTCCAGGTGGACGTCAACGCCATCCTTGCCCTGGCCGGTGTGGCCGCCCATTCGGTGGTCCGTCCGGCCGCGCCCCTGACGACGTTCATTGCGGGTTATGCCGCCGGGCTGGCGTCCGGGTCGGGCCGGGCACCCAATGCTGCATCCATGGAGTCCGCGCTGGCCGTGGCCCGTTCCCTGGCTGCCGACTACGATGCTGAAGCCGCCGGGGCTCCCGGCGAATGACGAAGGACTCCCAGGAAGCAGCGGATGCCCCCGAGGGCGGGGAACCGAGGCACCTCGACCATACGTGGGAAGACGCCCGGCAGGCAGCGTTCGACGCCGGCACTCCAATCCCCGCCGGCCCTGTTCCCTTGGAACTGGCCCTCGGACGCAGGCTGGACCAGGACATTGTGGCCTTGCAGGAGATGCCCCACTATGCGTCGTCGGCGATGGACGGCTGGGCCGTTAACGGCACGGGGCCGTGGATCCTGGTGGAAGCAGGTTCGCCGCTGGCCCCGCACCAGGCCAGTCCCATTGCTACGGGGGGACTCATACCGCCCGGGGCAAAGGCGGTGCTGCGCAGCGAAAGCGCCCGCCTGGACAAAGACGAAGACGGGCTGCCCGTCCTGGTGACCGGCGGCACTGCCCGTCCTGGCGAACCCCGCACAGGCCAGCATGTCCGGAAAGCAGGGGAGGAGGCCTCGGAAGGGGACATCCTCGTCAAGGCCGGGGCGGTGCTGAACCCTGCGCACCTCGCCCTCGCCGCCCTTGCCGGTTATGACGAACTGGTGGTCCAGGGAAAGCCCCTGGTCCGGCTGCTGCTGACCGGTTCTGAAGTGGTTGGGCGCGGCGTGCCGGTTCCAGGCCAGGTGCGTGACACTTTCGGCCCGCAGCTGCCCGCCGTGGTGGGCATGCTGGGCGGGCTGGCCGGCGGGCAGCAACGGATCGGCGATTCGTACGCTGAGTGGCTGGCGGCACTGGAGGACGTGATTCCCGGGGTGCCGGGCGCGCCGGACCTGCCGGCCGACGTCGTCATCACCACGGGCGGGACGGGAAAGTCCGGAACGGACCACCTTCGCAGGGCAGTGCGGGAGCTGGGCGGACGGCTGATTATTGACGGCGTGGCCATGCGTCCCGGACACCCGGCCGTCCTGGCCGAACTTCCGGACGGGCGGTTCGTACTGGGACTGCCGGGAAACCCCCTTGCAGCCATGATGGCCCTCTCCACAGTGGGGGCCCCGCTGCTGGCGGCGCTGGGACACCGCCCCCTGCCCGCAGTGCAGGAGGTGCCCTGCGGAACCACCCTCGATCCCCAACCCGGGCGCACGCGCCTGGTCCCGTTCCGCCTGCTTTACGGCATGGCCTCTCCGGCCCAGCACACCGGCCCGGGCATGATGCGCGGGCTGGCTTCAGCGGACGGCGTGATGGTTGTGCCTCCCCATGGGGTGCAGTTGGGAGAGCTGGTGCCCGCCTTTGCCCTTCCCTGGGGGCCGCCCATCCCCGCGCCACCCGACCCCGCTGCCAAGCCGAAGGCGCGCAGTGCCGGACGGACAGGCAGGCCGGCCGCCAAACCGGCGCCGGCCGGCCCCGTAGACTGGAGCGCACTCCTTGGCTGAGGCGTGCCCGCATGGTGCAGCCACGCTGGCATCACCCCAAAGCGGTTGCGATGATGGAGACATGGACAGG
Organism: Arthrobacter sp. AB6; assembly: GCF_031844545.1. Lineage (NCBI taxonomy): Bacteria > Bacillati > Actinomycetota > Actinomycetes > Micrococcales > Micrococcaceae > Arthrobacter > Arthrobacter sp. AB6. The sequence continues at coordinate 29,064 of NZ_JAUZVL010000008.1, forward strand.
AACGGTGGAAGATGGGACGCGTGACCCAGCGCCGCAAGGTGCACAAGTATGTACTGGACGGCTCCCCGAAGGCCCTCGAGTTCCCGGTCCGGTACCGGGAGGACGTCCTGGCGGTGGAAGAGCCGCTGGAAATCCGGCTGGGCAGCCTGTCCTACTCGGTAACCATGCGCACGCCGGGGGATGACTTTGACCTGGTGGCCGGGTTCCTGGTCTCCGAGGGCGTCATCTGGGAGTCCGGCCAGCTCGTTTCGCTGCGCTTTTGCGCCGGGGAAGACGAAAACGGGGTGCAGACCTTCAACGTGGTGGAGGCCCAGCTGCGGCCAGGCGTTGAGCTTCCTTCAATCGGCCGGCACGTCTACACCTCCAGCTCATGCGGCATCTGCGGGACCGACTCCATAGAATCCGTCCGGAAATCCTCGCACTTCAGCCCCGCCGGGGATCCCCTGAGCGTCTCCGCGGAGGTGCTTGCCTCGCTTCCGGGCATCCTCCGGGAGTCCCAGCGCCTCTTTGACGACACCGGCGGCGTCCATGCTGCCGGGCTTTTCAAAATAGGGGACGACGGCGGCGCCCAGCTTCTGTGCCTTCGGGAGGATGTGGGGCGGCACAATGCCGTGGACAAGGTTGTGGGGTGGGCCCTGCGCGAAGGTCTGCTGCCGCTGAGCGGCACCGTGCTCCAGGTTTCCGGCCGGGCATCCTTCGAGCTGGTCCAAAAGGCCGCGCTCGCCGGAATCCCCGTCCTCGCCGCGGTCAGTGCACCGTCGAGCCTTGCCGTCGAACTGGCCGAGGCCAGCGGAGTGACCCTCGCCGGCTTCAGCAGGGGAACAAGCCTTAACATCTATGCCGGTGACGGAAGGATACGGCGGCCGGTGGCTGCCGCGCCGCCGTCGTAAGCTTAACTTGCGCGCAGGGCAACGTCCGGGATGCGTTTTCCGAAAGGGTTGGTAAACGGGCTACCAGCGGGTAGATTTATCCATCGAATGGACAGCATGCTCCAGTCCCAACCGCTAAAGAAGGCCCACATTGCATGACGACCGCCGGATAACGGAAGTCCGCCTCCAAAGGTTCGTGCGTGAGCGCATCGGCCCGGCGGTCTACAGCCGGAGCCTTCCCCTCGCGCTGAGCAGCTGGGATGCGCCCGACGAGCCAGTCCCCGCGCTGGAGGCAATGCGGCAGGACTTCCGGCCGCAGGAGCACGGGGCCCCTTGGGGCAAGCCGTGGGGGACAAAGTGGCTCCGGCTCCAGGGCGAGGTCCCCGAATCGTGGGGCACCGGGCCGGATACCACTGTTGAAGTGCTCGTGGACCTTGGATTCACTACCGAAATTCCCGGCTTCCAGTGCGAAGGCATGGCGTGGCGTCCCGACGGCACCATCATCAAGGCTGTCTCGCCCAGGAACCAATACATACCGCTGAAGCTGCTGGGTGGCGGCATGGCGGTCGACTTCTACGTGGAGGCCGCCGCGAACCCGGACGTGGCGCAGGGCTGGACCTTTGCCGCCATGCCGTACGGCGACAAATCAACGGCCGGGACGGCGCCACAGTACCGGCTGGGGAACATCGCCATTGCGGAAATGAACCAGGCGGTCTGGGAACTCCAGCAGGATATCTGGACCCTTTCCGGCCTGATGGCGGAACTGCCCCTGGAACTGCCGCGGCGGCATGAAATCCTCCGCGCCCTTGAACGCATGATGGACATCATGGACCCGGACGATGTTGCGGGCACGGCGGCAGTAGGACGTGAAGCACTTGCTGAAGTACTGGCCCGGCCGGCCTATGCCTCAGCGCACCAACTGGTGGCCACCGGCCACGCCCACATCGACTCCGCCTGGCTTTGGCCGGTGCGGGAGACTGTCCGCAAGTGTGCACGGACCTTCTCCAACGTAGTGTCCCTGATGGATGAACATCCGGACTTTGTGTTCTCCTGTTCCTCGGCCCAGCAGCTGGCCTGGATCAAGGAGCTCTACCCTGAGTTGTTCAGCCGTATCCGCGAGAAGGTCCGCGCCGGCCAGTTCGTCCCCGTGGGCGGCATGTGGGTCGAGTCGGACACCAATATGCCCGGCGGTGAGGCCATGGCACGCCAGTTCGTGGAGGGCAAAGGCTTCTTCATGGCTGAATTCGGCATTGAGTGCCACGAAGCCTGGTTGCCTGATTCATTTGGCTACTCCGCTGCACTGCCGCAGATCGTCAAGTCTGCCGGCAGCCGCTGGTTCCTGACCCAAAAGATCTCCTGGAACCAAACCAACAAGTTTCCCCATCACACCTTCAACTGGGAGGGCATCGACGGCACCAGGCTGTTCACCCACTTCCCGCCGGTAGACACCTACAACTCGGAGCTGACCGGCCGCGAACTGGCCCACGCTGAACGGAACTACCGCGACCATGGGCGTGGCACGGTATCCCTGGTGCCGTTCGGCTACGGCGACGGCGGCGGCGGACCAACCCGGGAAATGCTGGCGGCAGCGTCCCGCACCGCCAATCTGGAAGGCTCGCCCAAAGTCCGGATCGGCTCGGCCGAGAGCTTTTTCACGCAGGCGGAGGAAGACTACCCCGTCCTGCCGGTCTGGGTTGGCGAGATGTACCTCGAACTGCACCGCGGAACCTACACCAGCCAGGCCAGGACCAAGAAGGGCAACCGACGCAGCGAGCACCTGCTGCGGGAGGCAGAATTGTGGTGCACCACGGCCGCCGTACGTACCAGCGGCGCCTACGCCTACCCGGCCGCCGAGCTCAAACGGCTCTGGCAACTGGTGCTGCTGCAGCAGTTCCATGACATCCTGCCCGGCAGCTCCATTGCCTGGGTACACCAGGATGCCGAGCGCAACTACCAGGCAATCGGCGAAGCCCTTGAAGCCATCATCGGCCAAGCGGCCGCCGCCGTGCTGGGAAACGGCGAACGGATGTTCCTGCTGAACGCAGCGCCGCATGCCAGGGCCGGCGTGGCCGCCCTGGCTGCGGGCGAACCGGCGGTGCCGGAGGAAGAGGTCCACGCCAAGGCCCATGACGGCGGCTACATCCTGGACAATGGCGTCATCCGCGCGGTGCTGGACGGTAACGGGCTCCTCACGTCATTGGTGGATCATGCCACCGGGCGCGAAGCCATTGCCCCTGGCCAGCGCGGCAACCTCCTGGAACTGCACCGCGACACGCCCAACGAATGGGACGCTTGGGACATCGACGGGTTCTACCGGCGCAATGTCACGTCGCTGACCCAGGCGGCATCCCTGCGGTTGAGCCGGGAGGGGGCAGCGGCCGTTGTCTCGGTGGAGCGGCTTGCCGGCGCGTCCGCCGTTACTCAGCACATCAGCCTTGCGGCCGGCAGTCCCTCCCTATCAATCACCACCTCCGTGGACTGGCAGGAACGCGAAAAGCTGCTGAAGCTCGGTTTCGCCCTGGATGTCCGGGCGGAGAGGTCGGCGGCGGAGACGCAGTTCGGCCACGTCTTCCGGCCCACCCACACCAATACGTCCTGGGAAACGGCAAAGTTCGAAATCTGCGCACACCGGTGGATCCACGTTGCCGAGCCAGGCTATGGCGTGGCCATCTCCAACTCATCCACCTATGGGCACGATGTCACGCGGAACATCAGGGATTCGGACGGCGGCACCACCACTACCGTGCGGCTTTCACTGCTGCGCGCCCCGAAGTTCCCGGATCCCGACGCCGACCGCGGGCTTCATGAACTCACCGTCACCATCCGTCCGGGTGCCGGCATTGCCGGTGCCGTGGAGGAAGGCTACCGAACCAACCTCATGCCCCGGCTGGTCCGCGGCGCTTCACCGGTGGAACCGCTCTTCTCCGTAACGAACCCTGCGCTGGTCATTGAAGCGGTCAAGCTGGCCGAGGACGGGTCCGGCGACGTGGTTGTCCGCCTGTACGAATCACTGGGCGAGCGCTCTGCGGGGAAGCTCACGGCGAACTTTCAGGTGCGGTCCGTGACTGCCGTCGACTTGCTGGAGCGCCCGGTCCCGGCCCCCGGAGTGGAACCGGGCCAGGGCGGAGTGGATCTGGCTTTGAGGCCGTTCCAGCTGGTGACCCTGAGGGTGTCCCGGGCGGCTGGCCCAGCTTCGAAGTAAGCCGTGGGAGTGGGGCTTAGCGCCCCGAAAAGTGCCTTAAATAGGCTGAGTGGGGGCGGTCCCCAACGTCCCGCCACCACTCATCCCCCCAAGGCATGCAAAGGCCCCCGGAGCGCCAGCGTTCAAGAAATATCCCCGTTCGAAAACACCCTGCGCTCCACCTTCACACATTCATGATTGTTTCACATTCTAATGTTTTTGTGAAAGTCAGCTCGGTTACTTTTCGGTATATGTCCTCTTGGTGGACAAAGGCCTGCCGCTGCGCACCCGGGCCGCCCAGATCAGCGCCAGCCCAACCACGTAACACAGCACCGCGGTGTAGTTGACCACGAACATGATGGCGCTCCACCCCGGAGGCACCAGGGGAAACAGCAGGCTAAGGCCGATCGCCGCGCCGCCCAGGGCAAGAAGGCCGGCTGCCGCCCGCACCAGCACGGGCAGCCGGCTCCGGACAGCCCGCGCCATGGCGGGCAGCAGGACCAGGCCCACATATGCGGGGTAGGCTCGGCCCGCGGCACCGTAGTACTGCGCCAAGAGGGCGTTGTTCTCGCTTCTGACTGACGTTGCCGACAGCCCCGCCGATGAGCCCGTGGTGTCCATCATGAAGAACACCACTGTCATCACCAGCGAAACGACCGCCAGCACAATCATGCCGGCTTTCCCCGTGATGAGCCGGTAGGCGCCTTCGGCACCGAAGCCGAGCGTGACGCGGATCCCGATGAAATAGATGGCGGCAAAGATGATGAACCGCAGCAGCAGGTTGGCAAGGTTGATGCCGCCCAACGCGTGATCGATGGCTACGTACGGTGCTTCGATGCTCAGGAAGATGGCGGCGGTCATCAGGGCGAAGATATAGAAGAGCGACCTGTTCTCGCCGCGCAGTGCGCTGGGGATGCGGGCAGCGGCCACAAGGCCGCAGGTGGCAAGGGTAGACCACTGAAGAATTTCGATCATCCCAGGTTCTCCCAGATTTTTTCGGTTTGCGCCTGGTCCTGTTCTTGGCGCCGCAACACCTTGCCCAGTGCCTGCAGCCTGTCACCGGCCAGGGCCGTGAGGTCGCCGTCGGACAGGCTGTCCAATGCCCCCTGCCGGGCGCCGGCCGGCCAGCCGGCTTCTTCCTCCGTGATGAGGCCGGTAGCCACGAGCCCGCCTGTGGGTCCGACGCCGGCGGCGAGGGACGTGGCTATGGCCAGTTCAGGGGACAGCCGGTTCGCGGTCAGCTGGGCGGAGTAGTTTTGCGGCGCGACGCCGGTGGCCGCCGAAACGCGGTGCCGCACTTCGCCGTCGTCAATTGCATCAACCCAGTTCTTTACCGACGTGGAGTGCGGGACAGCGGAGAGCGGCAGTGTTTCCTTGGCGGGGACGGCTGCTTCCATCGCCGGCCGCGCCAGCAGTGCCCGCAGGAGGTCGGCCGTGGAGATCTGGCTCACCAGTTCAGCGGGGGTGGGGGGACGCAGGGGGCCTGCCAGGTCCCGGTAGGCTTCGAAGCTGGCGAGGGCTGCAACAGGATTAACGCCGTACGCGCGGCTGATGCTGACCACCGTGCCCACAGCGACTTTTCCGCGGACCAGCTGCTGGGCGAGCGTGGTCCGCTTGATCCCGGAGACCCTGCAGACATCTGCCGTGCTGGCGTCCGGCGCAATACCTTGCAGCCAGCGCTGGAACGCCTTGGCGGGGAGGGTCATGAAGTGCTCTCTGCAGAACGGGTGTTTCGTAGATTTTAGCCTGCCCTTGGTGGCCTGGTTTTACCAGGACTGCCGTTTCGACTATGCTTAATGGTCGAGCCCGTTGGTCCGTACACCCCCCAAGTCCGGACCAGCGGGTTCTTTCATGTCCTGCGGCCCGCGCGCCTTCCTCCCGGGCAATCGGCATGGCCCTGCCGCTCGTTTCAGGCAGGGAAACCCGCTGCGGACGCAGCGGCGAAAGGATGGATCAATGACTGCAACCCTTGTAGCCAAGGACGTCTCCGGCGGTCATGACCACCGGCAGCTGTTCTCGGGGCTTTCCCTGACCGTCGCGCCCGGGGACGTCGTGGGCGTGGTGGGTGCCAACGGAGCCGGGAAGTCGACGCTGCTCCGGCTTCTCGCCGGCGTGGACGAGCCGCAGGACGGCTCGGTCAGCCTTGCCCCCGCCGACGCTTTTGTAGGGTGGCTTCCCCAGGAGCACGAACGCGTGCCGGGTGAAACCGTTGCCGGGTACATAGCCCGGCGCACAGGCTGTGCCCAGGCCACCGCCGAGATGGAAGCCACGGCGGAGGCGCTGGGAGCAGGTGCCCCGGGAGCAGATGATGCGTATGCGCTGGCTTTCGACCGGTGGATGGCTTCCGGCGCAGCCGACCTGGATGACCGGCTTCCCGCGGTATTGGCTGACCTTGGGCTGGAGACTGGCCCGGACGCGGCCATGACCGGCCTTTCCGGCGGGCAGGCCGCGCGGGTTGCGCTGGCCGCACTGCTCCTGAGCCGGTTCGACGTGGTGCTGCTGGACGAACCCACCAATGACCTTGACCTGGAGGGCCTCGCCAAGCTCGAGGACTTCGTCAAGGGCCTGCGGGGCGGTGCTGTGCTGGTGAGCCATGACCGCGAGTTCCTGGCCCGCTGTGTCACCACGGTGGTGGAACTGGACCTTGCCCAGAACGCTGTGGCCGTCTACGACGGCGGCTATGACGCCTTCCTCGAGGAACGCGCCGTTGCCCGGCGACACGCCCGCGAAAAGTACGAGGAGTTTGCGGCCACCAAGGCAGACCTGGTGTCCAGGGCCCGGACCCAGCGTGAATGGAGCTCGCAGGGCGTGCGGAACGCCATGAAGAAGAGCCCGGACAATGACAAGATCCGCCGGGCCGCCAGCACCGAGTCTTCAGAAAAGCAGGCCCAGAAGGTACGCCAGATGGAGTCCCGCATTGCAAGGCTGGATGCGGTGGAAGAGCCGCGGAAGGAATGGCAGCTGCAGTTCTCCATCGGCAAGGCACCCCGCTCCAGTTCCGTGGTTGCAACGCTCCGCGACGCCGTGGTCCGGCAGGGCGACTTTACCTTGGGACCCGTCAACCTCCAGCTCAACGCGGGGGAGCGGATCGGCATCACGGGACCCAACGGTGCCGGGAAGTCCACCCTGCTGCGGCTGCTGCTGGGCGGTATCAGGCCGGATTCCGGGAGCGCCGCCATGGGTGCCTCCGTGGCCATTGGGGAGATTGACCAGGCCCGAGGGCTGCTGGCCGGCAACCTTACCCTTGCCGACGCCGTCGAGGCCGTCCTGGCGGATATGACCCCGGCCGAGGTCCGCACCCTGCTCGCCAAGTTCGGCCTGAGGGCGGACCACACGTCCCGGACCGTTGATTCTTTGTCGCCGGGCGAGCGGACCCGGGCCGCGCTGGCACTGCTCCAGGCCCGCGGCGTGAACCTCCTGGTCCTGGACGAGCCCACCAACCACCTCGACCTTCCCGCCATTGAGCAGCTGGAGGAGGCCCTGGAAAATTATGACGGGGCGCTGCTGCTGGTGACCCACGATCGGCGGCTGCTGGAAAACGTGCGGCTGGATGTACGTTGGAATGTGGATAACGGCACGGTAGAGGAGCAGCAGCAATGAGCATGGAAGGGGTGGCCTGGAGCTCGCTGTACAAGATCACCCGGGCCAAAAGCGGTTCCCAGCCCTTCTCCAAGGACACGCTGAAGCGCGTCCTTGGCTTTGCCCGGCCGCACCGCGGAAAGCTCATCGCGTTCGTGGCACTGTCCGTGGTGATGGCGTTCCTGGCCGTCGCCACGCCTGTCCTCGCCGGTCAGGTGGTGGACGCCATCGTGGCCAAGGCTGCCGCCGGGGAAGTGGTCCGGCTCGCGGTGCTGATTGCCGTCGTCGCTGTTGCGGAAGCAGGCCTGGGGCTGGTGAGCCGCTGGCTTTCCTCCACCATTGGCGAGGGCGTGATCGTGGATCTCCGCACCCGGGTGTTCGACCATGTGCAGAAGATGCCCATCGCCTTCTTCACCCGTACCCGGACCGGGGCCCTGGTCAGCAGGCTGAACAATGACGTCATCGGCGCCCAGTCAGCGTTTGCCGGCACCCTGTCCGGCGTGGTCAGCAATGTGGTGGCGCTGATCCTGACTCTCGTGGTGATGCTGGGAACCTCCTGGCAGGTGACCGTGCTGGCCATGATCCTGCTGCCCATTTTCCTCATCCCCGCCCGCCGGATGGGGTCCCGGCTGGCGGACCTGCGGCGTGAGGCGGCCGAGCACAACGCCGCCATGGGCACCCAGATGACCGAGAGGTTCTCCGCCCCCGGTGCCACCCTGGTGAAGTTGTTCGGCCGTCCCGACGAGGAATCCCGGGAATTCGCGGTGCGGGCCGGACGGGTCCGGGACATCGGGGTGCGCACCGCGATGCTGCAGTTCACCTTTGTCACGGCGCTGACCCTGGTTTCCGCACTCGCGCTCGCCCTCGTGTACGGGCTGGGCGGCTGGATGGCCATCACCGGCCAGCTGGCGGCTGGCGACGTCGTGGTGCTGGCGCTGCTGCTCACCCGGCTCTACGCGCCGCTTACCGCGCTTTCCAACGCGCGGGTGGAAATCATGAGCGCCCTGGTCAGCTTCGAGCGTGTGTTCGAAATCCTGGACCTGAAGCCGCTCATCCAGCAGAAACCGGACGCCGTGGCCGTTCCGCCCGGTCCGGTCTCCGTGGAGTTCGACGACGTCCGGTTCGCCTACCCCTCCGCGGACAAGGTTTCCCTGGCTTCCCTGGAAGAGGTATCCACGCTGGACACCCGCGGCGGGGAGGAAGTGCTGCGCGGCATCAGCTTCCGGGTGGAACCGGGCCAAACCGTGGCGCTGGTGGGTTCCTCCGGTGCCGGCAAATCCACCATCGCGCAGCTGCTCGCACGGCTCTACGACGTGGACTCCGGTGCGGTGCGCCTGGGCGGCACTGTTCCCGGCACCGGCGTGGACCTGCGCGATGTCACCTTTGATTCCCTGCGGGACACGCTGGGCATGGTCACGCAGGACGGCCACCTCTTCCACGAGTCCATCGCCTCGAATTTGCGGCTTGCCCGGCCCGAAGCCACGGAAGCGGACATGTGGGAGGTCATCCGGCAGGCCAGGCTGGAAACCATGATCCGTTCCCTGCCGGACGGGCTGGACACTGTGGTGGGGGAGCGCGGCTACCGGCTTTCCGGCGGGGAACGGCAGCGCCTCACCATTGCGCGGCTGCTTATCGCCCAGCCTCGGGTGGTTATCCTCGATGAGGCAACGGCTGCCCTTGACTCCACCAACGAAGCCGCCGTGCAGGCGGCCCTGGGGGCCGCGCTCGAGGGGCGCACCGCCGTCGTGATTGCGCACCGCCTGTCCACCGTCCGGGCCGCGGACGCGATCCTGGTAGTGGAGGATGGCCGGATCGTGGAACGCGGGACCCACACCGAACTGCTTGCTGCCGAAGGGCGGTACGCCGAGCTTTACCGGACGCAGTTCGACGAGGCCACGGCGGTGGCCCAGGAAGCAGTTCCGGAGTTCTAGGCTCCCAGGGAAGCGCTGCCCGGCCTGGCGGCGAGCTCGGGCAGGATGTGGTCCGTCAGCAGCGGTGCCAGGTCTTCGACGGGTTCCATGCCGCTGCCCAGGGCAGCCAGGTCCAGCCAGCGGATTTCTTCGATCTCCCCGGAAGGACGGGCCGCCCACGTGCCCGGCGCAGTGAAGACGGTGGCTTCAATATCGGTGGCGGCCTCGTTGGCGGCAGCGGCGATCCAGACGCCCATCAGCTGCAGTTCACTTGGATCCAGGACGATGCCAACTTCTTCAGCCAGCTCCCGGGCGGCCGCCTGGACAGCTGTTTCGCCCGGCTCCGGCTTGCCGCCCGGGTGCATGAACATTGCCGTGCCGCGCTTCCTCACCGTGAGGAGCCGGCCGGCGTCGTCGAACACGCAGACGGCGGAGACCACAATGCGGTCCTTCATGCGGCACCGCCTGGGATCCGGACCAGATGCGAGGCCAGCAGCAGGTCCTTCTTCGGGCCCTTCACGTCCCAGGTGTAGCTGAACCTGTCGGCGTCCCCGTAGGCGTAGGCGACGCGGTAGGTGTCGGGATCGCACCAGTGCTGGTCCAGGTTGGCCTCCGGCGTGAAGCTCATGGTGTGGAAGGGGCGGCCGTCCGGGAAGAAAACATCCAGTGCATCCGGGCGGGCTGTGTTTTTCAGCAGGTATTCCCGGGAGGCGGGGCCTGTAAAGGATGGCCAGCGCATGGTGCCTTCCTCGCGAAGGGCCAGGCCGTCGTCGTCCGTGGGAACAAAATGCACGACGCCGGAAAAGGTGCCGCGGGTGCCCTCCGCGCGGTCCAGCAGGTCCCGCTGGACCGCCCACCGTCCGGCCTCTGCAGTGCCCGTGGCGCGGCTGGGCCCGGCGGGGCCAAGGAGGTAGGCGCGAAGCTGGAACTCCGGGGAAGGATGGTTCAAGTGCCCTCGATTGGAATCGAACCAACGACACCGGCTTTAGGAGAGCCGTGCTCTATCCACTGAGCTACGAGGGCTTGCGTCCGTAGGATCGGCGGGCCAGTCCGGCCGGACACGGATACAAGCATACAAGGTGCGGAGCCGTACTACGCTCAAGGCATGAGTTCAGCGCCGTCCGCCGCCCCAGCCTTCGCCTTTATTCCGGACACCACCTCCACACGGCAGTACATCGGCGCGTGGTCGGTCCTGAGCGTGCTGCAGTATTTCGCGGCGGAAGCGGCAGCGGTCGGAGCGTGGGCAGGACCCACTGCCTACGACCTCCGGACCGGCTATATCAGCGACCTGGGGGCACTGAACTGCGGGATCTATGACGGCCGCCACGTGTGTTCCCCGCTGAACTGGCTGATGAACGCCTCGTTCGTGGTCCAAGGCCTGGGAATGCTGCTGGGTGCTGTCCTGCTGACGTCCGGGCTGCTGTGCGTGGCGGCCCGGGCGGACCTGCGGGTGCAGCCGCGGCGGCGGCCCTGGATGGCGGCTGTCTGGGTGCGGATCCTGACAGGGGCTGCCGGGGCCGGCACTGTGATTGTTGGACTGGTGCCGGAGGATGCGGGCTCAAGCTGGCACTTCGTGGGCGCCCTGGTGTACTTCCTCGCCGGGGCGGGCGCGCTGTTGGTGCTGGGAGTCCTTTGGCTGCGGAAGACAGCTTTCGCCTGGTTCATCCTGGCCTGCGGTGCTGTTTCCTCCGCTGCCCTGGCGACCGGTGGGCTGACGCGCATGGATGTGCCGGAGCCGGGCACGCTGGAGCGGCTGATGGGCTACCCGGTCACGGTGGGCATGGCCACCGTAGGCTTGGTCATCGCGCACCGTGTGCACCGGCACCGCAAGGAGGTCCGGGCCATGGCTGCGGTCAACTAGCTGCCTTGGGCTTCCGGGTACCGAGGATGACTGCGGCAGCGCCCGCGAGCAGGCTCAGGACCAGCAGGACCCAGCCGGCAACGGTGAGGCCCGATGCAAGGGCAACCTGGCCGGCGTCGGGTGTTTCTGCTGCCAGCATGCCGTCGATAGCCACGTTGGCCCAGAGCCGCACCACCACGAAGAGCAGCGGGAAAGCCCAGAGCGCCCAGCGCAGCGCCTTCCGGGCAACGTTCGTCCCGATCAGCAGCAGCCACGTGAACCCGAAAATCAGCGGAAACAAGGTGCCCGCCGTCTTGTGCACATAGTTGAGCTGACCGCGGGCGTCCGCGTCCATGGCGGCCTGCAGTGTGCCGATGTAGGCGGGGTCGAAACCGCCAATAAGGGAGTCCGGCATGGCGAGGCCGCCGGAGAGCTGCCGGAGCTGGTCCAGGGTCAGCAGGTGCAGGTACCAGAAGAGGAACAGGCTGGCCACCACGCCCGCGATGAGGAGGAGGTTGCCGTTGCTTTGGGCCTTTTGCGGGGTGCGGGCCGTTGTGGGGTTCACCACGGGCGGGAGGTGGTGCTGGGGTACCGCCGCCCTGGAGCCGTGCTTCTTGATCCGCTGGGCAGGTGTCTTGGCCATGGCACCATTATCGCGCCCCATAAACTGAAGCCATGACCATTGGCCGGCACAGCGCTGTTGAACTTGACCCTTCACTTGACGACTACCAGCTTGCAGCCGCCTTGGTGCGCGAAGCCGGCCAATTGGCGCTTCTCATGCGGATGGCAGGCCTGCAGTCACAGCAGAAGACTTCCATCTCGGACGTCGTGACGGCGGCCGACCATGCAGCGGAAGCCTATGTCCTGGAGCAGCTCCAGCGCTGCCGGCCGCAGGACGGAATCCTGGGTGAGGAAGGCGCGTCGGTGCAGGGCAGCAGCGGCCGGACCTGGGTGATTGATCCCGTGGACGGCACCTACAACTTCCTGCACGGGTCCACCTACTGGTGCTCGGCCATCGCCCTGAAAGACCAGTCGGGCGTGGTGCTGGGCGCCATCTTCCAGCCGGAGGAGGACAAGCTCTGGCTGGGGGGACGGTCGCACCCCGCCACCCTGAACGGCGAACAGCTGACGGTTTTCCACGACAACAGGGGAGAGCGGAACGCGGCCGCCGTTGCCGAGCTTGGGGCGGCCACCTATATCCATCCCAGCTGGCTGATGGACCCCCTCTGCGCCATGCCCTGGCATGCGGCCGCAACGTCGGCCGCCGCACTGCGGATGCTCGGCTCCGGCTCCTGCGACCTGGGCCGGGTGGCGGATGGGCAGATCGGTTGCTGGTTCCAGCACAGCTGCCCGGAATGGGACTGGCTGCCCGGCAAGGCGATTGTGCGGGCCGCCGGTGGTGCTGTGGACACCGTGCGCGTGAACGGGCTGGAATGGTTCATGGCAGGAGGCACGACGGCGGTACGCGAGTTGCGTGCCGCCCTTGAGTCAGGTTCGGTGGCCTAGGGTCCTGCCAGCCCATGCACGGCACGCACCCTCAGCGCTATGTGGATAAAGCCCGTAATCCACAGCCTGGACCTGGGTGTCGGCCCCACCGCCTAGACTTGTAGGCACCATGGATATGTTGTTTGACCCGTACTCTGACGGACCGTTCAAGGCCGCTTCCGCAGCGGCTTCCCGCACCAAGTCGCGCCCTGACGGCGCTACGGCGGCTGGTCCTGGCGGTTCTGCGCCCTGGGAGAACCGGCCAGGTGCGGGCCTTGCGGGCAGCAATCACGGGCCTGGTGCTCAGCACGGGGAGGGGCATCGCCACGGCGATCGCAGGCCGGACGCAGCCCAGCTCCTGGAGGGGTTGAACCCGCAGCAGGAAGAAGCGGTCAAACACGTCGGGCCCTCCCTGCTGATCGTGGCCGGCGCCGGTTCGGGCAAGACCCGTGTGCTTAGCAACAGGATCGCCTACCTGATCGCCACCGGACGTGCCCACCACGGAGAAATCCTGGCCATCACCTTCACGAACAAGGCCGCGGCGGAAATGCGGGAACGCATCGAAAAGCTCGTGGGCGGACGTGCCAAGATCATGTGGATTTCCACTTTCCATTCATCCTGCGTCCGCATCCTTCGGCAAGAGGCGGCCAACGTTGGCCTCAAGTCGAACTTCTCCATCTACGACTCCGCGGACTCGCTCCGGCTCATCACGCAGGTATCCAAAGCCCTGGACCTGGATCCCAAGAAGTTCGCGCCCAAGGCCATCCAGCACAAGATTTCCGCCTTGAAGAACGAACTCATCGATGCTGACTCGTACGCCTCTGCGGCGAACTACAACGATCCTTTCGAGCAGGCCGTAGCCGACGTCTTCAAGGGCTATACCCAGCGGCTGCGCCAGGCGAACGCCATGGACTTTGACGATCTCATCGCGGAGACCGTCTACATGTTCCGGGCTTTCCCCGCACTTGCTGAGTCCTACCGCCGCCGGTTCAGGCATGTGCTTGTGGACGAATACCAGGACACCAACCATGCCCAGTACGCCCTGGTCCGGGAAATCGTGGGGGAAGGTCCGGGCGCGTCAGAGCTGACGGTCGTGGGTGATTCCGATCAGTCCATCTACGCATTCCGTGGCGCCGACATCCGCAACATCGTGGAATTCGAAAAGGACTATCCCGAGGCCCGGACCATCAAGCTGGAGCAGAATTACCGTTCCACCCAGAACATTCTCAGCGCAGCGAACTCGGTCATCTCAAGGAATCCGAACCGTCCCGAGAAGCGGCTGTGGACTGCCGAGGGGGACGGCCACAAGATCATCGGTTACGTGGGCGAGAACGAGCACGATGAAGCCCAGTTCATTGCCAAGGAGATCGACCGGCTCCAGGACGAAGACAACCTCCGTCCCGGCGATGTCGCCATTTTCTACCGCACCAATGCCCAGTCCCGCTCCATCGAAGACGTTCTGGTCCGCGTGGGCCTGCCCTACAAGGTGGTGGGCGGCACGCGCTTTTACGAGCGCAAGGAGATCAAGGACGCCCTCGCCTACCTGCGCGTCCTGGTCAACCCGGACGACGACGTCAACCTCCGCCGGGTGCTTAACGAACCAAAAAGGGGCATCGGCGACCGGGCCGAGGGCGCTGTAGCGGCACTGGCCCAGCGCGAGCGGACCTCCTTTATGGACGCTGCACGCCGTGCCGACCAGGCTCCGGGAATGGCGACCCGGTCCGTGAACGCCGTCCTCGGTTTCGTGAAGCTGCTGGATGACCTCGCCGAGGTGGCTGCCGGGTCCGGCGCCGCGGCGGCGTTGGAGGCTGTCCTGGAGCAGACCGGCTACCTTGCCGCGCTGCGTTCCAGTACTGACCCGCAGGACGAGTCGCGGGTGGAAAACCTGGCGGAACTCGTCGCCGTCGTCCGTGAGTACGAACAGGAGAACCCGGAAGGGTCGTTGGCCGCCTTCCTGGAGCAGGTCTCGCTGGTGGCAGACGCAGACCAGATCCCTGACGCGCCCGGAGCAGACATTGATGCCGCCGTGGCGGAAGCCAAACGGCTGGGCGTAGTCACACTGATGACACTCCACACCGCGAAGGGCCTCGAGTTCCCGGTGGTGTTCCTGACCGGCATGGAACACGGACTGTTCCCGCACCAACGCTCAGCCACGGACCCCAAGGAACTGGCCGAGGAACGCCGGCTTGCCTATGTAGGCCTTACCCGCGCCCGGAAGCGGCTTTATGTCACCCGGTCCGAGGTCCGCAGCATGTGGGGGCAGAGCCAGTACAACCCTGCCAGCCAGTTCCTCGAGGAGATTCCCGCCGAACTCCTGGAGTGGAAGCGGGAAGGAACCAGCAGGCAGGGCGGCTGGGGGAGCAGCGGTTCCATTGGTTCCGGCCGCTACAGCGGATCCTTCTGGGGTGCAGGGACTGCGCGCGGCGCGTCGGCTGATGCCTCTGCGGGTTTCAATGCCGATGTTCCCGCCGCTATCGCGCGGAACAGGGTACAACCGCAAAAAGAGATTGTTGCAGTCAACGTTGGGGACAAGGTCAACCACACGAGCTTCGGCAACGGAACCGTCCTGGCGCTCGAGGGAGCGGGGGACAAGACAGTGGCCAAGGTGAAGTTCGACGTCGGCGAGAAGCGGCTGCTGCTGCGCTACGCGCCGCTGACCAAGCTCGACGCCTGACCCATGAGGCGGACGGTTGGGGGGATGCTCGCCGCCCTTTTCCTGCTGGGTGCCACAGGGTGCGCGGTGACGGTGGAAGACCGCGGGTATGTAGCACCGCCGCCGCTGCCACCAATGGAACAGCTGGCGCAGGGAGCGCTGGCTGACCCGGAGGACTACTCCGGCGGAGCTGATGGCGTTGTCTCGTTCCTCACGGAAGACCGAACCGTGGCATGTTCCCTCACGGCCGCCCGCGGGCCGCACATCAACCTTCCTTATGAGCAGAACAGCTTCAGCGACAGCGAAAACAACAAACTGGCCATTGTGCCGGTGGCCCACTGCGAACTGTCCAGGTACCCCGCGCCGCAATCCGAAGACGTGGCAGACGACTGTGCGGGCACGAACCTCGGCTACCTGGGCGGGGTTGCCCTGCTGACGCCTGACGCCGCAAGGTACGGCGAGTGCCGTTCCGGCGTCACACAAATGGAGGCAGCGTACGGCCCCCGGGGCAGCAAGGCAGGACCGCTGGCGCAGCTGCCTGTCCTTGCGGACGGGAAAATCCTCGAACATAACGGGCTGCGCTGCTCTGCCTACAACGGCGGTGTAGCGTGCGGAAACGTGTCCGCAGGGGTCGGATTCTTCGTGTCGCCGGATCATTACGAACTGATCGCAGGACCAGCCGCAGGCGCCCCGCCGGCGACCGCAGGGGCCTCAAAAACCCCGTAATTCCGCGGTTTTTCTACGCTTCATAGAATAGTGTCCTTACTCACATAAGGGGTAGTCTGGGACGGGCCGGTCCCTTCAAAGGACTAGAGTTCCCAATGGAGCATCACGCCGCGTGGCTCGTTTCCAACAGGCCGCCGGTGCGTGCAATTCCGCAGCCCGGTCATCGTCTTGCGATGGTGTCCGACTGTACAGAAACTACTTCGACGTAGAAGGACACTAAACCGTGGACCTGTTTGAATACCAGGCGCGCGATATGTTCGAGGCGCACGGTGTACCCGTGCTTGCCGGCATCGTGGCGTACACCCCAGAAGAAGCAAAGGCAGCTGCCGAGAAGATCGGCGGCGTTACTGTCGTTAAAGCACAGGTCAAGGTTGGCGGCCGCGGCAAGGCCGGCGGCGTCAAGGTGGCAAAGTCCGCGGATGAGGCACTTGAACACGCCACCAACATCCTGGGCATGGACATCAAGGGCCACACTGTCAACAAGGTGATGATTGCCCAGGGCGCGGACATTGCCGAGGAATACTACTTCTCCGTCCTGCTGGACCGGGCCAACCGCAACTACCTGGCCATGTGCTCGGTTGAGGGCGGCATGGAAATCGAGCAGCTCGCCGTCGAACGCCCCGAGGCGCTCGCCAAGATCGCCATCGATCCCGCCGTGGGCATCGACCAGGCCAAGGCCGACGAGATCGTCGCGGCCGCCGGCTTCGCTGAGGAACTCCGTGGCAAGGTCGCCGCAGTGATCCTCAAGCTCTGGGACGTCTTCAAGAAGGAAGACGCCACCCTGGTGGAGGTCAACCCGCTCGTCAAGACCGGCGCAGGCGAGATCGTGGCCCTCGACGGCAAGGTCTCGCTGGACGAGAACGCCGAGTTCCGCCACGCAAAGCACGCCCTCCTCGCGGACAAGGATGAGGCTGACCCGCTTGAGGCCAAGGCAAAGGCGCAGGACCTCAACTACGTCAAGCTGGACGGCGAAGTGGGTATCATCGGCAACGGCGCAGGCCTTGTGATGTCCACGCTGGACGTCGTCGCCTACGCCGGTGAAAACCACGGCAACGTGAAGCCTGCCAACTTCCTGGACATCGGTGGTGGAGCATCCGCAGAGGTCATGGCCGCCGGCCTGGACGTCATCCTCGGCGATGAGCAGGTCAAATCCGTCTTCGTGAACGTCTTCGGCGGCATCACCGCCTGTGACGCTGTAGCCAAGGGCATCGTTGGTGCACTGGCCGAACTGGGCCACTCCGCGAACAAGCCGCTGGTAGTCCGCCTTGACGGCAACAACGTTGAGGAAGGCCGCCGCATCCTGGTCGAGGCGAACCACCCGCTGGTTACCCTGGCCGCAACCATGGACGAGGGCGCCGACAAGGCAGCCGAGCTCGCCAACGCAGCTAAGTAAAGGGACGCACCATGTCTATCTATCTGAACAAGGACTCCAAGGTCATCGTCCAGGGCATCACCGGCGGCGAAGGCACCAAGCACACCGCCCTGATGCTCAAGGCCGGCACCAACATTGTTGGCGGCGTCAACGCCCGCAAGGCCGGCACCACGGTCCTGCACGGTGAGAAGGAAATCAACGTCTACGGCACCGTCAAGGAAGCCATGGCGGAAACAGGCGCCGACGTTTCCATCGTCTTCGTGCCGCCGGCATTCACCAAGAACGCCGTTGTAGAAGCGATCGAGGCCGGCATCGGCCTGGTCGTCGTGATCACCGAAGGCGTGCCGGTCCAGGACTCTGCCGAGTTCTGGGCGCTGGCCCAGTCCAAGGTTGACGCGGACGGCAACCAGGTCACCCGCATCATCGGACCGAACTGCCCCGGCATCATCACCCCCGGCGAGGCACTGGTCGGCATTACCCCGGCCAACATCACGGGCAAGGGTCCCATCGGCCTGGTTTCCAAGTCCGGAACCCTGACCTACCAGATGATGTACGAACTGCGCGACCTCGGCTTCTCCACCGCCATCGGCATCGGCGGCGACCCCATCATCGGCACCACGCACATTGATGCCCTGGCCGCATTCGAGGCTGACCCCGAGACCAAGGCGATCGTGATGATCGGCGAAATCGGCGGCGACGCCGAAGAGCGCGCGGCTGACTTCATCAAGGCCAACGTCACCAAGCCTGTTGTCGGCTACGTGGCCGGCTTCACCGCTCCCGAGGGCAAGACCATGGGCCACGCCGGCGCCATCGTCTCCGGTTCCGCCGGAACCGCCCAGGCCAAGAAGGAAGCCCTTGAGGCCGCTGGCGTGAAGGTCGGCAAGACGCCGTCCGAAACCGCCAAGCTGCTGCGCGAAGTCTACGCAGCGCTCTAACTCCTGGTAACAAACAAGGCGGGGTCACTCCCGGCCCGATCCATCCCCTGGATTGGGCGCGGAGTGACCCCGCGTTGCTGTTTAACGCACGACGGCGGAAGGTCACCTTTCCAGGCGAAAGGTGACCTCCCGTCGTCGTACTTTTGGCCCGTCAGACCTTGGCGCCGCTGAGGAGTTCGTCCAGCCGCTCGTAGCCCTCGCTCATGCCGCCTTCCATTCCGGACTGGGCCATCCCGTCGCGCGCCTCCTGGCTTGGGTAGACGGAGTGGCCCCGCAGGCGGCACCGTCCATTGCCGAGGTCCTCGAAGGTCATGAATTCCAGGCTCACCACGTCCGGGTAGCCGCCGAACTCAAAGGTCTGGATGGCGAATTCGTTCTCGCGGACCGTGTGGAAGATGCCCCTGAACTCGTAGGGCACCCCTTCGGGGCCGGTGTGCAGGTAGCTGTAGCTGCCGCCGGTCCGGAAATCGTAGTGGCCGATCTCCATCTTGTAGCCCCGCGGGCCCAGCCACTGGACGATCAGGTCCGGTTCCTTGTGGGCCCGGAAGACGTCCGCTACAGGGAAATCAAACTCGCGCTCGTAGTCGATGAAGGGGACGCCCTCAGGAACGCTGAGTTTCAGGGAATTACTCATGATGACTCCTTGGAGATGGATCGCTGCTGGCCGCAGCATGTGATCTAAGTACGGCGTCGAGGCTCCGGAACTGCCCTTCGCGGACCAGCCTGTACTGGTCGATCCAGGCTGTCAGCGCCTCAAGCCGCGCCGGGTTCAGGTGGACGGGCCGGCGCTGCGCATCCCTGGTCCGGGTGACCAGTCCCGCCTGCTCGAGTACCTGGATATGTTTTGAGACCGCCTGCTTGGAGATCTCAAACGGTTCCGCCAATTCGTTCACGGTGGCCGGGCCCCGGCTGAGCCGGGCGATGATGCTCCGCCGCACGGGATCGGCCAAGGCCATGAAGGCCGAGTCCAAGGCTGCGCTTTCGGAGTTCATCAGGGCCCTTCCTTGCTCAACCTTTTGTTTTATCAACCTTTAGGTTGTTTAAGCCTACGCCTACTCAGGCGCTCGCACAAGCACCGCAGCTCTTGCCCTAGCTCGACGAACTTTGTTAGTATGTCAGTACAAACTTGCATAAGGAGAGACCGTTGCCACTCGTTCGTATCGATGTAAACCAGGGCCGCAGCCAGGAAGACCTGCAGCAGTTGAGCAGGGGAATCCACGACGCCATCCTTGCCGAATACGGCATTCCGGAGCGCGATTACTTCCACATCCTCACCGAGCATCCCGCCGGGCAGATCTTTGCCCAGGATGCCGGACTCGGTTTTGAGCGGACAAGCGGTGTGGTGATGATCCAGATCTTCACCCAGGGCGGACGGTCGCAGGAGGCAAAGCAGCGGCTCTTTGCTGCCGTGGCGGACAAGCTCGCCGAGGTGGGGATCGCTGGCGAGGACGTGTTCATTGGCTACGTGGAGAACACTGCCGGCGACTGGTCCTTCGGCTTTGGCCGCGCCCAGTATGTTACCGGCGAGCTTGCCGTACCCCGGAAATAGGCCGCCGACTTCGACCCGCAGGGACCCTTCCAGGCCTCCTGCGGGAGCCTAAAACCGCCGGTATGGCAAGTTGTAAACATGTCAGTACAAACCTTTGACAGGACATTAATTCTAGGGCAAAGTAGTGGGTGTGACCCCGCTCATGGAGGGGCCAGTCAGGCACCGGAGCTCTAGCTGTTTGAGGTACAGAGTTCAAACTAGAAAGGTCCGCAAATACCGTGACCCACGAACTGCTCACCATCGGGCGCATCAGCGTTGATATCTACCCGAATGACATTGGGGTGGACCTGGAAGACGTGACGTCCTTCGGCAAGTACCTCGGCGGATCGCCGTCGAACGTTGCGGTAGCAGCCGCCCGGCATGGCCGCCGGACCGGCGTGATTACCCGCACCGGTGACGACGCTTTCGGCAAGTACCTCCACCGGGAACTGAAGAAGTTCAACGTTGACGATACCTTCGTCACCCCGGTCAGGGAATGGCCCACGGCGGTGACGTTCTGTGCGATCAAGCCGGCCACGGACGAGTTCCCGCTCTACTTTTACGGGCGTTTCCCTACTGCCCCGGATCTGCAGATCAAGGCCGAAGAGCTTGACCTGGACGCCATCCGCGACGCGCGGATCTTCTGGTCCACGGTGACGGGCCTGTGCCAGGAGCCGAGCCGAAGCGCGCACATTGCCGCTCATGAGGCCCGCCCGCACGCCGGGCTCAAGGACGGCCAGTTCACCATCCTGGACCTGGACTACCGGCCCATGTTCTGGGCCTCCGAAGAGGAAGCCCGGGAACAGGTCGGCCGTATCCTGCCGCACGTGACCGTGGCCATTGGCAACGACAAGGAATGCGCGGTGGCCGTTGGGGAGGGGACGCCTGATGAGCAGGCTGACCGCCTCCTGGCAGCCGGCGTTGAGATTGCCGTCGTGAAGCTTGGCGCCGAAGGCGTCATGGCGAAGACCCGCACCGAGCGTGTTGTCTCCGCACCGGTACCGGTGGAAACGGTCAACGGCCTTGGCGCCGGCGATTCCTTCGGTGGAGCCTTCTGCCACGGCCTGCTCTCAGGCTGGCCGCTGGCCCAGGTCCTGGACTACGCCAACGCTGCCGGCGCGATCGTCGCCTCCCGCCTTTCCTGCGCCGACGCGATGCCGACGCCGGAGGAAGTCACCTCGCTGCTTGCCGAACGCGGCCGCCTGGTTCCTGGTCAGTTTGCCACCGAAGGAGCAGCACTGTGACCCTCACGCCCCTCGCCTCGAACAATGCCCTGGACGACGACCCCCGCCGCTACGCCCACCTGAGCACCATCCGGCTTGAAGACCCGGACGCCATAGCCCGGGCCGCGAAGGCACGGCGCCGCCACCCCGGCCTGAAATACGGCAAGCAAAACTTCATTGTGGCTGCGGACCACCCCGCACGCGGCGCCCTTGCCGTCGGTTCGGATCCCGTGGCCATGGCAGACCGCCGGCAGTTGCTGGACCGGCTGCAAATTGCACTGGCCAACCCGGACGTGGACGGCGTGCTTGCCTCGCCGGATATCATGGACGACCTGCTGCTGCTCGGCGCGCTTGAGGGCAAGCTGGTTTTCGGCTCGATGAACCGCGGCGGGCTCGCGGGCCTGGTCAACGAATTCGATGACCGCTTCACCGGCCACACGGCAGCAGCTCTTGAGGCCCTTGGTGCCGATGGCGGCAAGATGCTGACGCGCATCTGCCTCGGGGACCCGGACACGGTTGTCACTCTCGAAGCAACAGCCAAGGCTATTGATTCGCTTGCCGAGCGTAAGCTGATCGCCATGGTGGAGCCCTTCCTGTCGGTCCGGGAAAACGGCCGCGTCCGGAACGACCTCTCAACGGACGCCGTGATCAAGTCAATCGCCATCGCTGAGGGCTTGGGCTCCACGAGCGCCTACACGTGGATGAAGCTTCCCGTCGTTGCGAACATGGAACGGGTCATGGCGGCCACCACCATGCCCACTGTCCTGCTGGGCGGGGACCCGGACAGCAGCCAGGACGAGGTTTTCGCAAGCTGGCAGGCAGCCCTCGCGCTGCCCGGGGTGCAGGGCCTTACCGTTGGCAGGACACTCCTGTACCCGGCCGACGGCGATGTTGCCGGGGCCGTAGCCACCGCCGCCTCGCTGCTGAACCACACCACCCCAAACCGAACCGAAGAAGTATCGGAGTAGCCTCCCCATGGGAACAACATCAGGAACTGCAACCCGCAGAATGACGGTCGCCCAGGCCGTGGTGGAATACCTTTCCAGGCAGTACACCGTGGACACGGTCGGGGGAGTGGATTACCGTGAGCGGCTGATCCCGGGAACCTTCGGCATCTTCGGGCACGGGAACGTGGCCGGTGTGGGCCAGGCGCTGAAGCAGTACCAGCAGCTGGATCCGGCCATCATGCCGTACTACCAGGGCCGGAACGAGCAGGCCCAGGTGCATCAGGCCGTGGGCTATGCCCGGCACACCCGCCGCCGCCAGACGTTCGCGATCAGCACGTCCATCGGTCCTGGTTCCTCGAACCTGCTGACCGGTGCCGCTTTGGCGACGACCAACCGTTTGCCGGTGCTGCTGCTGCCCAGCGACACCTTTGCCACCCGCGCCGCGGATCCCGTGCTGCAGCAGCTGGAGCAGCCGTACGCCTACGACATCACCGTGAACGATTCGTTCCGGCCGCTGTCCAAGTTCTTTGACCGGGTGACCCGGCCGGAGCAGTTGTTCTCCGCGTTCCACCACGGCCTGCGCGTCCTGACGGACCCGGCTGAGACCGGTGCAGTGACCATTTCGCTGCCGCAGGATGTTCAGGCCGAGGCCTTCGACGTCCCTGCCGAGTTCCTGGCCGAACGCGAGTGGCGGATCCGCCGCCCGGACGCGGACGACGACGACATCGCCCGCGCCGCAGCGGCGATCCGTGCCGCGAAGCGCCCGCTGATCATCGCCGGCGGCGGCGTCCTGTACGCCTACGCCAACGACGAACTCGCGAAGTTCGTCGAACTGACGGGCATCCCGGTGGGCAACACGCAGGCCGGCGTCGGCGTCCTGCCCTGGGACCACACGTTCTCCCTGGGGGCGATTGGCTCCACGGGCACGACGGCGGCGAACGCCATCGCTGCCGAGGCGGACCTGATCATCGGCATCGGCACCCGCTACGAGGACTTCACCACCGCGTCCCGCACAGCTTTCCAGAACCCGGACGTACAGTTCATCAACATCAACGTCGCCCCGATCGACGCGTACAAGCACGGCACCACGCTGCCGATCGTCGCCGACGCCCGTAAGGCACTGGTGAAGCTCAACGCAGCTTTGGGCGGGTACCGCGTGGGCGCGGACCTGGAACAGAAAATCGAGGCCGAGAAGAAGCGCTGGGACACCACCGTGGACGCCGCGTTCAACACCCGCTACACCCCGCTGCCGGCGCAGAACGAGATCATCGGCGCCACGTCCCGGGCCATGGACGCCCAGGATGTTGTCATCTGCGCGGCCGGTTCCCTGCCCGGTGACCTGCACAAGATGTGGCGCGTCCGCGACCCCTTCGGCTACCACGTCGAGTACGCGTACTCCTGCATGGGCTACGAAATCCCGGGCGGCCTCGGCGTCAAGCGCGCCGCGCTGGCCGAAGCCGCCAACGGCGGAACCCAGCGCGACGTCGTCGTAATGGTGGGGGACGGCTCCTACCTGATGATGCACACCGAACTGGTCACCGCCGTCGCCGAACGGATCAAGCTGATCGTGGTCCTGATCCAGAACCACGGCTACGCCTCCATCGGCTCGCTCTCGGAAATGCTCGGCTCACAGCGGTTCGGCACCCAGTACCGGGCGCTGAACGAGGAACAGCACAGCTTCGACGACGGCGAGACCCTGCCCGTGGACCTGGCCCTGAACGCCGAGTCCCTGGGCGTGAAGGTCATCCGGATCGAACCGGGGGAGAAGGTCATTGCCGAACTCGAGCAGGCCATCCGCGACGCGAAGGCCGCCCCCGAACGCGGCGGGCCCATCCTGATCCACGTCGAATCCGACCCGCTGCTGGACGCTCCGTCCTCCGAGTCTTGGTGGGACGTGCCCGTCTCCCAGGTTTCCGAACTGGACTCGACGAAAGCGGCATACCAGACCTACTCCGACCACAAAGCCCGCCAGCGCAAACTGCTCGGCTGACACCCCACCCCGCACAGCCACAGACCAAGGAAGTCCACACATGTCAACGACGACCACCACTGTCATCAACCACTTCATCAACGGCGCCGAAAGCGCCGGTGAGGGCGACCGCACCACCAACGTCTACAACCCGGCCACCGGCCAGGTCAGTGCAGAGCTGCGCCTGGCGAACCGGGCGGACCTGGACGCAACGGTTGCCGCAGCCCGCAAGGCCGCCGACACCTGGGGCGATATCTCCCTGGCCAAGCGCACCGCCGTGCTGTTCAAGTTCCGCGAGCTGGTCGCAGCCCACGTGGACGACCTCGCTGCCCTGATCACTGCGGAGCACGGCAAGGTTCTTTCCGACGCCAAGGGCGAGATCGGCCGCGGCCTTGAGGTCATCGAATACGCCTGCGGGATTCCCACCCTGCTCAAGGGCGACTACTCCGACCAGGTCTCCACCGGCATCGACGTCTTCAACTTCCGCGAACCCCTCGGTGTGGTCGCAGGCATCACCCCGTTCAACTTCCCGGTCATGGTGCCGCTGTGGATGGCCCCGATGGCCATCGCCACCGGCAACGCCTTCATCCTCAAGCCCTCCGAACGCGACCCCTCCGCCTCGATGCTGCTGGCCAAGCTCTGGAAGCAGGCCGGCCTGCCCGACGGCGTGTTCCAGGTCCTGCACGGTGACAAGGAAACCGTGGACGGTCTCCTGACCCACCCGGACGTGGACGGCATCTCCTTCGTCGGCTCCACCCCGATCGCCCAGTACGTCCACGAGACCGCCACCAAGCACGGCAAGCGTGTCCAGGCACTGGGCGGGGCGAAGAACCACGCCATCATCATGCCCGACGCCGACCTGGACAACGCCGCGGACCACCTCGCCGCCGCCGCTTTCGGCTCCGCCGGGGAACGCTGCATGGCCATCTCGGTCGCCGTCGCCGTCGGGGAAGCCGCAGACCTGATCGTCAAGAAGGTCGAAGAACGCGCCCTGGCCGTGAAGGTCAACAACGGCACCGCCCCCGACGCCGAAATGGGCCCGGTCATCACCCCCGCCTCCAAGGAACGCATCGTCCGGATCGTCACCGAAGCCGAACAGGCCGGCGCCGCGATGGTCGTTGACGGCCGCGACCTCGTGGTCCCCGGCCACGAGGACGGCTTCTGGGTCGGCCCCACCGTCATCGACCACGTCAAGACCGAGATGACCGCCTACACCGAGGAAATCTTCGGACCGGTCCTCGTTGTGGTCCGCGTTGACAGCCTGGAGGACGGCATCGCGCTGATCAACGCCAACCCGTACGGCAACGGCACCGCCATCTTCACCTCCTCCGGCGCCGCAGCCCGCAAGTTCCAACGCTCCGTGACCGTCGGCATGATCGGCATCAACGTGCCCCTGCCCGTACCGGTGGCCTACCACTCCTTCGGCGGCTGGAAAGCATCCCTCTTCGGCGACAAGCACATCTACGGCCCCGAAGGCGTCTCCTTCTACACCCGCGGTAAGGTCATCACCTCCCGCTGGCCCGAACCCACGGCCGCTTCGGGCGCCTCCTACAACTTTCCCTCCCACGCGGACGATCACGCTGTACGGCACGACGGAATCGCGGAAGGACTCCCCGACGAGCTGGCTCACGGAGAAGACGCCGTTCCAGGCCGGGCCGACGACGCCACTGAAGGCCGCGGACGGCGCGACTGACCCCTTCGACCTACGCCATCCCGGCTGAGCACCCCGACAACAGAAAGACAACGCTGTCATGACTGACAACAAACTGATCATCGGCACGGCGCCGGACTCCTGGGGCGTCTGGTTCCCGGATGACCCCAAGCAGACGCCGTGGGAACGGTTCCTCGATGAGGTTGCCGAGTCCGGCTACAAGTGGATCGAACTGGGCCCTTACGGCTACCTCCCCACCGACCCCGCACGGCTGGCCGAGGAGCTCAAGCAGCGCGACCTTAAGGTGTGCGCCGGCACGGTCTTCACAGCCTTCCACCGCGGCTTGGACCAGTGGGAAACCGCCTGGGAGCCGGCCCGCAAAGTTGCCGAGCTGACCGCCGCGATGGGCGGCGAACACATCGTGGTCATTCCCGCCATGTGGCGCGACGACGTCACCGGCGAAGCCGTCGAAAGCGGCACGCTGAGCGAGAAGGCGTGGAGCGACCTCTTCGACGGCCACAACCGCCTGGGCAAAACCCTCCTGGAGGACTTCGGCCTGAAGCAGCAGTTCCACTCCCACGCCGACTCACATGTGGGTGCGCAGGAAGACATCGAGCACCTCCTGGCTGCAACCGATCCGCAGTATTTGAACCTTTGCCTGGATACGGGCCATGCCGAGTACTGCGGCGCATCAAGCCTGGAGCTCATCAAGAACTACCCGGACCGGATCGGCTACCTGCACCTGAAGCAGATCAACCCGGAGATCCTTAAGAAGGTCAACGAGGAAAACATGACCTGGGCTGCCGCCAACCTGGCAGGCGTTATGACCGAGCCGCCGAACGGCCTGCCGGACCTGCGCGCCGTCATCGAAGCGGTGGAGGGCCTCAACCGCCCCATCTTCGGCATCGTGGAGCAGGACATGTACCCGGTGGCCTTCGACGTGCCCATGCCGATCGCCAAGCGCACCCGCAACTACCTGCTGTCCTGCGGTTCCCGAACCACCGTCAATTGACACAAGACAGCCCGCATCCGTTACAGACACAGAAGGACGAAACAATGACTCAAAACCTCCGCGTCGCCGTCATCGGCGCCGGACGCATGGGCGCCGACCACATCCAGCGGCTTAACACCCGCATCCACGGAGCCGAGGTGGCCGCCGTCGTCGACGTTGACCTGGCCCGCGCACAGGCAGCCATTGAAGGCATCCCGGGCGCTGTTGCCCTTGCCGACGCCGAGGAAGCGCTCAACAACGGCGACGTCAACGCAGTACTCATTGCCACCCCGGGCTTCCTGCACGAGGACATCCTGCTCAAGGCCATTGCCAAGGACATCCCCATCCTCTGCGAGAAGCCGCTGACCCCGGACGCCGAGTCCTCCTGGAAGATCGTCCAGGCCGAGGTTGCACTGGGCCACAAGCGCATCCAGGTGGGCTTCATGCGCCGCTTCGACGCCGAGTACGCGGCACTGGGTGGAATCATCCGGAACGGTGAACTGGGCGAGCTGCTGATGCTGCACCACCAGCACCGCAACCCCACCACGCCGGCCGGCTTCACCAACGAGATGCTGATCAACGACTCCGTTGTGCACGAGTTCGACGCCATCCGGTACTTCACCGGTGAAGAAATCACCAGCGTCCAGGTCCGCCTGGGCAAGGCGACCAGGAACGCGCCCGCAGGCCAGCACGACCCCCAGCACGTCCTGCTGGAGACCGAGTCAGGTGTCCTGGCCGACGTCGAAATCTACGTCAACGCCAAGTTCGGCTATGAAGTGGCCACGCAGGCGTCCTTCGAAGAGGGCATCGTCAGCATCGGCGGGGACAAGGGACCCTACACCCGCAGCGCAGGCCACTGGGGCGGCAACGTCACGCCCGGCTTCGAGGAGCGCTTCGGTGCGGCATACGACGTCGAAATCCAGTCATGGGTGGACGCGGCACTTAAGGGCGGGATCGGCGGTCCCACGGCCTGGGACGGTTACGCCACCGCAGCCTGCTGCGAAGCAGGTGTCGAGGCACAGAAGAACGGTGAGAAGGTCGCCGTGAAGCTTGCCCCCAAGCCAGACCTCTACAGCTAGCCCCATCCTGACTGATCCACAACGGAGTGTTCTTTCGTGAAAATCGCACTTGACCCTACGCCCTTCCACCACTCGCACAGCCTGCTCGAATTCCCAAAGGTGGTGGCGGACCTCGGCTACAAGTACATGCAGATGACCCCGCACGCGGACTTCATCCCCTTCTACAACCACCCCAAGGCCGATGACGAACTCGTGGGTCAGCTCAGCAAGGCCTGCCGGGACGCGGGGATTGAGATCGCGTCCGTGCTGCCCGTGCTCCGCTGGTCCGGCCCGGACGAGGATGCCCGCGAAGCAGCAGTCCGCTACTGGAAGCGGGTCATCCAGATCACGGTGGACCTCGGCGTCGGCACCATCAACACGGAGTTCAGCGGAAGGCCGGAGAAGGCCGAGGAGTCCGAGCGGGCCTTCTACCGTTCCATGGAGGAGCTCCTGCCGATCATTGAACGCGAGGGCCTCGACCTTCTGATCGACCCGCACCCGGACGACTTCGTGGAGGAAGGCCTGGCAGCGATCCGGGTGATCAGGGGGCTGAACTCGAAGAACGTGGGCCTGGTCTACGTGGCCTCGCACAGCTTCCACATGCAGAACGCACCGCTGGACATCATGCGGGCAGCGGGGGACAAGCTGCGCCTGGTCCATGTTGCCGACACCATGAACCACCATGCCTCGCACGGGCTGCGGTACATCACCAATCCGCCGGGCAACCCCGTCCGCGTGCACCAGCACCTGAAGATCGGTGACGGCGACGTCATCTGGGACGAATTCTTCGGCGGGCTGAAGGAAATTGGATTCCTGGACCGGGAGGACACCGTGATGGTGTCGAGCGTTTTTGCGGAGGACGAGAAGGCTGATGAGGTTTCCCGGTACCAGCTGGAGACGATGAAGGCCTACATCGCCAAGACGAAGTAGTGGATGCGCGGATGGAACACAGCAAAGGAATCTTAACGGAGTCCGAATCCCCGGAAGTGGCCATCGGCCGGGGAGCGCCCCCGAAGGTCACTCAATCCGATCCGAGAAAGTTCATGCGGAAGGTGGCCCTGTTCTCCACCTTCGGCGGCTTGCTTTTTGGCTACGACACCGGAGTCATCAACGGCGCCCTCCCATTTATGCAGCGCGACCTTGGCCTTACACCGCTGACCGAGGGCCTCGTCACGTCGACGCTGCTCTTCGGGGCTGCCTTCGGAGCCATCAGCGCCGGACGGCTCTCGGACCGCTTCGGCAGGCGCAAAACCATCATGGGGCTGGCGCTGATCTTCGTTGCCGCCACCATCTTCTGCACCATCTCGCCCAGCACTGAACTGCTGATTGCGGCAAGGACCCTGCTGGGGCTCGCAGTGGGCGGCGCGTCGGTAATTGTCCCCGTGTACCTTGCGGAGATGTCGCCGGCGGCCCAGCGTGGCCGCATCGTCACGCAGAACGAACTGATGATCGTCACCGGCCAGTTCCTCGCCTTCACGTTCAATGCAGTGCTGGGCAACGCCTTCCCGGAAGAGGCCAACATATGGCGGTGGATGCTCGTGATCGCTACTTTGCCGGCTGTGGTGCTGTGGTTCGGGATGCTGGTCCTGCCGGAAAGCCCGCGCTGGCTGGCGTCTGCCGGCCGGTTCGGTGCTGTCCTGGAGGTGCTGCGCTCCACCCGCGCTGCCGGGGAGGTGTCGGCGGAGTTCGACGAAGTGCGGCAGGCGGCCCGTGAGGACTACCAGGCCAAACTCGGAACGGTCAAGGACCTTACCGTCCCCTGGATTCGCAGGATCTTCGTGGTGGGTCTCGGCATGGCGATCATCAACCAGATCAGCGGCGTCAATGCGATCATGTACTACGGAACGTCCATCCTGTCTTCATCAGGATTCGGCGACCAGGGCGCCCTGATCGCAAACGTTCTCAACGGCATTACCTCCGTAGTGGCCGTGGTTATAGGCATGTACCTGATGTCGCGTGTGCCCCGTAAACCCATGTTGATTGTGGGACTTTGCGGCACAGCCACATCCCTGCTGGCCATCGCGATGATCTCTCTGGCCCTGCCGGAAAGCACCCTTCGCGGCTACCTGGTATTGCTGTTCATGGTGACGTTCCTGGCCTCTATGCAGGGCTGCATCGGCACCGTGACCTGGCTGACCATGTCCGAGATCTTCCCGATGCACGTCCGCGGTGTCGCTATGGGAATCTGCGTGTTCGTCTTGTGGATGGTCAACTTCCTCATCGGCTTCTTCTTCCCGCAGATGGTTTCGTGGATCGGAGTATCGGCCACCTTCCTCATCTTCGTGGCACTGCAGATCTGCGCGATCGCCTGGGTCAAGCGGATGGTCCCGGAAACCAAGGACAAGTCGCTCGAGGAGCTTGAGCACCTCTTCAAAGAGCGTTCCGGCATAAACGCCTAAACCCCTCGACGCAAGGCACCCTCAGTGCAATAGAAACGCCCGACGCCGGCTGGCGTCCCCGCCAACACCATCGCAGCCGGCGTCCCAGCACAAGTCCTGCGCACCATCATCGACGCCGACCGCACCGGGTGGACACCCTCCTGATCTTCATCGGTCGGATTACAGTCGGTCGGCAGTATCTCCATTGAACTTCGGTTTCCCGAAACCCTGCCCTCCGAAGACACCAGGCACACGCGACGGAGGACCTAAGGCGAATCGCGGCCGTGGCGGGAAAGCCAGCAGGAGGAGCGGCGCGTGTGCGCCACCCCTCCTGCTGTGCGGGTTTGTTGTGCGATCAGGCCGTCGGCTTCAGCGAAGAGGTGAGCGCTGCATCAGCGTCCTTCAACACCTTGGCGGCCACTTCCAGCCCTTCGATGCGGCCGAGTGAAACATCCTCATGCTCGATATTGACCAGCATGTCTGGATCTACCTCGTACAGTGCGCGTAGGAATTCCGTCCAGAAGGCGGTGTCGTGCCCACGGCCCAGGGCCACGAAATCCCACGCAGAGTCCTTGGGCCACTCATTGGCCCACTCGTCACCGCCCAGGTTGGTGCGGTTTTCCCCAGGCGAGAGTCGACGGAAACTGTTGTCGAGCACGCCGTACAGCGCCGCGTTCTCCGTGTTTATCCGGACATCCTTCGCTGCCGCCTGGAACACGAGCGGGCCAAGTTCCCGCACCACGGCAACCGGATCCATCTGCTGCCAGAACAGGTGGGAGGCATCCAGTTCCACGCCAACGTGGGTTGCCCCCGTCAGCTCGATTAGTTTGCGGACATCGGCGGTGTTGAAAACAATATTCTGGGGGTGCAGTTCCAGGGCCACTTTGACATCATGGTCCGCGGCGAGGCGGTCGGTCTCCCTCCAGAACTCCGCTGCCACGCCCCATTGGTAGTCCAACACATCCAGCGCCGCAGAGTTCCAAGCGTTCACGATCCAGTTGGCGACGGTGGCGCCGGGCTCTCCGCCGGGCAGCCCTGACATTGTGACCACCCGGTTCTGCCCAAGGCGGTGCGCGAGGCGAATGGAACGGCGGATGTCTTCGGCATGCTTCTCGCCGATCTCACGCTTGGGATGCAGGGGGTTGCCGTTACAGTTCAGGCCGGCGATTGACACCCCGGTTCCCTCGAAAATCGCCAGGAAGTCATCGCGGGCGGCGTCGCTTTCCAGGATCTGGTCCATGGCGGGCACGTGGACCGCGGGCAGGAACCCGCCGGTGTTGATTTCGATCCCGGTGAGGCCGAGGTCGGCGATGACCTTCAATGCCTCGGGAAGGGGCCGGTCATGCAGGATCGCGTTATAGACACCCAGCTTCACAGCGAGATCTTCTTTCCGTTGTTGAGTGCCGAATCGGTGACGGCGCCGAGCAGTTCCATGTTTCGGACGCCCTCGTCGAAGGTGGCGCAGCGGGGGAGGGACTCTTGTTCGCCCAGGCCGGCAACCTCTTCGAGGAAGGCGCGGGCCTGGTAGCCGAAGGCGTCGTTCTGGCCGAACCCCACCTCCGGCGCGTCCATGGCGAGGCCACCTGCGATGTAGGGGTGACCGGGACCGAGAATGACCTGCCGGTAGCCGTTATCGTGGCCAGAGCCGTCATTGAGGAACAGCTGGATTTCGGAGGGGCGGCGCTGGTCGAACTTGGCGGCGCCGTTTTCACAGAAGACCTCAAACTGAAGGCTGTTCGCGTGGCCGGCGGCAACGCGGGACACTTCGAAGCTTCCCGCGCCCGTGGCGAACTCCGCGTTGAAGGCTGCGTAGTCGTCGTTCTCGACGGCTTCGAAGGTGTCGCTGACGGCAACGTGGTCATGGCCCATCACAGCGGCAAGCGGCAGCGGACGTTTGGTGATGACCGTGCTGAGCTGACCGCCGGAGACAGCCTGGATATCGCCGCAGAGGAACTCGGAGACGTACGCCAAGTGGGATCCGACGTCGGCAAGAGCGCCCGAGCCCGGGCCGCCCTTGTACCGCCAGCTCATGGGGGCGGAGGGGCTGAAGCCGTAGTCGGTCCAGTAGCGGCCGCTGAAGTGCAGGACGTTGCCGAGCACCCCTGTCTGAATCAGGTCCCGAATGTAAGCGATGCCCGGGGTGCGGCGGAACGTGAAGCCGATGCGCGCGATGCTGGACGCGTTGCGCGCCGCCTCGGCCATCGCACGAGCGTCGTCCATGGAATCGCTCAAAGGCTTTTCGCACAGCACGTGCTTGCCGGCCGCGAGCAGACCTTCAACGACCTCACGGTGAAGGGAGTTGGCGATCACTACGCTGACCACGTCGATGTCATCGGCTTCAGCAATTGCCTGCCATGACGTGTCGTTACGCTCGTACCCGAATCGACGGGCGGCCAAGGAACCGAATTCGGCGTTGACGTCGCCGATGGAGACCAGTCGGACCGGAGGAAGGACCGGGCTGTACAGGGCGGACGCCGTACGGTACGCGGCAGCGTGCGCCTTGCCGGCCATGCCTGCGCCGATGACTGCTACACCGAGGCTTTCAGCCATTGATTTCTCCTTTGAAATTCAGCCGCAGCGGGGATCGCCAGCGGCATTTTGTAGCGCTACAATTTTTGCGCTGACCTTGAGCGTAGCCATGTCCATATGTCCTGTCAATTGTTCCCGGGATATTCTCAACCGAGAGATGAAAGGCACTTCCATGACGCATGACCGCCCCAAAAACCGGCGCCCGACGATCTATGACGTGGCAAAGCAGGCGGGAGTCTCGCCATCGCTGGTTTCCCTGGTGCTGCAAAACCCGGTGCGAGTAAGCGAAAAGCGCCGCAATGCCGTGCAAGCGGCGATCTCGGAGCTTGGCTATCGTCCCAGCCGGGCTGCCACGGCGCTGGCCAGCAGCCGGACGAAGAGCATAGGACTTGTCATAGATGACTACCGGAACCTTTGGTTTGTCGATTTGCTGCGGGGCATGGAATCCGTGCTGACGGAGGACGGCTACCGGGTTATGCTGGCCGATTCCCGCCCTGGCGCAAACCGCATCAGTGAGGCGGTGGATGGACTACTGGCCATGCACGTGGACGGGCTGGTGATAGCGGCCGAACCCACTCCATCAATGCTCGCCGGCGCCGGGGTGCCCACCGTCGTTGCAGGTTGGCGCAGCGGCGTGCCTGCGGGGGCTGACCTGATCACAAATGACGACGACGGCGGTGGCGCCATGGCTGCCCAACACCTGCTGGGCCTCGGCCACACCAGGATCGGGCACCTGTCCGGCTCCGGCGGCGCCGCCGACCACCGAAGGGCGGGCTTTGCCGGCCAGTTGCAGGGGGCGGGTCTTGACGTGTGCGTCGTCGGGGAGTCGGGGGGAACTTCGGAGGAGGACGGCTTTTCGTCCGCATCCTGGCTGCTGGACCATCATCCGGAGACCACGGCTATTTTCGCGGCCAACGACACCATGGCCCTCGGTGCCCTCGGCGCCATCAAGATGCGGGGATTGTCCGTCCCGTCCGAAATTTCCGTGATTGGGTATGACAATTCCACGGTGGCGAAGTCCAGGTATGTGGAACTTACTTCCATCGACAACCGAAGTGACCTTGTGGGGATTGATGTGGCTAAGACGTTGCTGGCGCGCATTGAGACAGGGGCTGCCGGAAGCCAGAAGAAGCTCATTGAGCCGGCACTGGTGGTGCGCGGCACCACAGGCCCGCCGGCCCTAATCGCCCCAAAGTAGTTGATTCGTTAAAACATCCTAATGTCAGGACAAACTATTGACATTGGTGAGTCAAGTCACCATGATCTAGGTAGACAGAGTTCCGGAGGCGGCAGAGTGGCAGCCCGGAACCTGGGATCAAAGGAGATTATTGTGGCTAATATTTCTTGGCGTAAGGTGGCTCTGGTTGCGGCGGTAGTGCCGATGCTGGCACTTGCTGCATGTTCGAGCACCGGTGGGAAAACCGAGAACGCAGGCGGCGGCGCCGGCGGAGGCCAAGTGGCCACCACGGACCGAATGAAGGTCGCGCTGATCACCCACGCTGCAGCCGGCGACACGTTCTGGGACATTGTCCGCAAGGGGGCCGAGGAGGCATCCGCTAAAGACAATGTGGAACTGCTCTACACCAGCGACCCTGAGGCCGGACGCCAGGCCCAGCTCGTCCAACAGGCCATTGACCAGAAAGTCGACGGCATCGCCCTTACCCTCGCAACCCCGGATGCCCTCAAGGACGTCCTGAAGAAGGCTACGGACGCCGGCATCCCGGTGGTGAGCCTCAACGCAGGCGAGAGCATCTCGTCGCAGCTCGGCGCATTCACCCACTTCGGTTCCAACGAGAAACTCGCCGGCGAGGCCGTGGGGACCCGGCTGGCCGCCGAGGGCTTCAAGCACCCCGTGTGCGTGATTCAGCAGCAGGGCCATGTTGGCCTGGAAGCACGATGCGCAGGCGTCAAGGCGAAGGTTCCGGGCGCGGAGATCCTGTATGTCGACGGCAAGGACATGACCGCCGTCCAGTCCACCGCCACCGCGAAGCTCCAGGCCGCCAAGGATGCGGACGTCATCATTGGCCTGGGCGCACCGATCACCCTGACGCTGCTCAAGTCCGTCGCGGACGCCGGCAGCTCGTCGAAGGTCGCCAGTTTCGACCTGAACGCAGAGCTAGCGCAGAAGATCGTGGATGGTGACGTGATCTTCACCGTGGACCAACAGCCGTGGCTCCAGGGCTACATGTCCGTTGATTCCCTCTGGCAGGCCAAGCGCGGCGGGTTCAAGCTCGGCGGTGGACAGCCTGTGCTGACCGGCCCGACCATTGTGGACAAGTCCAACGCTTCAAACGTCCTCAAATTCGCCCAGCAGGGCGTCCGCTAGATCCGGGACTCAGGCCGTGCGGCGGCGATCCGCCGCACGGCCTGACCAACAAGGAGTTATTCCTATGGCAAATACAGCAACCCTGCCCCCGGCCCCCGCCTCGGCAGCCGGGCCGCGCGGCGACGAGCGGGTCGGACAACGGAACCCCTTCCAGAAGCTCCTGGGCCGCCCCGAAGTTGGCGCGCTCGTAGGAGCAGTGGTCCTGTTCGTTTTCTTCGCGCTGGTTTCTTCGACCTTCACGCAGCCCAACGCCTTGGCGACCATTCTTTACGGCAGTTCCACCATCGGCATCATGGCCGTGGGTGTGTCGCTGCTGATGATCGGTGGCGAATTCGACCTTTCCACCGGCGTGGCAGTTATCTCATCTGCGCTGACCGCATCCCTTTTCAGCTGGAATTTCTCCATGAACGCATGGGTGGGTGTTGCGTTGGCGCTCGTAGTCTCGCTGGCCATCGGGTTCATCAATGGCTGGATCCTGATCAAGACCAAGCTTCCCAGCTTCATCGTCACCCTCGCGACGTTCCTGATGCTTACCGGCCTGAACCTGGCACTCACCCGCCTCATCGGAGGCAGCGTGTCCTCGCCTTCCATTTCCAAGCTGGACGGCTTCGAATCGGCCCGCGCCGTATTTGCCTCGTCGATCAGCATCGGCGGCGTTGAAGTCAAAATCACCGTGTTCTTCTGGATCATCCTGGTTGCCGTCGCATCGTGGGTACTGCTGCGTACCAAGGTTGGCAACTGGATCTTCGCAGTGGGCGGGAACGCCGACTCGGCACGCGCTGTGGGTGTGCCCGTGACGAAAACCAAGATCGGCCTGTTCATGGCGGTTGGGTTCTGCGGTTGGATCCTTGGCATGCACAACCTGTTCGCCTTCGACGCCGTGCAGTCGGGCGAGGGCGTGGGCAATGAATTCCTCTACATCATTGCCGCAGTGATCGGCGGCTGCCTGCTCACCGGCGGCTACGGATCAGCCGTCGGCGGTGCAATCGGCGCGTTTATCTTTGGCATGGCCAACAAAGGCATCGTCTACGCGCAGTGGAACCCGGACTGGTTCAAGTTCTTCCTCGGCCTGATGCTGCTGCTGGCCACCATCGTCAACCTCATCGTCAAACGCCGCGCGGAACTGAAGTAAGGGGCGAAGAAAATGAACGCCAAAGCCATCGACCAGCAGACCCTGCTCAAGAACGAAAAGGACCCGCTGACGCACACCCCGGTCCATTTGCTCTCCCTGGAAGGTGTGGGGAAGCATTACGGCAACATCATTGCCCTTCGCGATGTCACCATGGCTGTGGACAACGGACGCGTCACCTGTGTCCTGGGGGACAACGGCGCCGGTAAGTCCACGCTGATCAAGATCATCGCCGGACTGCACCAGCACGACGAAGGCTCCCTGTACGTCATGGGCGACGAACGGAAGTTCAGTTCCCCCCGCGATGCCCTCGACGTCGGCATTGCCACGGTCTACCAGGACCTCGCCGTGGTTTCCCTGATGCCGATCTGGCGCAACTTCTTCCTCGGGTCCGAGCTCACCAGCGGATTCGGCCCGTTCAAGAGCCTCGATGTCCAAAAGATGAAGGACATCACCAAGAAAGAGCTCGCCGACATGGGCATCGACCTGCGCGATGTGGAACAGCCCATCGGCCAGCTTTCGGGCGGTGAGCGCCAGTGTGTCGCCATTGCCCGGGCAGTGTACTTCGGAGCCAAGGTCCTGATCCTGGACGAGCCGACGGCGGCTCTGGGCGTCAAGCAGTCGGGCGTAGTTTTGCGCTACATCCTCCAGGCGAGGGACCGGGGCCTCGGGGTCATCTTCATCACCCACAACCCGCACCACGCCTTCCCCGTGGGCGACCGGTTCCTCCTGCTCAAGCGGGGCAAATCCATCGGCTACTACGACAAAAAGGACATCACCCTGGACGAGCTCACCGCCCAGATGGCCGGCGGCGCGGAACTTGCCGAGCTTGCCCACGAGCTCGAACAGCTCGGCGGCCACAGCGACATCGTCAAGGAAGTCCAGGCCGAGGTGGCTGAAGTGACCGAGACGGCGGAGGCAAAGGAAAGCAGCCCGCGGCACGCATAACACCACTGGAGACGGGGGCCCGCCGCGAGACCCGACGGGCCCCTCGCCATGCCGCGAAGACGAGCAGCCAGCAGACAGGAAGAGAACATGCCGATCCGGGTGGGCGTCATTGGCGCCGGCGTTATGGGCGCAGACCATATCAGGAACCTTTCCGCCACCGTCAACGGTGCCGAAGTCACCTTCGTGGCAGACCTCGACGCCGGACGCGCGGCTGCTGCTGCGCCGCCGTCGGCCAGGACCACGACGGACCCCTCGGAGTTGATCAACGCCTGCGAGGTGGACGCGGTCGTTATCGCTTCGCACGACTCCACCCACGCCGGACTGGTGCTGGAATGCTTCGAAGCGATGACGCCCGTTCTATGTGAAAAGCCATTGGCCCCTACACTCCTGGAGAGCCTTGACGTAGTGGAGGCCGAAGCGGACATCATCGCGGCGACCGGTGCCAGGCTCCTGTCCATGGGCTTTATGAGGCGCTTCGATCCCGGCTACGCCGCCCTGCGCGAAATCACGCGGCTTCGGAGCCACGGCGAACCACTGATTGTCCACTGCACCAGCCGCACGGCAGCCTCCGGCCCCGGCACCAGCTCGGAAACAGCCATCACCAATTCGGCCATTCACGAGTTCGATATCATCCCCTGGCTGCTGGACTCGCCCATCACCGAAGTTTCATGGCAGGCGGGGCGCAGCTCCCGGCACAGTCCCGGAGAACTGCAGGACCCTGCGTTGATGCTCCTGCGGACGGCCGACGGAACCCTCGCGACCCTTGAACTGTTCCTGAACTCGCAGTACGGCTATACCACCAGGTGTGAAGTCGTCTCCGAGCGTGGCACCGCTGCCCTGCCCGAACCCGCAGCCCTGGTAGTTCAGCGTGAGGGCCATCGCACGGCCGAAATCCCCGCTGACTGGCGCCCGCGTTTCGCCGACGCCTACCGTCTTCAGCTCCAGGCCTGGATTTCCGCCCTCGAAAGGGGCGAGCCCGCAGCGCTCGCCACCGGAGAAGACGGCCTGAGAGCATCGCAGGTTGCCCAGGCCATGATCCGGTCGCTTCACAGCGACGGAGCCTTCACGAAAGTAATCTACTAATGGCTGTTCCCGTCATGCCGGCACCACGCGTCCCGGATTCGAAGGATGCACCCTCCCTGCGGTGGGGCATCATGGGGCCCGGGTGGATTGCAGAGCGTTTCACGGAGTCGGTGCAGGCGCATTCCCGCCAGGTTATTGCCGCCGTCGGCTCCCGCTCTTTGGCCCGCTCCAAAGAGTTTGCCGGGAAGTTTGGCGTGCCGGCCGCATACGGAAGTTACGAGGAACTCGCGGCGGCTCCCGGTATCGACATCGTCTACGTCACCACACCGCACAATTTCCACCACAGCGCCGCCCTGCTCGCCCTCGAAGCAGGCAAGCACGTCCTGATCGAAAAACCCATTGGACTCAATGCCGAGCAGGCACGGGACATCGCCGCGCGGGCCGGATCCGCCGGCGTTTTCGCCGCCGAGGCGATGTGGAGTTTCTTCCTGCCCAAATTCGACGTCATCCGGCAGATCCTCGAAGCCGGGACACTGGGGACCGTGACCACTGTGGTGGCGGAGTACGGCGAGCACTTCGACCGGAGCCACCGTATCTTTGATCCAGAGCTCGCCGGGGGACCGCTGCTGGACCTAGGGACCTACCCTTTGGCGCTCATCACCGAAGTCCTGGGCTCCCCCGATAAGGTGCACGTCATCGGCCAGCCGCATGAATCCGGAGTTAATGCCCAGCTTTCGGCGATCATGCAATTCCCGGGCGGCAGCCAGGCAGCCATGAACACGCAGCTGCATAATGTCACCCCCACGGCCGCCACCATTGTTGGTTCCCAGGCAACGCTGGCCATTGACGGCCCCTTCAACATGCCCGGCGGCTTCGAGCTGCGGTTCCCGGACGGGACACGGCTGCGCCACAGCGAGCCGGCGGGCGGGCACTTCGAGGGCCTGCATTTCGAAGCCGCAGCAGTGGCCCGTTGCATTGCAGCCGGACAAGCAGAAAGCCCCCAGCGTCCACTCGCTGCTTCCATCCGGACGATGGAAGCAGCAGACGAAATCCGGCGCCAGCTCGGCATTAGGTTTCCGGGCGAAGGAAACCCGTCCGCTTAACCGTCGCTGTACACAAACCCGAAAGGATGAGCCCTTGGGTTACATCACCCACAACCCCACGGCAGTCCCGGTCCCGGTACGGATGGGTCGCATCGGCTCCGGCTGGATGGGCGCATTCCATGCGGACAGCGTTGCCCGCCGCATCCCCGGCGTAGTCCTGGCCGCCATCGCCGACCCCAACATCGAGTCCGCCCGGAGCCTTGCCCTGGAGCGGGGCACTGCCAAGGTGACGGCCAGTGCCGACGACATCTTCGCGGATCCAGTCGGCATGGAGGCGTGGGCCAGGGATGACAGCGCCGCAGCCCTCGACGCCTTCCGGACCACCTTTACCGTCTATGCAGAGGAAAAACCATGAAGGAAGTAACGCTTGGCCTGGTAGGCGTGGGCCGGATCGGCGTGATGCACGCCGGCAACATCGCGGGCCTTAACGGGGTTTTGAACCCTAAGGGCATCAACGTCAGGCTCCGGCTCACGGACGTGGCCGAAGAACACGCCCGGAGCGTGGCAGCCGGCCTGGACGCTGAGTTCCTTCCGTCGGTTGACGCCCTCCTTGCCTCCGGCATCGACGGCCTGGTGGTGGCCACAGGCACCGCCACCCATCCTGGGCTGATCAAGGCCGGGGCGGACGCGGGCATCCCGATATTCTGCGAGAAGCCGGTGGCAATGAATGTGGCGGATGCCCTGCCCGTGCTGGATTACATCCGCAGCAAGCACGGCGTGGTCCAGATCGGCCACCAGCGCCGCTTTGATGCCGGCTACCTGGAAGCCAAGCGGGCGTACCAAGCCGGCGAACTGGGCTGGATCCACTCGCTGCGTGCCGTCACCTGTGACATGGCACCGCCTCCTGTGGAGTTCCTGGCCACATCAGGCGGCTTGTTCCGCGACTGCTCCGTCCACGATTTTGACATCCTCCGCTGGCTGACGGGCCGCGAGATCGTTGAGGTGTACGCGAAGGGCTCCAACAACGGGGACCCGGCCATCGGCGCTGTGGGCGACGTGGACACCGCGCTCGCGCTCGTGACGTTCGACGACGGCACCGTGGGCACTGTCTCAGCGACGCGTTACAACGGGGCGGGCCACGACGTCCGCCTGGAAATCCAGGGTTCCAAGGGATCGCTGACGGTGGGCCTGGATGAAAAAACCGCCATGGCGTCGGCCGAGCCCGGCGTGGATTTCCCTTCCGGTGAGCCGCACAGGACCTTCGCCGAGCGCTTTGACCAGGCCTACCGGTCCGAAATGGCCGCGTTCGTTGAGCTTGTCCTTGGCCAGCGGGACAACCCCTGCACACCGGAGGACGCAGTGGCCGCCTCCCGGGTGGCGGACGCCGCCCAGGAATCGCTGGCCAGCGGTGTCCCGGTGAGGGTGGAACACGCCACGGCGGGCGTGCACTGAAACTCCGGGCGCGGGAGCTTGCCGTAGGTGGCTAGCGTCCCGCGCCGGGATCTGAGGAGCTCCGGACCACCAGGGCCGGTTCGAGCTTGCGCGTGACGGAGGGACCGGAACCGGCAAGCCGGTCCAGCATGACCTGCGCCGCCACCCGGCCGAGTTCCCCGGCGTGCTGGTCGATGGACGTCAGTCCAATGAGGGGCGAGGCGGCCAGCTCGATGTTGTCGCAGCCCACGATCGCCACATCGTCCGGGACCCTCAGCCCGTGCGTAGCCAGGGCCTCCATGATGCCTATGGCCGTGAGGTCATTGTGGGCAAAGATCGCGGTGGGCAGCACGGCGCCGGAAGCCAGGAACCGTTCCATGACGTTGCGCCCGCCGCGCTCGGTCATGTCGCTGTGCACCAGCATCGGCTCAAGGCCGAACTGCTTCATCGCGTGCAGGTAGCCTTCGCGGCGGTCGGTGTACGGCAGCCAGTCGGAGATATCCACGTGGGCGATCCGCCGGTGCCCCAGCCCGTGCAGATGCTCCACGGCGAGCGCTCCGGAGCGGAAGTCATCCGTCAGGACCGAATCGACGCCGTCGACCTTTAATTCCCTGGTGATGACGACGGCGGCCGTCCCGCGCAGGGCGGCCTCCAGTTCACCGGCCAAGCCGGTGTAGCCGGCCAGGATGACCCCGTCCACGCGGAGGTCCACGAAGTTCCTCACGGCTTCCAGTTCGGTGCCGGGATCAGCGGAGCCGACGGCGACCATCACCTGG
The DNA here is from genome assembly GCF_031844545.1 of Arthrobacter sp. AB6. NCBI lineage: Bacteria > Bacillati > Actinomycetota > Actinomycetes > Micrococcales > Micrococcaceae > Arthrobacter > Arthrobacter sp. AB6. The sequence continues at coordinate 70,564 of NZ_JAUZVL010000008.1, forward strand.
TTGCCGCTGCCGGCGAGGCCCTCGGCAATACCGTCGTAAATGTCTGCGAAGACCGGGTTGTGCAGGTCAAGGAAGAGGACGCCCAGGGTGTTGGTGCGGTGGCTCGCGAGGCGGCTGGCAAGCCGGTTGGGGGAGTAGCCCAGGGCGGCGGCGCTTTCCAGCACCGCCGTCCGCTTGGCGGCCGAGACTTTGGGGGAATCGCGCATCACCAGGGAGACCAGCGCCCGGCTCACGCCGGCTTCGCGTGCCACGTCCTCCATGGTCACGGAGCGGGCGGGGGAAGTCTGCTTCACAAGACCCCACTCTGCCACGTAGCGGTTCTGCGCCGGGACCTCGTTCAGGCTCCGAACGGCAGCCGGGGGTCGATCTCCTGCCCGTCCCACGTCTGGCGAACCCAGCCGTGGTGGGGATCGTCGCTGATGAGCCATTCGCGCACCGGTCCCGGTCCTGCCATTACGTTCAGGTAGTACAGGTCGTAGCCGGGGGCAGCCATCGCCGGTCCGTGCCAGCCGTAAGGAACCAGGACGACGTCGCCGGTGCGGACCTCGGCGGACACGTCGATGGGGCGGTCATCGGAGGCGTAGACGCGCTGGTAGCCCATGGCATCGGCATCGGCCGGGGCAGCTGAGCCGACGGCCACCCGCGTCTCGAAGTAGTAGATCTCCTCCAGGTGGGTCTCGCCGTCCTTTTCCTCGTCATGCTTGTGCGGCGGGTACGAGGACCAGTTGCCGGCGGGAGTGAGGACCTCGCAGACGATGAACCTGTCGGCCTCGAGCGCGGCGGGCGTGCCGAAGTTGTGGACCTGGCGGGAGCAGTTGCCGGCCCCGCGCAGTTCCACCGGCGTCTCGGCGGCAGTCACCAGGCGGGTGGGGTACGAATCCTTCGCCGGTGCCGTGGCAACCGCCACGCGGCCGCCGTCGGCCGAGCTGATGGTGACCCCCCGCCCCGTGCCGGAATAGAGGACGTCGCTGGGGCCGTGGAACACCGATGCACGGCCTTCCAGCTGGTACTCGATGCCGTCCACCGTGACGGTAAAGGATCCATTAAGGGGCACCACAATGCGCTCCTCAGCGGCGGCGGGAAGGACGACGTCGGCCCCGGCGGCGAGGGTGCCCACCTTCAGTCCGGTGTGTGCCCAGCCGTCCACGGCAAGGGAGGAATCGGAGGTCCCGATTGAGACGTCCCATTTGCCGTCGGCGGCGGTGCCCAGGGGGTAGACCCAGTTGGTCATGGAGTTGGCTCCTTGCGTTATCGCTGTACGAGTGTCATTTCAAAGCTGTAGGAATCGCCGCGGTACACGTGGTGCCCGGTTTCCACGCGCCGGCCGGTGTCATCCGTGGCAGTGCGCTCCATGGTGACCAGCGCGGACCCGGGAGCGGTGTCCAGGAGGGAGGCCTGGTAGTCGTTGGCCACCACGGCCCCGATGCGCTGGTTGGCCAGGCGGAAGTTCACGCCGCCGCGGCGCAGGATGGCGTACAGGCCTTCCGCGGCCAGCAACGCTTCATCCATGTCGGTGATGTCGTCACGGACCCAGTTCTCCATAAGCGCCAACGGTTTGCCCCCCACCTTGCGCAGCCGGGTGAAGTGGTAGACCTTGGAGCCCGCCGGCAACTGCAGCGTGGCCAGGGTGGCGTCGTCCGCCTCAACATGGGAGAAGCTCAGGACATCGGTGGTGGGCTTCTTGCCGTTGTTGGTGAGGTCGTCGTAGAGGCTGGAGAGCTCGAGTGGACGGCGCACCTGGCTTGAAACCACCTGGGTTCCTACGCCGCGTTTGCGCACCAGCAGGCCGGACCGGACCAGTTCGTCCATGGCCTTGCGCATCGTGGGGCGGGAAAGGTTCAGCTGCGCCGCCAGGTCAATCTCGTTGTCCAGCCGGCTGCCGGGTTCCAGCACGCCACTGAAGATGGCCGCTTCTATGCCCTGCACCACCTGGTGGTAGAGCGGGACGGGGGAGGAGCGGTCGATGCTGAGACCCAGGTTGTTCGCCACGGTACTTCCCTCATGTTCCTGTTGCGGGGCGCCTTCGCCCGGGTGGGGCGTGAACGGCCGCTTTGCCACTATATGTTCGCTTGATAGGACATACTATCTGTCCTTCGATCCTAGCAGGCGCTTTCCTTGGGTCAAGGGATCGGCCATGCGGCAGGGGATAATGCGCTAGGCGCATTATGTACTGACATTAGAACTTTATGTTGACATGCGACGTTAGAGCGCTCTAACGTGGGTGTTACGCATCACATTCCTGACCGCTACTCCGGTCCCCGAGAGAATCTGAGAGGCAACAATGCTGTTGCAGAAACAATCGCCGACCGTGCCCGGCACCCAGCGCCGCGGCTACCTCGCCCGGCTGACTGTCATCTCCACCCTGGGGGGCTTGCTCTTCGGCTACGACACCGGCGTTATCTCCGGCGCCCTGCTGTACATGAACGACTCCCTGAACATGACCGCCGTCGAGGAAGCCACGGTGGTCAGCGCCCTGCTGTTCCCCGGCGCCGCGGTGGGTGCCCTCACCGGCGGCCGCATGGCGGACAGGCTTGGCCGCAGGGGTTCCCTGCTGGTCTGCGCCCTGCTGTTCCTGTTCGGTGCCATTGGCTGCGCCATCGCCCCCACCGTGCCGTTCATGATCGCGGCGCGCATCCTGCTGGGCCTGGGTGTGGGCGCGGCGGCCGTTACCTGCCCGCTGTACCTGGCCGAAATGGCGCCCGCCCACCTGCGCGGCCGCATGGTCACCATCAACGAGCTCATGATCGTCACGGGCCAGATGCTGGCGTTCGCCATCAACGCCCTGCTCGATGCCCTGATCCACGACACCGAGGTCTGGCGCACCATGCTGGGCATCGCGTCCCTTCCCGCCCTCGCGCTGCTCGCCGGAATGCTGATGCTGCCCGAGTCCCCCCGCTGGTACGCCATCCGCGGCCGCCTCGAGGACAGCCGCCGTGTCCTCAACCTCAGCCGAAGCCCCGAAGAAGCCGCCAGTGAGTTCCAGGAAATTGCGGAGGCTGCGAAGACCGCCAAGGAAGAGCGCGGTCACGCCTGGCGGGACCTGCGGGACAACCCCTGGATGCGCCGCCTTCTCTGGATCGGCATTGGCCTTGCCGTCGTGCAGCAGGCCACCGGCATCAACACCGTGAACTACTACGCCCCCAGCATCCTTGAAAAGAGCGGGCTCGGCGTCAGCGCATCCCTGGTGGCCACCATCGGCGTCGGCGTGACTTCTGTGCTGATGACCATCCTCGGAATCTGGCTGCTCGGCTTCATCGGCCGGCGGAAAATGCTGATCATCGGCTTCTCCGGAGTGGTGGGCTCCCAGGCACTGCTTGCCGTGGTCTTCCTGTTGCCCCAGTCCGACCTGGCCAGCTACACCATCCTCGCCGCCATGATGCTGTTCGTCGCGTTCGTCCAGTGCTTCATCGGTACCTGCGTGTGGCTGCTCCTCTCGGAGATGTTCCCGCTGGCCATCCGAGGCTTCGCCATGGGAATCGCGGTGTTCGCGCTGTGGACGGTCAACGCAGCCATCTCCTTCCTGTTCCCGATCGTGGTGGAAGCGCTTGGTTCCACCGGCACCTTTGGCCTGTTCGTCCTGGTGAACCTCGCGTCCCTGATGTTCGTCAGCAAGTTCGTCCCGGAGACAAAGGGCCATTCCCTCGAGGATCTAGAAGCGCACTTCCGCCACGGCGAAACCGTCCGGGTTCCCGCCTAGCAACTCCACCAACGCGGGGTCAGATTCAACCCATTCCGGTGCTCCGGAGAGACGGTATCTGACCCCGCATTGCTTTAGGTTTAGACGGTGAACCTCTCCGGAAACCTGGGCCCCCACCCGCACAACCTCGAAGTCCAGGACCTGGAGAGCTTCGACCGGCTGCTCAGCGCAGGCGCCCTGGACATGCACGGCTGGCATGCACAGTCCCTGGACCTGCGGGGGAGGACCGCCGCGCTGGAAGGCATGCACGTGGAGGGTGCCATCTTCCTCGGCTGCACGTTCGATGACGGTGCAGAGGACCTGCTCCGGCAACGGGGAGCGCTGATCTTTCCACGGCTTGAGACGGTGCCCTTCAACCCCTACCGGGCCACCCTCTATACGCCCCAGGAGCTCTACGCCGGGCTGCCGCACTCCGCTTATGAGCAGCTTCCGGATGCCCGGATCTACCAATGGAGCATCCACGATGGCCACCGGCACCGGCTGGACGCCACCCTTGCTTCCGCGCTTCATGACCATGCCATCGGCGACGCCCTGGACGAGCTGGCCAGGACAGGGCCCTGGCAGGGCCGTGCCATGGTCGGCGTGATGGGCGGGCACGCCGCGCAGCGTGGCAGCACGGGTTTTGCCCAGGCCGCCCTGCTGGGCCGGCTGCTGGCACAGGACGGTCGCGTGGTTGCCACAGGCGGAGGGCCGGGCGCCATGGAGGCGGCGAACATGGGTGCGTACCTCAGCGAGACGTCCGACGCCGAGGTGCAGGCGGCGCTGGACATGCTCGCCTCCGTCCCCGGGTTCCGTCCCTCGGTGTCCGCGTGGGCGCGCGCGGCCGCTGCCGTCGTCGAACGCTTTCCCGGCGGGACGCCGTCGCTCGGCATCCCCACGTGGTTCTACGGGCACGAGCCGCCCAACTATTTCGCCACGCACATTGCCAAATACTTTGCCAATGCCATCAGGGAAGCCATCCTGCTGGAGCTGTGCAAGGGAGGCATCGTGTTCCTTCCCGGGGCCGCGGGCACAGTGCAGGAAATATTCCAGGACGCCTGCGAGAACTACTACGGCGCGCGGGAAACGGTCACGCCGATGGTGCTGGTGGGCAGGCACCACTGGGAGCACCAGTACCCCGCATGGCCCATGCTCCGCAGCCTGGCAGCCGGCCGGCCGATGGAAGACCATATCTTCCTGGTGGACTCCGTGCAGGATGCGGTGGACGTGCTGCGAAGCCAACCGGGGCCAGGGCTGGCCACCTGAGACCCGGCGGGCATCCGGGTCCGGAGGGTCAGAGGTCCTTGCGGCACTGGGCCTTGCCCAGCTCATACAGCCCGTTGAGGTCTCCGGCGGACAACCCCTCGGGGGTGCCGATTTCCGGGTACATCAGCTGCGTGGGGTCCTCGACATGGTCAAGTCCCATGACGTGGCTGAGCTCGTGGAGGATCACGGCCCTGGCATACAGGTGGCCATCCGGGTTCAGGAGTTCATCGGCGATCTGCGGTGAGTCCAGGTCCAGGCCGCCGGTCACAAAGGCTTTGGGGCCGTCGTCGTAACTGAAGTGGGTGCTGCCGCCGGTGCCGATCACCTTGCCCTTCAACTGCGGTGCTGCTTCCGGGGTTGTCCAGGCGATGAGCAGCGGCGCCCAGCGCTCGCCGTAGGCCTCGGGCTGGTAGGGCGGCCGTTGCGGAGAGGGCTGTTCCCGGGTGGTTCCGTCGTAGATGAACTGGATTCCGGTGGCGGCCGAGATGGTGGCGATCGCCTCCATGATGAGCTGCTGCGCGCCGGCCGGCGCCAGTTCGTCATTGACCACATAGTGCAGCGGCCTGCAGGGCGAATACCCTACGGGGCTGCCGTCCCCGTTGACCGCGAGGAAGCGGTAGGAATCGCTGCCCAGCGGCGGAGGGCTGGCGGCGGCCAGCGGGGCGTCCGACTCCTCGAGTCCCGGAGGCGGCGTCTTCGTCCGGCCCTCAGCCGGGGGTGCCTGGCCGGCCTGTCCCGTGGGGTGGGTATCCTGGTGGCCGCCTGAATCGCCGGCCTTTCCGCCTGGTTGTCCGGTTCCCGGGCCGATGCGGACATCCAGCAGTTCCTTGAAGCGCGGATCGCTGACTGCCACGGCCGCACCAAAAACTGCCGCCGTGGCCAGTCCGGCGATGACCAGGAGCCTGGCTATCCCTCGTGCGCCTCGGCGGACCCTGGCCCGCGCATGGCGGGACCCCTCGCGGCGGTCCTCCACTAGGCTCCGCCCATTAAGATGCCACCGCTAGCCCACCACGGTGCCGAAGACCAGCCCCAGCAGGTAGGTGACTGCTGCAGCGCCGAGGCCAATGGCAAGCTGGCGCAGCCCGCGCGTCAGGGGCGACGTGCCGGACAGCAGACCAACGGTGGCGCCGGTGACCAGCAGGGCCAGGCCCACCAGGACGCCCGCCACCACCAGTGCCGGCACACCTGTCAGGCCGAACACAAACGGCAGGATGGGTACGATCGCGCCGGACGCGAAGAAGCAGAAGCTGGACAGGGCCGCGCCCCATGCTGTGCCTACGGCCTCATGCTGGTCATCGACGTCGGGCAGTTCGGGCTGCAGCGACAAGCTGGGGTCGCAGTCACAGGGCAGCAGGCCGGTGCGCTCGGCCACCCGGTGTTCCGCGGCTTCCTGGGTCATGCCCCGGGCCAGGTACACCAGCAGCAGTTCGTTGTGCTCAAGGTCAAGCTTGGGAGCCGCTACCAGCGTGACCTGCGTGGGCCGCGTTGCCGCCAGCAGTTCCCGCTGGGAACGGACGGAAATGAACTCACCGGCGCCCATGGACATGGCGCCGGCCAGGAGGCCGGCAATGCCGCTCAGCAGCACCACGCTGCTGGCCACGCCGGATGCAGCCATGCCCATCACCAGGGACAGGTTGCTGACCAGGCCGTCATTGGCGCCGAACACCGCTGCCCGGAAAGTTCCTGCCAGGCGGTTGCGCCCCCGTGTTGCCAGTCCGCGGACCACTTCCTCGTGGATCTGCTCATCGGCCGCCATGGCATCCGTGGCGTTGGGGTCCTTGGCATAGGGGGAGCGGCCTTCAGCGCGCTGGGCCAGCGCCAGCACGAACACCGAGCCGAAGTGCCGGGCCAGGAAACCCAGCAGCCGGCTGCGGAGGGATGCACGCCGGGGCTTGCCCGCACGGTCCCCAAGCAGGCCCAGCCAGTGTGCTTCATGGCGGCCTTCGGCCTCGGCCAGGGCCAGGAGGATGTCACGTTCTTCACCCTGGCGGCTCTGCGCCAGGTCCCGGTAAACGGCGGCTTCGGCGCGCTCGTCCGCGAGGTATTGCCGCCAACGTTTGATGTCCGTCGGCGACGGCCGGGACTGCCGGTTCGGCCCGGAAGCTTCCGGTGCAGCCGGAAGGGGCGACGCCTGGGGCGTGGTGTTTCGGTTGTTCTGGGCGTGCGGAGACACGGACACTCCTGGGCTGGATGAAGCATGGTTCGGCCCCATTGCAGTGCCAGCTTACTGCGAAAATCCGCCGGTTTTTGGCAGGTAATCCTCCCTCGGACATTTCGGTCCGCCGTAAATCACGGTCCTGCTCCTGAGGGTGCCGCCAGCCGCTTTCCAGCGCTATTGACCCGTATGCCGGGCGGTGCTGTGATGAAAGTGTGGCGCGGCCCGCGCCCTCACTGAAAGAGCACGTCAGGCGAACAAACGGAGGTTCAATCATGAGCACCACCGGACAGCACCCGGACATGCCGCACCTTGATGCCGTGGAGGCGGACCCCGCCTACGACTACGCCGAGGATGCACCGGTAGATGAGGACGACTGGGACACCGAGGACGATCTCCTGGACGAGGAGGAACCTGTGGTCCAGGTGCCTCCTGTCGTGATCGACGCAGAGGACCGGGTGGTCCCCCTCGAGGACCCCGACGAGGTCCGCGAAGCCGAGTAGGACTGACGACGGCGGCACCTCCTTCGCTGGAACGCTACAGGAGGTGCCGCCGTCGTACTTTGCCGTGGAGCGGTCCGCCGGACCTAGCGGATTGCGGTGGGAACCGGCGCTTCTTCGCTGTCCTGCCCGGCCACCCGGCGCTGCCAGTTGCGCATGACCTGGGGGTCGGTGGGCTTGGTCAGCAGGGACACGGCAATGTAGACCACCGCTGAGGCCAGGAGGCCGTAGTAGATGGGCTCGTTGGCGTAGATGCCGTCCAGCGGCGCCTTGGCGTTGACTTCAAGGATGATCATGGTGCCCAGGGTCACCACGGACCCCACTGCCATGGAGGCCGCGGCGGCCAGGCCCGTGCCGCGCTTCCATACCAGGCCGCCCAGGATTGCCACCAGGAGGCCGCCCACCAGGATGTCGTAGGCGATGGTCAGGGCTGCCACCACGTCCTTGGTGATGATGGCGATGACGATGGCCACGATGCCAAGGGCGAGGACCCACGTGCGGTTGGCTTTGACATCGTGCTCCGGGTTGTCTGTGTCTTCGGTGTTGATCGTCTTGCCGAACCAGCTGGCGACGAAAGGCAGGACATCTGCGCGGGCCACGGTTGCAGCGGCAATGAGGGCGCCGGAAGCCGTTGACATCATTGCGGCCACGGCCGCCGCCAGGACAAGTCCGCCGATGCCTACCGGCAGCAGGGTCTGGGCCACCTCTGCATAGACATCGTCCTTCGCTGCGATCTCAATGTCGGAGAGGGCCACGCTGGCGGCCATGCCGATCAACGCGCCGGCCACACCATAAAGGATGCAGTAGATGCCTGCAGTGGCGCCGCCCCACCGGGCCACCGTGGGGGTCTTCGCCGTGAAGACCCGCTGCCAGATGTCCTGGCCGATCAGCAGGCCCAGTGTGTAGACGACGAAATAGGTGATGATGGTCTGGACGCCGATGCCGTCAATCTGGAAGAAGCTTTCATCCACACGGCTGCGGATGCCTTCAAAGCCGCCCGCAGCGTTCAGGGTGAACGGCAGCATCAGGAAGAAGATGCCTACGGTCTTGATGATGAACTGCACCTGGTCCGCCAGGGTGATGGACCACATGCCGCCTACTGTGGAATAGACCAGCACGATTGCGCCGCCGACGGCGATGGCCATAGCCCGGTCCCAGTCGAAGAGCACCACGAAGATGGTGGCATAGGCGCCGGTGGACGTGGCGCACAGCATCAGCGTGTAGGCGAGCATCACGATCCCCGAGGCTTCGGTGGCCCTGCTGCCGTAGCGCAGGGTGAGCATCTGGGAGACCGTGTAGATCTTCAGCTTCTGGATGGTCCCGGCGAAGAGCAGGCTCAGCAGCAGGACGCCGGCGCCGATGGCCACTACCAGCCACATGCCGGAGATCCCGAACTTGTAGCCGAGGCCTACACCGCCCACGGTTGAGGCGCCGCCCAGGACGACGGCGGCCATGGTGCCCGTGTAGAGGAAGGGGCCGAGGCGGCGGCCGGCAACCAGGAAGTCGCTGTTGTTCCTGGTGCGGGACTTGCCCCACCAGCCGAAGGCCAGCATCGCGAGCAGGTACGCCACCACGATGGCGATGTTGATGACACTTAGGTCCATGTTGGCTCCTTGGAGCGTGTTGGCAGCGGGGCTGCAGCCCGGGTACCGGGGGGAGCCGGACAACTGCTGCGGAGATGGGGAGAGGTTTTCGAGTTATTGCCCTATAGGCAACAATGGTTTTCCTAAGTTAGGCTGTGATGGTGGTAACAGTCAAGGGGGTTTGCCGTCGCCGCGGCGCGTACGCAACGGTCGCGTCACAGGCGGGGCCGGCCATTAGGATTGCTCCAGAGCGGAGCCGGGCGGCCGGCCATGAAAGGTTCGTAGATGAAGGCACTGCCAGTTGAGCCGAGCAATGTTCCGGTAGCCATCGGTTCCAGGATCCGTGCGGCCCGGCAGTCCCAGCGGCTCACCATAGAGCAGGTGGCAGACGCTACGGGCCTGACCAAGGGGTTTCTCAGCCGGGTTGAGCGCGATCTGACGTCGCCGTCCGTCGCCTCGCTCGTGACGCTTTGCCAGGTGCTGTCGATTTCCATCGGCGATCTGTTCGCAGCGCCGGAAACGCACTTGACCAAACGCAACGAGGGGCCAAGGATCTCCTTGGGCGGCGAGGGCATCGTGGAGCGGCTCCTCACCGCCCGTTCGGAGCGGCGCATCCAGATCATCCAGGCCTGCATTGAACCGCATGGACGCGGTGAGTCCGAGCTCTATGCCGTGGACTGCGACGTTGACGTTCTCCATGTGATCAAGGGCAGGATCCGCCTGATCCTCACCAATGAGGAATACGACCTCGGCGCCGGAGACACGGTGACCTTCCCGGGCCGTGAGCCGCACACCTGGATGAACCCCACGGACAAGCCGGTTGAGGTGCTCTGGGTCCTGGTTCCCGCCGCCAGCCGTTAAACCCACAACTAGGTAGCGCTAAGTGTCGTTTTGAGCGTTCAAAACGACACTTAGCGCTACTCAGATGGGTGAGGCTCCGTAAACATGCGGTGCACATAGGAAAACCCGGGTGTATGATGGCAGTCACAACAGTCCCTCAACTCCTCGAAGGAGAGGCCTCCAGTGGAAGAGCTGCGCATCGAAGCCAACGGCAACCTAGGCCCCATTGATTCATCCCGCATCCCGCGCTACGCGGGCGCTGCCACCTATGCCCGGCTGCCGCGGCTGGACCAGGTGGCCAAAGCCGATGTCACCGTGGTGGGCGTGCCCTTCGATTCGGGCGTCTCCTACCGCCCGGGAGCCCGCTTCGGCGCCAACCACATCCGGGAAGCCAGCCGGCTGCTGCGCCCCTACAATCCGGCATGGGACGTCAGCCCCTTCGAGAACATCCAGGTTGCCGACGCCGGGGACATGGCGGTCAACCCGTTCAACATCAACGAAGCCATCGAAACCATCCAGCAGAATGCTTTGGACCTCACCGCCGGAGGCAGCAAGCTGGTGACCCTCGGCGGTGACCATACGATTGCCCTGCCGCTTCTCCGCGCCGCGGCCGAGCGGGCCGGGGGCCCGGTGGCGATGCTGCACTTCGACGCGCACCTGGACACCTGGGACACGTACTTCGGTGCCGAATACACCCACGGCACCCCGTTCCGCCGCGCCGTCGAGGAGGGCATCCTGGACACGGAAGCCATCAGCCATATCGGCACCCGCGGCCCGCTGTACGGCAAGAAGGATCTCGACGACGACCATCGCTTCGGGTTCGGCATTGTCACCTCCGCGGACGTCTACTACCAGGGCGTCCTGGAAACCGTGGCCAAGGTCCGGGACCGGATCGGCAACCGCCCGCTGTACATCTCAGTGGACATCGACGTCCTGGACCCGGCCCACGCTCCCGGCACCGGCACGCCCGAAGCCGGCGGCATCACCAGCCGCGAGCTGCTGGAGATCATCCGGGGCTTCCGCGGCATGAACCTGGTGGGCGCCGACGTCGTGGAGGTGGCCCCGGCCTACGACCATGCCGAGATCACCGGCGTAGCCGCCAGCCACGTCGCCTACGAACTGGTCACCCTAATGGCGGACAACGCCGTGGAAGGAAGCCGCTTCGGCTCGGCAACGGGATACGCCGCCCAGGCGCTCGGCCAGGAGGTCCGCCGGCCGGCAGGCTTCGCACCGGCGGGCAAGGAGTAGCGGTGATGGTCGAGCACGATCCGGGCAGGGCGGCTGTGCCGGCAGGGAAAGGTCCGGGTACGGGTGCGCGCAACGGCGGGGACCTCGTCGTGGAAACACTGGAAGCGCTGGGCGCGAAGACGGTGTTTGGCATCCCCGGGCAGCATGCGCTGGGACTGTTTGATGCAATGGGCCGGGGCAACCTGCAGTTCGTTTCCTCGCGGGTGGAGAACAACAGCGCCTTCGCTGCGGACGGGTATTCGCGGGCCACCGGTGAAGTGGGTGTCCTGTTCCTTTCCACCGGTCCAGGTGCGCTGACGTCCCTGGCCGGGCTGCAGGAAGCCTATGCCACCGGCGTGCCGATGGTGGTGGTAGCGAGCCAGATTCCGCTGGAAGGCCTGGGCGCCCGGCGCAAGGGCATGCTGCACCAGCTCGATGACCAGAAGGCCTCGGCCGCGAACGTGACGAAGAGCCAGCGGCTGATCCAGCACGCGTCCGGCATCCCGTCCGCCATCCAGGATGCGTGGACCGAGGCAATCTCCTCGCCCCAGGGGCCGGTGTGGCTCGAGGTTCCGCAGAACGTCCTGCTCGATCCGATCATGGTGCCGCCGGTGGAGGACGCCCTCGCTGAAGCGGCGGACAACCCGCCGCGGGTGGAGCTGGTCCGCGAAGCGGTGAAATGGCTGCAGGCCGCCGAGCGCCCGGCCATCATTGCCGGCGGCGGTACCCGCCGGGGCCGGGCTGAGAAGTCGCTGCTGTCCATTGCGGAGAAACTGCGTGCCCCCGTGATCTGCACTCCGGGCGGCAACGGCGCGTTCCCCTGGAACCACGAGCTCTCGCTGCAGTCGTGGATCGAGGACCGCTACATGACCGACGTGCTCGAGGATGCCGACGTGCTGGTGGTGATCGGCTCGTCGCTGGGCGAGGTCACGTCCAACTACTTCACATTCGAGCCGCGCGGCAGGATCATCCAGATAGACGCCGAACCCCGGGTCCTGGAGTCCAACCGGCCAGGACTGGGCATCCGTGCGGACGCCGGCCAGGCGCTGGCTGCCCTGGACGAGGCGCTGGAGGTGGAGCCGGCCCATACCAGGCCCAACTGGCACGGCACCTCTCCGGAGGACCTGGTCCAGGAGTCCTTGGTGAAGGTCCGGGCGCGCCTGGAGTCCCAGGACCTCGCGAAGGAACTGAAGTTCATGGCCGACATCCGGGAAGCAGTCCCGGCGGACATGCAGACCTTCTGGGACATGACCATCGCCGCGTACTGGGGCTGGAGCTGCTGGGACGCACGGGAGGGCCAGTTCCACTCCGCCCAAGGCGCCGGCGGCCTGGGCTACGGCTTCCCGGCGGCGATCGGCGCCGCCGTGGGGCTGGAAACAGTCGGCAAGCCGGGCCGGGTGCTCGCCGTCTCCGGCGACGGCTCGTCCATGTACTCCATCTCGGAACTGGCCACGGCGAAACAGCACAACGTGCCGGTCACCTGGCTGATCGTGGACGACGGCGGCTACGGCATCCTGCGCGAATACATGGTGGGCGCCTTCGGCAAGGCAACCGCCACCGAACTGGCCCGGCCGGACTTCGTCAAACTCGCCGAAGCCTTCGGTGTGCCGGCCACGAAAGTTGCCCCGGAGGACGTGGGGGAGGCGCTCAAGGCGGGCTTTGCCGGTGACGGGCCCAACGTCGTCGTGGTGGAAACGCTCCTGAAGATGTTCGCCCCAACCCATCTCCCCGCATAGGGCCCACTCAACCGAATACGCAGAAAAAGGGTCCCGGCCTCCGCAAGGAGCCGGGGCCCTTCGTCATCCCCATTAGCCCTTTAGTTTCCTGAAGCAATCAAACAGGTATATAGTTGCTTCAGGCAAACAAGTAAGGAGTGCCTGTAGCAATGGCAGTTGCACCGGATACGGCGGCCGATCTCGTCTACCAGATCTTCGATCTCCAGCGCGCGGTGCGTTGCATCGCCGCCGCCGCAGTCCGCGGGCAGGAGACCGGAGTCGCACTCCAGGGCGTCCTCCGGTTCGTGGGAGAGGGGGAGTCGCGCGCCACGAGCCTGGCCGAGCGGCTGGGAGTCAGCGCGCCGGTCCTCAGCCGCCACATCGCGGACCTGGAGGAGCACGGCCTGGTGGTCCGCAGGCAGGACCCCGACGACGGACGGGCACAGTTGGTTGCCCTCACTCCCCTGGGAGCGGACAGGCTCCGGAGCATCGAGGAGCAGCGGACGGCAGCCCTGCAGGACTACCTGCGGGACTGGAGCGAGGAGGATGCCGGCAACACGGCGAAAACCCTGCACAAGCTCACCGAATCACTCAGGAAATCCGCCCGGGCAACGGCGGCCGGCACCATCACCACCCCCTAGGAGCAAACCCATGGCAACCACAGCCGCCCCGGCCACCATGCCGAATGCACCCGCTGCACCGCCCGAAATGTCCCACCGCCAGATCATGGAAGCGCTCACCGGCCTCCTGGCCGCCTTCTTCACGGCGATCCTCAGCAGCACGATCGTGGCCAACGCCCTGCCGACGATCATGTCCGACCTGCACGGCACCCAGACCGACTTTGCCTGGGTGATCACCGCCGCGCTGCTGGCCAACGCCGCCACTACGCCCATCTGGGGCAAACTTGCTGACCTCTATGACAAGAAGGTCCTGGTCCAGCTGAGCATCATCATCTTCGTTGCAGGGTCCGTCATGGCAGGACTCTCCGACACCATCCCGCTGCTGCTGGGTGCGCGGGTCATCCAGGGCGTTGCCATGGGCGGCCTCACGGCATTGGCCCAGGCCATCATCGGCACCATGATCCCGCCGCGGAACCGCGGGAAATACTCCGGCTACATGGGCGCGGTCATGGCGGTCGGCACCGCCGGCGGACCGCTGCTGGGCGGCTTCATCGTGGACAGCCCGCTGGGCTGGCGCTGGACCTTCTTCGTGTGCGTGCCGCTCGCCGTCGTAGCCCTGATCCTCCTGCAGGTCACCCTCAAGATCAGCCACGTCCGCCGGCCCGCCACGATCGACTGGCTCGGTTCCATCCTGCTCACCTCCGGCGTAAGCCTGCTGCTGATCTGGGTCTCCTTCGCCGGTAACCCCGCCTACTACGACTGGATCTCCTGGCAGTCCGCCCTCATGGTGGGCGGCGGAATGCTCCTGCTGGCATTGCTGGTCCTGGTGGAATCCAAGGTGGAACAGCCCATCATCCCGCTCAAAATCATCTCCGAACGCACCACAGCCCTTGCCATCCTCGCCTCCGTGGCGGTGGGCGTGGCGATGTTCGGTTCCTCAACCTTCCTGGGGCAGTACTTCCAGGTGGCCCGCGGCGCCACCCCCACCGAGGCCGGACTGCTTACCCTGCCCATGATCGCCGGCAACCTGGCGGGCTCGGTGGCATCCGGACTCCTGATCAGCCGCACGGGAAAGTGGAAGGGCTACCTGATCGCGGGATCCATCCTGCTGATCGGCGGGCTGGGACTTGCAGGGACCATGGACCACAGCACGGAGCTCTGGCACGCCGGAATCTTCACAACGGTGCTGGGGCTTGGCCTGGGCATGCTGATGCAGAACCTTGTGCTGGCGGTGCAGAACACGGTCCGGGCTGCGGACATTGGGACGGCCAGCGCCTCCGTGGCGTTCTTCCGGTCCGTGGGCGGGGCCATTGGCGTCTCTGTCTTGGGCGCCGTCCTGGCTAACAGGGTCAGCGAACTGGCCACCCAGGGACTGGCAGCGGCCGGTATCCCCGTCCAGGGCGGCGCTGCGGGCTCCAGCATGGACTTGGCGCACATGCCGGAACCCGTCCGCGACATCATGCGGGCCGCCTACGGTGACGCCACCGCGGAAGTGTTCCTGATTTCCGCCGCCGTGGCCGTCGCCGCCCTGGTGTCCGTGCTGTTCATCAAGGAAAAGCCGCTGCGGCGGACGGTTGACATCCAGCCGGCGCCGGAACAGGCGCGGAAGCAGGAAAGCTCGACGGCGGAGCCCGCCCCGGCGGGCAGGTGACACCAGGGGCGTACTTCCCGCGCTCCGCGATGCCGATACGATTCTGGTCATGGAAAAGGGCAAGATCGTGGATGCACAGTTGATCACGCAGGAGGCGCCCGCGCAGCAGGACACCCCGGCGCAGCCGGAATCCACGGGCGGCCGCCGGATCGAGGTGCTGGTGCCCATGCGCTGGGGTGACATGGACGCATACGGGCACATCAACAACGTCCAGATCGTCCGGATGCTGGAGGAAGCCCGGATCGCAGCCTTCGGCCCGCCGCGGGGCGCGGGGCTGCCCGGCATTGAACCCCGCGTCTCACTCTTCAACGATGTCCCGGACGGGACCATGGCCCTGGTGGTGGACCACAAGATCCGGTACGTCAGGACCCTTGAATACCGCAACGTTCCGGCCGTGGTCCTGGTGTGGATCGGGGCCGTCAAGGGGGCGAGCTTTGATATCAACTACCTGGTCCAGGACCCGGTCACCCGGGAGGACTGCGTGAAGGCAAGCAGCCACCTTGCGTTCGTGGACGAAGCCACGGGCCGGGTGCAGCGGCTTACTCCGGAACAGAAAGAACGGCTGGCACCGTTCACTGCCTGAGCCGTCTTGCGGCGGCAGGGCACTGCCACCCATTGCGCAGCGGGCGCCTGCACCGGAAACTGAAACCCCAACCAAGGAGCAGAGAACATGGCCAAGAAAAAGACCTGGAAGGAAATGACTCCGTCGGCCAAGGCAGGCACCATTGTGGTGGGCATCGTGCAGATGTCCCTGCTGGTGGCAGCCCAGCGCGATATCTCCAAGCGCCCGGCCGCAATGATCAACGGTCCCAAGGCAGCCTGGCGGGCGGCGTCCTTCATCAACTTCATCGGTCCCATGGGCTACTTCATTTTCGGCCGGAAGAAGCCCGTCACCGCCATGTGAGCCAGGCCAAGACCGGCCGTTCACCGTCTGTTGAGCGCCCGTCCAGCTTGACCCTGTAAATTTGAATCCATGACCCCCGCCTCCACTGCTGCCATGACCCGCGCCCTCGGCATATCAGAGGAGATTGAGGACGCAGCATGGTTCGTACTGGGCCCGGGGCTGCTGGGGAAACCGTCGGCCCTGGATGGCCGAACCTTGACGTGGACCGGGGACGCGGCCGCAGAGCTTCTGGAGCGGCTGGAACGCGGGACGCCTGACCCCAAGGCCCCCATGATGACCAACCTGCGGCAGAACCTGGACGGCGCCTCCAGGGAAGCGAAGCAGCTGGCCGTCGAACTGTTGTTCCTGCAGTCCCTTCCGTTGGCCCATGAGGTGAAGTCACTGAAGGTCAAGCGTGCCCGCGTGGCCGAGGCTGCTTCATGGCTGGAGCCTCCGCTGGAACTGCCCGACGAGCTCTACGAGGGCATGACGGACCACGGTGTCATCAGGGACCGAACCGCCGAGTTCAACTGGACCATCTGGGACCACCTGAAATGGCTGTGCCGGTTTGTGCAGCACGTGGACCAGCAGCCCACGGCGGCCATCGCGGCGGCGCTGCAGGACCCGCTCGAGTTCCACCGGCTGGCGGCCGCAACCCCGGACGACCAGCCCGCAATCCGCCGCAGCATCGAGTTCCTCACCTGCCCCAGCTACTTCGAGCCCGTGGTGGCGGACGTGGAGCGGCAGGAGATCCGGGACGCCTTCGCGTCGCTGGTGGGCGGCGCGAAGGGGGATGCCGAAGAGGACATCACCGCTGACATCCACCGTATCCGCCTGCACCTGGATGAGCAGGCCGGCCAGCGCATCGACTGGTACTCCCGCCAGCTCGTCAGCCAGTGGCGCAAGGTGGGCGACCCCGGCCGGCGGGCCTGGCTGCTGCGCACGCACAGCGACAACACCGAGCTCCTTACCGCCTGGCAGGGCGAGGAAAAGGCGACCCTCGACGTCGAACACCTTCGACTGCTGGACCCCGGCGTTACCGCCGGACTGGTCCAGCACGCCGTGGACGAGGACTACAAGCACCTCAATTACGTGGAGCGCGAGGACACCAAGACGGCGGTCTTTGCCTTCCTGACGGTCATGAAGCCGGGGGACCTGGTGCTGTACCAGCACGCCGGCACCGTGAGCCTGGGGGTTGTGCTGGGGGAACCCGAACACAACGACGACAACCGGCGCCTGCGCCGCAAGGTCCGCTGGTTCGACGAGGGACACACCACCACCAGCCTTCCCCGGCACGTCCAGCGGCAGCTGGCCACCCCCGGCATCGTCGTGGATGTGACCAAGGTGGTGCAGGCGCTGCAGGCACTTCTGCCGGCAGAGGCGGAAACAGAGCCCGACGACGGCGCTGAAGCGGCCGCCGTCGTACCTCCCGTCCAGGAGGGCTTCCGCCCGCTGACCCGCGAGTTCGCGGACTCGCTGCACATGGAGCTTGAGCCGCTCCAGGAGATCGCCGAGCTGCTGGAGGAGAACCGGCAGCTGGTCCTGTACGGCCCGCCCGGGACCGGCAAGACCTACCTGGCGAAGCACCTCGCCGCCGAACTGGCGGACGACACCACGGACGAGCGGGTCAAACTGGTCCAGTTCCATCCCTCCTACGCCTACGAGGACTTCTTCGAGGGGTACCGCCCGGACAAGACCGACGAAGGCCAGGTCTCCTTCAAGCTGGTGGCTGGGCCGCTGCGCCGGCTCGCGGAGGAGGCGGCGAAGCCCGGCAACGAAAACAAGCCGTACTTCCTCATCATCGACGAGATGAACCGCGCCAACCTGGCCAAGGTGTTCGGCGAACTGTACTTCCTTCTGGAATACCGGGACGACCGGATTTACCTGCAGTACAGCCCCAACGAGCCGTTCACCCTGCCGGACAACCTGTACATCATCGGCACCATGAACACCGCGGACCGTTCCATTGCCATGATGGACGCGGCCATCCGGCGGCGATTCTCCTTCATCGAGCTGCACCCGCAGACCGAGCCCGTGAAGGGCTCCTTGCTGCGGTTCCTCCAGGCGCGGCAACTCGACCTCACGCCGGCACTGCTGCTGGATGCCCTGAACAGTGCGATCGACGAGTGGGACCGGGACCTGATGATCGGGCCGTCCTACTTCATGAAGCCGGCTGCCCAGACCCCTGCCGGGCTGCGCCGGATCTGGAAGTACGAGCTCATGCCGCTGCTGGAGGAGCACTACCACGGCCAGCTGACCCGGGCGCAGCTCGAGGAGCGCTTCGGGCTGGACCAGCTGCTGGGACGCCTTGCGGGCCGCTGACCCCGGCACGTCTG
This sequence comes from Arthrobacter sp. AB6, assembly GCF_031844545.1. Lineage (NCBI taxonomy): Bacteria > Bacillati > Actinomycetota > Actinomycetes > Micrococcales > Micrococcaceae > Arthrobacter > Arthrobacter sp. AB6. The sequence continues at coordinate 89,016 of NZ_JAUZVL010000008.1, forward strand.
TCCGGCACCTGGTGCTGGACGAACTGTCCCGCGGCATCGTGGAGCGGCTGGACCCGGCCAGCGCGTCCTTCCTGAATTCCAGCGGCCTGGCCAAGGCATCACCCATGGGCCTTGGGCTGTACCGGATCGAGCCGGTGGGCAAAGTGGGTTCGGTGCGCACGGCCACCGTGCAGCTCGACGTGCGTCCCAAGGACCGGCTGGGGCTCAGCCGGCTCCTGTTCCTGCTCAGCTACGCCGGCGAGCAGGGCTTCCGCCCCGATTCGGTCTCAGCCCTGGAGGACCGGGAGCTGTGGAGCGCGCTGGCGGAGTCCTTGGCGCAACTGGCCGAACGTGCCCTGGGCCGCGGCGTGCTGCAGGGCTATCTCACCGTGGATGAATCGCTCCGGACGGTCAAGGGCCGGATCCGGATTTCGGACCAGATTTCCCGGCGGCCCGGCATGCTGGTGCCCCTGGAGGTGTCCTATGACGAGTTCACCGAGGACATTGCCGAGAACCGGATCCTGCGCGCCGCTTTGGAGCGGATGGGCCAGGTGCCGCGCGTCCGCCCCGAGGTGTTGAGCAGGCTGCGCCAGCTCAAGGGAAAGCTCGACGCCGTTACGCGCCTCCCGGCAGGAGCACCGCTGCCCCGGTGGAAAGCCACCAGGATGAACGTCCGCTACCACGCGGTGCTGCGCCTGGCGGAGCTGATCCTGCGCAACGCCTCCGCGGAAGCCGGCGAAGGCACGCAGCAGACAGCCTCCTTCGTGGTGGACATGTCCCGGGTGTTTGAGGATTTCGTGGGCACGGCGCTGCGGGAGGCGATGTCCGCCTACCCGGGCGAACTCCGGCTCCGGTTCAATGCGCTCCTGAGCGAGGCGGTGCATGACGCTGACCGGCTTTCGGTGCGCCCGGACGCCGTACACCTCCTCGGCGGCCGGCCGGTGGTGGTGTACAACGCCAAGTACACCGCGGCTTCGGATACTGGCGCTTCCCTGACCGCGGACCACTACCAGATGCTGGCGCACTGCACCGCGCTGGCGGTGCCCACCGCTTGGCTGGTCTACGCCGGGACGGGGGAAATGAAGCTCCGCCGGATCCTCAACACGGACATCGATATCATTGAATTCCCGCTGGACCTGTCCAGGCCGCCGTTGGAAATCCTCGCGTCCGTCCGGGAACTCGCCCGCCAGTCCTGGGGTGAGGTGGTCCGGCAGTCCACTCCGTGAGGGCTAGACCGGAACCCGGAACGTGAAGGTGGTCCCTTCGCCGAGGGTGCTGTCCACCCCGATGGTTCCGCCGTGGGCCTCGATGATCGCCTTGCTGATCGGGAGGCCCAGGCCGACACCGGGGATGGCGGTCCGGCGGACCGTGCTGGAGCGGAAGAACTTGGCGAAAACCTCGGAGGCGTCCTCGGGGCTCATACCCATGCCGGTGTCGGTGATCCGGCAGGCCAGGTGCCCGTCCTCCTGCTCCAGGGAGACCAACACGCTGCCGCCGTCAGGGGAGTACTTGATGGCGTTGGACACCAGGTTGTCCAGGACCTGGGAGATCCGGGCACCGTCCACGTGGGCCTCAAGCCGTTCAGGGGTCTGCGCCTGGAGCGCCACCCCCGCGTCTGTTGCCCGGGGCGTGGCCGAGGAAACGCTGGACCGCACCAGTTCGGCGACGTCCACGGCCTCCGGCGTGACGATCAGCTGCCCGTTGCGGCTGGACAGCAGGTCCGAGACCAGGGTCAGGAGCCGCTCGGAGTTCCGGCGAAGAATCTCCAGCATCTGCCGCTGCGCCTCCGTCGGTTTGTCAGCCAGCAGGAGTTCCACGTAGCCCAGGATGGAGGTCAGCGGGGTCCGGAACTCGTGGGAGACGCTGGCAACAAAGTCGTCCTTCGCCGTCAGGGCGTTCACCAGGTCCGTCACGTCGCTGAACGCGACCACCGAGCCGGCGAAAGCGCCGTCGTGGTCCTTCATGGCGCGCGCGGTGGTCACGACGGCGCGCTGGTCGCTGCCGGCTCCCAGCCAGACCAGGTAATCAGTGAAGGTTTCACCCAGGACGGCGCGGCGAACCGGCCGTTCCTCCACGGGAACCAGCGTTTTCCGGTCCGGCCCGAATACCAGCAGCTGGGACTCGTTCGGGTCGGCGATCTCCTTGGGCCGGGCCAGTTCGTGGTTTGCCCGCTGCTTCCTGTTCATCAGGACATCGTGACCGTCCGCGTCCACGGCAAGGACGCCCAGATGGACAGTGTCCAAAACGGTATTGAGCAGTGCCTCCTGGCGCTGGCTGGTCCGAAGGTTCGCCTGCAGCTGGGCGTCCTTTTCCTCAAGTTCCCGCTGCTGCCGCATCATGCTGAGGGTCAGTACGCTCACGGATGTACCGATTCCGAGCACTATCACCGGAACCAGCAAAGAACGCGCCAGGTCCTGGGGCGAAAAGTTCCCCTTCAACAGCAGCGGAACCCAGATGATGGCCAGCGGCCCCAGGAAGGACAACCACAACGCCGCCCTGGGATAATATCCTGACGCGCACAGCCAAATCACCGGGAAAACGGCCAGCAGGGTGATGCCCGCCAGGCTCTCCTGCCCGCCCTGCCGGCCCACCCCGATGGAGACAAAGTCCAGCAGCGGAATGACCAGGAAGCTCGTGTAGGGCAGCCGCTCCCACGGAACCAGGTAGCAAAGGCCCATGATGGCCAGCTGGGAGATTACGAAGGCGGCAAAGAGTGGATTGTCCATGGTGCCCGGGAAGAAGGCCCACACCAGGAACACCGTCAACAACGTGGTGATGAACAGCGGCATCTGGCTCAGCCCCACCCGCTGGGTCAGGCTGTACTCGTGAAAGGGCCGCCGGAAAAACCTCAACTTACCCGAAGCCCAGGCCACTGGAGCGGTCATGGCGTGCACAGGTAGGGGAGCGGGGTGAGTGGAGCCATACCAGCAGGATATCGGCAGCCAGCTATACTTCTGACGTTGGCTGCTGAGGGGGCGCTATGAGTGATGTACGAGTGGGACTGGTCATCGAGGATGACCACGACATCCGGGAACTGGTACGCACGGTGCTGTCACAGGCCGGTTTCGAGGTGAGTGTTGCCAGCAGCGGGGCAGAAGGCGTCCTGATCGCCAAGAACCTCAGCCCGGACGTCATCACCCTGGATCTTGGATTGCCTGACATCGACGGCTTCGAGGTTTCCCGGCAGATCCGTGAATTTTCCGATGCCTACATCGTGATGCTCACGGCCCGGACCGAGGAACTGGACACCCTGATCGGGCTGGAGTCCGGGGCCGACGATTACCTCACCAAACCGTTCCGGCCCAGGGAGCTGCGTGCGCGCATCGCAGCGATGATGCGCCGTCCCCGTTCCGTCCCGGACCCTGCCCAGGCCCTGTCCGCGGATAACCAAGCTGACGGGGGAGCCCACCCCGAGCGGGGCAACTTCAGCCACAACGGGCTGGAGCTCAGCTACTCGTCCCGGACCGTGGTTGTGGACGGTAAGGAAATGAACCTGACCCGTACCGAATTCGAACTCCTGCACGCGCTCCTGGAAGCAGGGCGGACCGTGCGGACCAAATCGGACCTGGTGCGGCGGCTGCGGGACGAGGATTACGACGTCGGCAGCTACATCAGCGAGGCTGACGAACGGTCCGTCGAGGTGCACATGGGGAACCTGCGGAAGAAGCTGGGCGACTCGCCCCAGAAACCGCGCTGGCTGCAAACCGTCAGGGGAGTCGGCTACCGGCTGGCGCCGGAGGCCCACTGAGCCTCAAGGCGGTGCATCGTCTGCCGGCTGCAATGGTTGATCCGCCTCAAGAATGCGACAGCCAGCCGCGGCAGGAAGACAGCCACGTCCGCCTCCTGTGCCTCGGTACGGATTTCGCCCTCCAGTTCCATGGCCAGGCTGGCCAGCCGTTCGGCACCCACCATCTGGCTGGCGGTCTTCAGGCTCAGGACCGCGTCCACTGAACCTTCCAGGTCTCCCGTGGTCAGGGCAAGGCGGAGCCGCCCAATGCGATGCGGCAGGAACTCGATAAAGTTCCCCACAAAGACCCTGCAGTAGCCCTCATCCTCTTCCAGTTCTTCCCGGAGCCGGTCGAGAACGGACTGGTCCACCAAGGGCCGGGGGGCATCATCGGCGGCGCTCATGGCGGTCCTTTCGGTGGGTGGCGGTCCATTCCTGGAGGAGGCGTTTTAAGTGGGGTATGAATGTCACTTCAGGTTAGGTCTGTTGCTTTTGCCGGGCAGGTTTCCCGAAGAGAATTGTGCGTTTCTTGATGGGACTGCGGTGGTTCCGAATCGACCTGGAACACGGACCTGATGTCCTGCCTGCCTGCCAGCCGGACCGCCTTCAGGGCTGCCCTAACGGCGCGTCGGAGCTGAGGGTCGAGGCAGCCGGCAACAGCCCGGGTGAAGGGTCAGCGGCGGGTTTCGAGGAACTGCACGAGCTCCGCCTCGAGGGCAGAACTGTCCTTGAGCTCGCACTCCCACACCGTCAGGACGTCCCAGCCGGCCTCCTCCAGCAGGCGGCGCTGGCTGGCATCCCGGTCCCGGGTCCGGGTGCGCTTGGCGGCCCAGAATTCCGCGTTGGCCTTCGGCGCATGCTGACCCGCCCGGCACTCATGGAAGTGCCAGAAACAGCCGTTGATGAAGATGACTTTGCGACGGCCGGCGAAGACCAGGTCCGGGTTGCCGGGCAGGCGGGTGCTCCCGGACCTGCCGTGCAGCCGGTACCGGTAGCCCTTGGCGTGGAGGAGCCTGCGCACCAGCAGCTCAGGCTTGGTGTTCTTGCCCCGGATCCGGGACATATTCCAGCTGCGCTGCTCGGGGGTGAGCTTGTCCGCCATGCTTTTAGTCCGGGAGCTCCTAGATTTCCCGTTCAGGCTGTTCGCCAAAGTGGAAGTGGCGGCCGCTGACGGACGTGGGTTCAATTTCCACGTAGAAGTCCTTCAAGGTGGGAACCCAGCTTTTCAGGCCCAGTTCCTCCACCGCCGCCAGTTCCGCGGAGTTGCTCAGAACGCGTGCCTGTCCGCGCAGCACCACGGACCATGCCTCCTCGGAGAGGACGCCGTCCGTTTCGAAGAGGACAGAGGAGTTGATGGTGAGTTGGGCAAGTTTGTTGCCCGGGGCCGTCCTCAGATAGAGCTTTCGGGCGGACGTGACGTAGTTGACCGGGAAGATGTCCGGTTCGCCGGCAACGGATACAACGAGCCGCCCGTGCTTGGTGCCCTCCAACAGCCGCCAGGACTGCTCATCGTTGAGTTCCAGTACGGGTTGTCCATCTGCATGTTCAAACATCATGAAGCTATTCTTCTACGTTATGTAGAAATATTCCAGAGCTTTGACGCGTTTGCTCCTTGCGACGGGGTGGACGTTCCATGCCGGGAACAGGTTGCCCGCCAGGCAAGGGGCGAGACCTGCACTTTCAGGCGGCGTCCGCAATCGGGGCAGTAGCGCGGCGGTTCCAGCTGCAGCCGTGCGGCGCACGCCGGGTGGAGGGCGATGCCCCGGCGGGCGTCCGACGGCGGAGCGTTGCCGCCGTCGGACGCTTCCTTGCTGCGGGGCTCCCCGCAGAGGGCGCAGAAGATCGCGGCGGCTGGATTGTGCGGGGTGCTCATAGGGTTTTCTGGAGTTCCGTGATGGGCATGTTGAGGTCCACCAGGAGGTTGAGGTCGGCGGCGGCCGGCCGGCCCAGGGTTGTGAGGTAGTTGCCAACGATCACCGCGTTGATACCGCCCAGAAGTCCTTCGCGGGTGCCGAGGTCGCCGAGGGTCAGCTCGCGGCCGCCGGCGTACCGCAGGACCGTGCGGGGCATGGCCAGGCGGAATGTGGCGATGGCGCGGAGGGCATCCTTGCCGTCCATGATGCCCTGGTTTTCCAGCGGGGTTCCGGGCCGCGGATTAAGGAAGTTCAGGGGGACCTCGTGCGGGTCCAGCGCGGCGAGCTGGGCGGCGAGCTCGGCCCGCTGTTCAAGTGTTTCGCCCATGCCGATGAGGGCGCCGCAGCATAGCTCCATCCCGGCGTCCTTGACCATGTTGCAGGTCTCCAGCCGCTCCTCGTAGCTGTGGGTGGTGACCACCTCGGGAAAGTAGCTGCGCGCGGTTTCGAGGTTGTGGTTGTAGCGGTGGACACCCCAGCCGGCGAGCTGGTCCACCTGCCGCTGGGTGAGCATGCCCAGGGAGCAGGCGATGTTGATGTCCACCTCCTCGTTGATGCGGTCGATCGCGAACTTGATCTGGTTCATCAGCTTGATGTCCGGCCCACGGACCGCGGCCACAATGCAGAACTCGGTGGCCCCGGTGGCCGCGGTTTCCTTGGCGGCCTTGACCAGCTCCGGGATGTCCAGCCAGACGCCGCGGACCGGGCTGTCGAAGAGCCCGGACTGGCTGCAGAAGTGGCAGTCTTCCGGGCAGCCGCCGGTCTTGATCGAGATGATGCCTTCCACCTCCACAGCCTCTCCGCAGTGCCTGAGGCGGACCTGATGGGCAAGCTCCAGCGCGGCCGGGACTGCGTGATCGGGAAGCCGGAGAATCTCCACGAGCTGCGCCTCCGAGAGGCCGGTTCCGCCCTCCAGGACCTGCTGCCGGGCGGTCTCGAGGATGGGGTATTCCGTCGTGTGTGAATTGCTTGTCATCGGCGTCCTAGCTTTCGGTGGTGATCCCTCTTTCCGAGACTAATTCCGGGATGTGCGGCCGGTTTTGTGGAATTGCGACAATGGGCAGTTGCTCCCTTTGTTTACAGCAGCAGTCAAGGCTTAACGCCCAAGAAACAAGCCCGTGACCAAGCTGTCGTTTGTGCTGGATAGCGTCGCATCAGATCCCCCAGTAACGAAAGCGACGCAATTCCATGAGCAATGACAAAGAGACAACGCAACTGCTGGAACCGCCGGCACAGCCCGGCGCCGCCGCCGTCGGAGGCGCTCCCGCAAGTAGCGGCGCGGGCAACGCCGCGGCGCTGAACGCCACCAAGGAAAGCCTTGAGGACTACACGCTCCGGTTCGCGCCGCGCTCCTACCGGAAGTGGAGTGCCGGTGTTGTGGCCACCAGTGCTTTGGGTGGTATTGCCTACCTGGCGGACTTCTCCATCGGCGCGAACATCGGCATCGCGTACGGCACCGTCAACGCCATTTTCGGCATCCTGGTGGCCGCCGTGATCATCTTTGCCACGGGTTTCCCGCTGGCATATTACGCGGCACGCTACAACATTGACCTGGACCTCATTACCCGCGGCTCGGGATTCGGCTATTACGGGTCTGTGGTCACCAACGTCATCTTCGCGACGTTCACCTTCATTTTCTTCGCCCTCGAAGGCTCCATCATGGCCCAGGGCCTGGAAGTGGGCCTGGGGATTCCGCAGTGGCTCGGGTACGCCGCATCCACCGTGATCATCATTCCGCTGGTGATCTACGGGATGAACACCCTGGCCAAGCTGCAGGTGTGGACCACGCCGCTGTGGCTGCTCCTGATGGTGGTGCCGGTGGGGTACCTGCTGGTCTCGCACCCGGAGAGCATCAACACCTTCTTCGCCTATACAGGCGAATCGGGTGACGGCGGCCCGAACCTCGCGTCCGTCATGCTGGCTGCCGGCGTCTGCCTGTCCCTGATGGCACAGATTGCCGAGCAGATCGACTACCTGCGCTTCATGCCGCCGCGCACTGAGGCCGACAAGGGTGCGTGGTGGCGCGCCGTGATCCTGGCGGGGCCGGGCTGGGTGATTTTCGGGGCGGTCAAGCAGATTGTCGGGCTGTTCATTGCCATCTACCTCATCGCCACGCTGGATCCCGCAGCCTCGGCGACCGCCAACGAGCCGGTGCACCAGTTCCTGGGCGTCTACCGGGAGATGATGCCGGCCTGGCTGGCCATGACGCTCGCCGTGGTGCTGGTGGTCATCTCGCAGATCAAGATCAATGTCACCAACGCCTACTCCGGCTCGCTGGCATGGACCAACAGCTTCACACGCATTACCAAGACCTGCCCCGGCCGGATGGTCTTCGTGGTGGTCAACCTGGCCATTGCCCTGGTCCTGATGGAAGCCAACATGTTCGACTTCCTCAACACCATCCTCGGGTTCTACGCCAACTGCGCCATGGCCTGGGTGGTGACGGTCGCGTCCGACATTGCCATCAACAAGTACCTGTTGAAGATTTCCCCCAAGGTTCCCGAGTTCCGCCGCGGCATGCTGTATGCCGTGAACCCGGTAGGGTTCGTCTCGATGCTGGCTTCCGCAGGGATCTCGATTGCGGTGTTCTTCGGAGCATTCGGTTCCGCGATCCAGCCGTTCTCGCCCATCTTTGCGGTGGGCCTGGCGCTGGTCCTTCCACCGGTGCTGGCCTTGGCCACCCGCGGTCAGTACTACCTCCGGCGCGCCGACGACGGTATTGACCTGCCGATGTTCGACGCCGACGGGAACCCGAGCGACGCCAGGCTCCTGTGCCACGTGACCGGAATTGAGTTCGAGCGTCCGGACATGGTCCGTTCGGCGAAGGATGCTGACGACGGCGGCCCGCAGTATGTTTCTTCACTCGCTTTGTCCACGGACAAGACAGGGGAGTTGGTGCTGCCGCCGCAGAAGTAGCCATTGGCTGTAATAGGGAAAGCCGGTGCTTATATGCCGGCTTTCTTTATGACTTTTCCCCGGCCGGTGGTGGTGGTAAAAGTTGGCGAGGTAGCTGTGGATAAGTTTGATCGCTGAATTGTGACCTGGGCTACCCTTAAGTCATTGTCCGGAGCAAGCCGTCTTGAAACTACTGGGGGATTAGCGGCCCATGACATCACAGAACGTCCCTACGCCTTGGCAAGCCCGGTCCAGTGCTGCCGCCTTTATCGTTGCAGCGGGGCTGATACTCGCCGGCTGCGCGGGTGGCGCGCCTGCAGACCCCGGCACGGCGACGGCGACGGCTACAACTCCAGCCAGCAGCAGCCCTTCCCCGACGCCAACGCCGAGCGCCGTCTACAAGCCGGCTGATGCATCCGGGCCGGCCCAAAACGTCCCCGTCCCGGTGCTGCCCGAGGTGGCAAAGACGGAGACGAAGGAGGGACTGGAGGCTTTCGCCAGGTATTGGTACTCCACCCTTAGCTACGCCTATGAAACCGGGGAAATGGGCCCCTTGGAAGCAATATCCGGTCCGACGTGCGCGAGCTGCGCGAAGGTAAGGACAGAAGTTACTGATTGGCACGCAGAGGGTCGCTGGTTGGCAGGCGGGAAAATGGTCGTAGAAGGCGTGCATAGCGACTTCATTGAAACCGGCCCAAGGGAATACCAAGCAATCGTTCAGGTTTACCAAGACACCGTCGATTATCACTTGCCAGACGGCACTATCAAGGGGTCGGTTCCTCGTAAGCCTGCCGTGGGCGACATAGTCGTCGCAGAATTTGCCGGTGGTGGGTGGAAGGCCAAGACGGTAGAGCACCTGGTGCAGTGATGAGGCGGCGAGACTTCCGCGATCGCTGCCTCGAGATAGCGGTAGTGGCCTTATTGTTTCTTTGGCTTCCAATTGCCGGAGCTTGGGCGGACACGGCGAGTTCACCGTCGATCGGGACTGGCTGGGAGGGCAACGGTGCGGCAGCCTCGGGGTGGTACCAAGATCCGGCCAGCAAGGGTTGGACGACTGTACCGATTGGCATTCCCACAGACCCTTTCAAATACCGCTTCAAGCATGTCTGCCGAACCGATCCAACGCTGGACGGGTCCAACTGCAGCGGCCCGGATGTCCAATGTACCGACGGGGAAAATGGGCGGACTGTGAATTGGTACCGGTCGTTGAAGGCCCTCGATGTCTATTCGTTCTTCGCCGGCCCAACATGCATTTATGACCAGAAGCCCGTTGACGTCTTGGAACAGATCGCCGCCGACATCCAGCGGCAGTTCCAGAGCCTTCCGGTCAACGCCGGGACCGTGGTGGCCCAACCGAGTCCCCACACATTGAGGGGTGCCGAAACCAACTTCTACGCGGAGGCAGCTGAACAGCAGTTCGACGTCACCATGTTCGGGCAGCAGGTGCACATCGTCGCCACCCCGGTCCAGTACACCTGGAATTACGGGGACGGCACCGTGTTCGGTCCCCAGCCGTCAATGGGCGGACCCCTGCCGCAGGACCGCTGGGGCGAGAAGACCCGGACGAGTCACGCCTACGGCGCCACGGGTGACTTCCAAGTGGTGCTGACCACCACCTTCCAGGGAACGTACTCGGTCAACGCCGGGCCGGCCCTGCCGATCCCGGGCCAGGGCCAGTTCAGCGCTGCTCCCCAGACCATCAGCGTGTGGCGCTCGCTCACCCGGAACTACGCCGACGACTGCAACGCGAATCCCCACGGCCAGGGCTGCCCCGGTGCGCCTCGGTAGGGCCCCAACAAGGCCAGGGTTTGCCTGCGAACCCGCTGTGATTCCCATCGCAGCCGGAATAGCAGCAGATGCTTCCCGGTTGGCAAGGACAGTACGTCTTCAGCCTTCGAAAGGAACTGCACATGCTGTTTTCCCCTCTCACCCTCGGCGAACTTGAACTCCCCAACCGGCTGGTCATGGCGCCTTTGACGCGGCTCCGCGCAGGTGAGGAAGGCGTCCCCGGCCCGCTCGTCGTCGAGCATTACCGCCAGCGCGCGTCCCTTGGCCTCATCGTCAGCGAAGGAACGTTCCCCGCACCGGCCGGCCGCTCCTACGCCGGCCAGCCGGGCATCGTCACCGAAGAACAGGTTGCCGGCTGGAAGAAGGTCACCGACGCCGTCCACGCCGAAGGCGGCCGCATGTTCGCCCAGATCATGCACGGCGGCCGCGTCTCGCACCCGGACATCACCGGCGGCCTTGCGCTGGTGGCTCCCAGCGCCGTCGCCATTGAAGGCGAAGTCCGCACCCCGCTTGGCAAGCAGCCCTACCCGGTGCCGCATGCGCTCACCACGGATGAGCTGCCCATGGTGATCCAGGAGTTCGTGAACGCGTCGCTCAACGCCATCGAGGCCGGATTCGACGGCGTCGAACTGCACTCAGCCAACGGCTACCTGCTGCACGAATTCCTGGCGCCCAACTCCAACGTTCGCGACGACAGCTACGGCGGCTCGCCCGAGAACCGTGCCCGGTTCGTCATCGAAACCGTCAACGCCGTGGTGGCCGCCGTTGGCGCCAACCGCGTTGGCATCCGCATCTCCCCGGAGCACAACGTGCAGGGCATTGCCGAAACTGATGCCGCGGACGTCCGTGCCACGTACGAGGTGCTCGTGGACAGCATCGCCCCGCTCAACCTTGCGTACCTGAGCATCCTGCACCACGAGCCGTCAGGGGAACTGGTGCAGGATCTCCGTGCCCGCTTTGGCGGGGCCTTCCTGGTGAACACCGGATTCGGCGTGGTCACCACCCGTGATGAGGCCACGTCCCTGGTGGCAGACGGCCTCGCCGACGCCGTGGTGGTGGGCCGTCCCGCCATCGCCAACCCGGACCTTGCCCGCCGCTGGAAGGAAAGCCTCCCGCTGAACGAGCCGGACCCGTCCACGTTCTACGCCGACGGCGCCCGGGGATACACGGACTACCCGGCCTACCAGAACTAGGACGGGATTAACGACGACGGCGGCACCCGGCATTGGGTGCCGCCGTCGCTGGCTGCGCGGTGTGCTGTCCCGGCAGCTGGCGCCGAGGGCCATCCGACGGCCTCCGGCTCAGACTGTTAACTTGGCCCGCCGGGTCCTCAGGGATGCCGGCGGTGATCAGATGCTACTCCAGCGAATGGACTTTTGCTAGGCCTGGTTTTCGGCAAGCGCATGCCGCTAAAGCACAGCCTCCCGGCCGGTCCCTTCCCTCATTACCAGCTGGCCGTCCTCGATTGAAACCAGCACGCTTTTCGGCTTGCCGCTGACCTTTGTGATCGCCTTCAGCCCCCGGTTGGTCACCTCAACGCCCACCTGTGCGCCCTTCGCCGGCAGCTCCACGGACACCTCGTTGGCAATGCCCAAAATCGGATTGGTGGACACACCGAGGTCCCGTCTTGCCTGTTTGCCGTTCACCGTCACAGTGATGTTGGCCTCCTCGAACCCCTCCTGAAAGACGATAAGCAGTTCCCGCATGGTGGCCTCTTCCTCGAGCATTGGGCGTCTGTGACGGCATCTCCACTACAGCACTTTGCGGGCGGGAGCGGAATACCTTAGCCGGCCCGTGCGAGCAGACGGCCGCCGCGCCGGGCAGTGGAGCGGGGCAAGCCCGTAAGGCAAGATGTTCTGGTGACTCAACTGCCGCAGGCCCCCTCCGCTCCGTCCCCGTCCACGAAACCGGACGATGCCATCTACTCGCAGATAGCCGCAGAGCTGGGTGTCAAGGCCTGGCAGGTGAAGGCCGCTGTTGAACTGCTCGACGGCGGATCCACCGTGCCGTTCATCGCCCGGTACCGCAAAGAGGCCACGGGGACGCTGGACGATACCCAGCTCCGCGAGCTCGACGAACGGCTCCGCTACCTCCGCGAACTAGCAGACCGCCGTCGTTCGGTGCTCGATGCGATCGAAGCGCAGGGGCAGCTGACTCCTGAACTGGCGAAGGCCATCCTTGCCGCGGACACGAAGTCCCGGCTTGAAGACATCTACCTGCCGTTCAAGTCCAAGCGGCGGACGAAGGCACAGATTGCGCGGGAGGCGGGCCTGGAGCCCCTGGCGGATGCCCTGCTCAAGCGGCCTGACCTGGACCCGGAACGCGAGGCCGCCAAGTACCTCAACGCCGAGCACGCCATCACCGACCCCGCTGCGGCGCTCGCCGGGGCGCGCGCCATCCTGGTTGAGAGGGTGGCGCAGGACCCTGACCTCGCGGCCACCTTGCGCGAGCGGCTGTGGACGCAAGGCCGCATGGTGTCCCGCGTGAAGAAGGGGAAGGAAACCGACGGCCAGAAATTCGCCGACTACTTCGAGTTCGCCCAGGCGCCCGCCGGGATGCCTTCCCACCGCGTCCTCGCATTGCTCCGCGGCGAGAAGGACGGCGTCCTTGAGCTGGACCTCGCCGAGGCGGATCCAACGGACGACGACGGCCTTGCCGCCGCGCGCTCGCGGTACGAGGCCGCGGTGGCCAGGTGCCTCGGGGTCGCCGACCGTGGCCGTCCCGCCGACCAGTGGCTGGTCCAGACCGCGCAGGTGGCATGGCGGTCACGTCTGCTGTCCCGTCTGACGGCGGATCTCCGCGGCAAACTGTTCGCTGCCGCCGAGGACGAGGCCGTCCGGGTCTTCGCCGCCAACCTGCGCGACGTACTGCTGGCCGCGCCCGCAGGGAACCGGGCCACCCTCGGCCTGGACCCGGGGCTCCGCACCGGCGTCAAAGTGGCTGTGGTGGACGGCACCGGCAAGGTGGTGGCCACGGACACCGTCTACCCGCATGCTCCCGCCCGGAAGTGGGACGAAGCATTGGCAACCCTGGTGCGGCTGGCGCGCCAGCACGCCGTCGAACTCATCGCCATTGGCAACGGCACGGCGTCGCGGGAGACTGACAAACTCGCGGCCGAGCTGATCAAGCGGCTGCCGGAAGTGGACCGGAAGCCGCAGAAGCTGGTGGTGTCCGAAGCCGGCGCGTCCGTCTATTCGGCGTCGGCCCTGGCAGCTGCCGAACTGCCGGGGATGGACGTGTCCCTTCGCGGTGCGGTCTCCATTGCCCGCCGTCTCCAGGACCCGCTCGCAGAGCTGGTAAAGATCGATCCGAAATCCATCGGTGTGGGCCAGTACCAGCACGACGTGACAGCCTCGAAACTGGACCGTAGCCTGGACGCCGTGGTGGAGGACTGCGTGAACGCCGTGGGCGTGGACGTCAACACTGCCTCGCCCGCGCTGCTCAGCCGCGTGGCCGGCGTCGGGCCCTTGCTGAGCGAGAACATCGTGGCTTACCGGAACGAACACGGGCCCTTCGCCAAGCGCACGGACCTGAAAAAGGTGCCGCGGCTCGGCGCCAAGGCGTTCGAGCAGTGCGCCGGCTTCCTCCGGATCACCGGGGGAGCGGAGCCGCTGGACGCATCCAGTGTGCATCCGGAGTCCTATGCCGTGGCGCGGAAGATCCTGGCTGCGGCCGGTTCCACGCCGGCCTCCTCCCTGGACCCGCGGGACTTCGTGGACGATGCGTTGGGCCTGCCCACGGTGCAGGACATCCTGTCCGAGCTGGACAAGCCGGGCCGGGACCCGCGTCCGGCGTTTGCGGCCGCCACCTTTTCCGAGGGAATCGAGAAGATCTCCGACCTCAAGCCCGGGATGGTGCTGGAAGGAACGGTGACCAACGTCGCTGCGTTCGGCGCGTTCGTGGATGTGGGCGTCCACCAGGATGGTTTGGTCCACGTCTCGGCGATGGCGAACCGTTTTGTTTCCGATCCGCGGGAAGTGGTTAAGTCCGGCCAGGTGGTCCGGGTGAAGGTGCTGGAAGCGGATCCTGACCGGAAACGGATTTCGCTGACCTTGAGGCTCGACGACGAACCCTCCGTTGGCGGGCCGGGCTCAGGACGCGCCGGCAACAGTTCACGACCCCGGGAACGCGGCAGGGAGAAGGGCGGCACTCCGGCACGGAACATGCCGTCGCCAGCCCGCTCATCCGCGGCGCCGGCTCCCGCCAGGAAGGAAGCCCCTGTCAACACGGCTATGGCTGAGGCGCTGCGGAAGGCCGGCCTGGACAAGTAGCCGTTTCCTGCACCTTCAGGCGAGCGAGAGTATGAACGCCAGGACAAATCCTGCCGCAGTACTGAGGGCCACCGCGGGGCCGCCGTGTTCGTAGGCTTCCGGCATCAGGGTGTCCGCCAGGGATGCGATCACCGCGCCGGCAGCAAATGCCAGCGGTATTGATATTGCCTCGGGATCGGTTCCGGACAGGGGGCCGGCTCCGATAACGACGGCGATGACCAGCAGAACGGCACATGACACCCACAGCCCGATGATGCTGCCTGCAGACCGGCCCTGGCTCCGCATCGAAGCTGAACCTACCAGGGCTTCAGGGAAGTTCGATACAAAGATGGCGGCCAGCAGCGCCAGGCCGCCCGTTCCTTCTCCCAAAGAGATTCCGAGGGCAAGGTTTTCCGGGACGCCGTCCAAGGTGACGGCCGCCAGCAATGCCAGGCCTGCCGCTCCGCCCGTCGAGGCAGAGGTTGGGCGTTTGTCGCTCGCCGCAGCGTCGGTATCCAGTTTGGCGCTGCCCTGGAACTCGTCCGCCGCCTTGGCCTGCTTCTGGTCTCCGGCCTGTGCCCACCGGTCCAGCAAAGCGCTCAGAACCGTGAAGACGACGGCACCCAGCATCAAACCAATGGCTGCGCGGAGGATGCCGCCGCGTTCGTAGGCGTCCTGGAACAGTTCGAAAGCCAGGGCAGTGATGAGCGATCCGGCCGCGAAGGCCAGGAGCATGGCAAGGAGCCGTTTGGGAAGTTCGAACCGTACGCCGATGAGCGCACCCAGGACGAGAGCGCTGGATGCTATGACGCCAAACCACAGCGACATCATCATCCGGCAAGTATAGGAGCGGTCCGTTGACGTGGGAAGACACGTGTGGAATGGCTCCGGCCCCGGCCGACTTTCGGCGGCAGGTGGTTTCTGCAAAGGTTGCTTCATGACTTATTTCCTGGAGTACACGATTCCCGCCGCGCCCGACGAAGCCGAGTTTGAGTTTCCCCATGATGAGATCAACCCCGGGACCACTATTCCGTTGTCGGAGACCGATGCTGAAGTGGTCCACACCCCGGAACTGCCGGCCAGGACCGGCATCATCGCTGCCACCGTTCCCGAAGCGAAGCTTGAGGCTGAGCAGTTGATCCTGCACAGCCGGGCCTCTGAAGGTTCCCTCTACTTTGACCCGTCCAGTTCCCTTCAGGCCGGAGTTGGGACGCTCGTGGCCACGTTCAGCGAAGGCCGGGGCTGGCAGGACACCTAGGCAACCGCAGGGTGGCGGGGGCTCCCCATCAGCCTCGGCCGTCCGAACTGGGTCCGCACGCCAGGCGAAAACAGGACCGATTCAGGCGGCCCGCTCACCCCGATACCCGCTGAGGCAATCAGTTCATCCTGCACATGGTGCAGACTGGCGCGGCGCAGCGGCCATGGTTCATGGGTGTTGGGAATGTAGATGCTCCGCCTGCGGAATGCACCGTGCATGCCGAACCTCGCCGTCAGAAAGATGGATAACGGGTCGTCGACTGCGGCACCGGACCGGGGTTCGACGGCGAAGCTGCTCCGTGCCCCTTGCCTGAAGCGCCTGACCGAAAATCCGAATGCTTCATTGCCCGGCGGCCTCATCTGGGAATAGCGGATCCGCGACCACACATAGGGAATTCCCGCTGCCCGGGCCGCCACAACCACTGGCAGCCGGTCCGCGTCCAAGCTCAGGAAAACCACGCCCCGGGTTCCGTCGGGTTCCCGCGAGTAGAGGCGCACGTTGACCTCATTGAAGCTGCCCAGGTACGGGATCCCGGGGCCGCGTCCGATTCCGGCGTTCTCCATGCGGAAACCGATAAGCCCCACCCATGAACTGCCGTCGAAGAGGTCTGGTTGCACTCCAGGGGGCATAAAACGGGCTGCGACGTTTTCCGGGATGCGCCAATGAAGGAATATGGCGTCGGCCCACTGCTGGTCCATGATGCGGGGCGGTGGCAGCTCAGGCGGGGCGGGCCAGAGACCTGCGGCTGTTGGGTGGGTGTCCACGTGCGAAGCCTACCGGAGGCGGCCGGCCGTCACGCGGCGCTTAGCCTGCGGGGGCGCCCGCGGGGTCGCCGGACTCCCGGGACTCCTTCTGCCACGGCCAGCGCCCGGTGATTTCCAGCTCCAGCGAGAAACTGAGGAACGTCCGGATCAGCACGATGACGGCGAGAACGCCGACACTTTCGAAGGTTGGGGTGACGGCGACGGTGCGGATGATGTCTGCGGCCACCAGCAGCTCAAGTCCCAGGAGGATGGACCTGCCCAGCAGCTGACGGTAGGAGCGGTACAACGTCAGCTTTTCGGCGCCGGCGGGCAGTTTGCGGGGCTGGTGGCCGCGAAGCGCGAGCGGGATGGAGATGAGGGCCCCGATCACCATCACGGCCACCCCCGCAAAATCGACGAACTCGCCGACCGTTTCAATGATGTGCCGAAAATCCATGGGTTACGCCTTCCTATATGCCCGAGGCCCAAGCTGCCAGCCTAAACGCTGGCTCCGCTGTGCGGCCGCAACCTATGGGTGGCGTACCCCATTGCCGGCGAGGATGTCCCGGTAGCCCTCCCGGAACGAGGGGAACGCGAATTGGAACCCCGTGCTGCGCAGCAGTTCGTTGCGGCAGCGCTTGTTGCCGCCCCGTGCGGGCCCGGCATCACCCACGGGTGGCTCCTCAAGCCCCAGCTCCGCGGCGAGGAAGCGCAGCACCGTCCCAAGATCGGCGGGGTCGTTGTCCACGCCGACATAAACGGGGGCCGGTTCTGGAGGCATGGTGGCCAGGTGCACGATGGCGGCAGCGGCGTCGTCGCGATGGATGCGGTTGGTGTACCTGGCATCTTCCGGGACCACGGCGGTGCCGCCGCGGACTTGGTCGATCAGGCGGGTGCGGCCAGGTCCGTAGATGCCGCCCAGCCGGAGGGACGTCGCAGTGGTTGCCGTTCCGCTGAATGTTGCCTGCAGCAGCTGCTCCGCTTCCAGCAGGACGCGGCCGGAAAACCCGCCCGGGCGGGGAGGCGTATTTTCATCCACCCAACCGCCCCCGGCATCGCCGTAAACCGCCGTGGAGGAAACGAAGAGCACCCGCCGGGGCCTGACGCCGTCGCGTTCCAAGGCATCAAGCACATGGGTGAGACCGTCCATGTAGGCGGCCCGGTAGGCCTCCTCCGTCGGCGAGTCGGCAGCTACCGCTATGACGACGGCGGTGGTGTCCGCCGGGACTGGCGGCAGGTTGGGCGCGCTCAGGTCCGCGGCTGCACCTTCGATGGCCGCCGGCAGTTTGGCAGGGGAACGGCGCCAGCCGACAGCCCGGTGGCCAAGGGCGTGGAACCGCATCCCGGCCTCAGTCCCCAAGTCACCGCAGCCGGCTAAAAGGATGGTCATGCCTTACGGCGCCTCAACCGGGAAGAAGACTCGCGGGTCCTGGAGAAGGGCCGGGTAGGCAAAAGCGGAGCGGTCAATGATTTCAGTAACAGTGAAGTTCCTGCCGAACCTGCCGTCCTCCAGCGTGATGGGCCGGCCCATCACCTGTCCCACCGCGAACTTCGCGCCGTGCTCGAACGGAACGGCCACCGGGGTTTTGCCCGGCAGCGTCGAGAACGCTTCCTCCTGTGCGAGGCGTTTGCGGGTTGGCTTCTTGACCAGCTGCCTGGGCGGCGCCTTCCGGGGCTGCCGGGAAGGACGGCGGGATCCGTCGTCGAGGAAGACAGGTGAGTAGTCATCGTCGCCAAGAACGGCCGCCGCTGCGGCCGCGGAGCTCCGGTTCACCGGCGGAAGCGCCACTGTGTTCAGCGTCTGGGGGTCGACGTCGTGGTGCGGTGAACGGAGGATCCACAGAATGTCGCCCTCGGGCTCCTGCGGCAGGAACTCATGCTTGGGCTCCGGCCAGATGTAGTCCATCTCGGGGATTGCATCGGTGAACACTGAGCTGTAGAACTTCGGTTCCTTGCGCACCAGCTTGGAGCGGTGGCTGAGGTGGAAATCAGCATCCCCAAGCCACGGCGGCATCGGAATCTTCGCCGCATAGTCCGGGTGCGCGGCCTGCGGTGCGAACTCGGTGATGTTCGCCCGGGTGTTGTCGGGGTGGCCGCGCTTGGTCCACTCGTCCACCATTGCCAGGCCGTACAGGGTGAGGGCCGGCACGTAACCCATCCACATCCGGATGGCCGGGTGGGTCTGCCAGCCGTAGCCCGGAAGCACCAGGGATCGAAGCGTCTGCAGCGCCTCGACGCGCTGCTTGCCCAGCCTGGCGGTGTCCAGGGCGGCGGCGCTCTGCCGGAAATCGGGGTACGGAAGGAAGGTTTGCATCTCTTCAGTCTGACGGCACCTGGCGGATGTGCCAATTGCAGTGCCACGGGCCACATGGGGATGTCCTGGATGTTCACATCGTGGACGCATGCATACGCCAGTGGCCTCCAGGCACTAAGATCACCGCAACCACCCCAGCGTTTTGGAAGCTCACTCATGACATCAACAGTTGAAAAAACCACCGGAACCGCCCCGGCCTTCGTGCCCCGCTACGGGCAGATGCTAAGCCCGGAAGCAAAGGGCATCCTGGTCCTTGACGAGTTCACCATCGATCCTGCCGCGGCGCGCAAGGAACAGCACCGCTTCCGCGACGGCATGGCTGCAGTCGCCCGGACAATGCGCCGGATCGCCGCCCTCCGCGTAGTGATCGCCATTGTAGCCATCGGGAACCTGCCGCTGTTCCTGCTCTCCAGCGGCTGGTGGATCTACGCCGTGTCGCTCACCCTCGTGGTGGCCGTACACGCGGCTGTTTCATGGCTCAACCGCCATGAGCCGCGGCTCAAGCAGCGCTCCGCCCTGGAGCTGCACATGCACCGCGAGCGCAGCGCCAACTACCGCAAGGTGCGCGACGCCGTGAAATACATGATCGACACCCCTGCGCGGATGAACGAGCACCTCTACCTGGAACTGCTCGCCGCAAAGCGCGTCGCCCTCAACCTGGCCCACGGCACCGTCGCCCTGCTGGACACCAGCGACGACTCCGCCTGGAAGGTGCGCATCGTGCGGGAGCTGCCGGCAGCAAGCTGACCCGCCAGGCGGTGCCTGTAGGGATTAAAGAACGACGCCGGCACGTCCCTTATGGGGGCGTGCCGGCGTCGTTTTTGGTCAACGGAATTTGTCTATCGCCGACCTGTCGGTGGTGCCGCTGGGGCTGGCGCCCCGCCGTGGCTGGCCCCGGCTGTGACAAGCCGCAGGGCCTGTGCAGCCACTACGCGGGGAGCTGGATGACCTGACCCTCGAAAACAAGGTTGGGATCAGAAATGGTGTCCGTGTTGGCGTCGGCCAGGTGCTGCCAGCCGCCCTCCACGCCAAGCTTCTGGGCCACGATGCTCAGGGTGTCACCGGCCTGCAGCGTGTAGGTCTCGCCGCTGAGGGCCACTGTTGTGGCATGCTTTGCCGCCGGCGCCTGGGCAACGGGTGCGCTTTGGACCGGAGAGGTTTGCGCGGCCTGGACCGGAGCGCTCTGGACCGGCGCTGCCTGGACTGCTCCGGTGGCGCCGCCGCTCAGGCCCAGCTGCGCGGCGCAGGACGGCCAGGCGCCCCAGCCCTGTGAGGCCTGGACCTGCTCGGCTACGGCGATCTGCTGCTCCCGGCTGGCGTCCGCGGCTGAGCCGGTGCCTCCGTAGGCAGCCCAGGTGGTGGGGCTGAACTGCAGTCCGCCGGAGTAGCCGTTCCCGGTGTTGGTGGCCCAGTTGCCGCCGCTCTCACACTGCGCCAGCGCGTCCCAGGTGGACGTGCTGGTGGTGGCGTTGGCCGCCGTGGCTGAGATCGCCAGGCCTGCCACGGAGATGGCGGCTACAGTGGCTCCGCGGCGCGCGGCAGTACGGAATTTGGTGTTTTTCATGATGGTGATGCTCCTGAAGGCCACCTGCGCTGGTTCCGTCCCCGGAGATCATCGCGCCACTGCCCGCCCCTGACGAATAGAGGTCAATTTCGGTGGCTGCCTGCTGGGCAGTTGTGGTGGAGGCAGCACCGGGCATTCCTTCGCCCGCGAGCAGCGGGCATGCGTTTCACGCTAGGACATCACCCGGGCGTTATCAAATCGAGATTTTCCTGGGTGTTGGCTGGTGGTTGCCTGGCCGAGCGCAGCGGCCAGATAGGAAGCGGTGCGGCTGCGGGTGGAATTTGCGACGGCGGCGGGCGTCCCGGCTGCCATGATCTGCCCGCCCTTGTCCCCTCCTGACGGCCCAAGGTCAATGACCCAGTCTGCCCCCGCCACCACTGCCATGTCGTGCTCGACCACCACCACCGAGTTGCCGGCGTCCACCAGGCCGTGGAGCTGGGCCATCAGGAGCTGCACATCGGCCGGATGCAGCCCGGTGGTCGGTTCATCGAGGAGGTAGAGGCTGTGGCCGCGCTGCGCCCGTTGCAGCTCGGTGGCGAGCTTGATGCGCTGCGCCTCGCCGCCGGAGAGTTCGGTGGCGGGCTGCCCCAGCCGCAAATAGCCGAGACCCACGTCCCGCAGGCTCTTGAGGCTCCTCGCGGCAGCAGGGATGCCGGCCAGGAATTCGGAGGCGGCATCCACCGTCATGGCCAGAACCTCGGCGATATTCAGGCCCCGGTACCGCACCTCAAGTGTTGCGGGGTTGTAGCGGGATCCCTCGCACTCCGGGCAGGGGCCGTAGCTGCCGGGCAGGAAGAGTAGTTCGACGGCCACAAACCCTTCGCCCTGGCAGGTTTCGCAGCGCCCGCCAGCCACGTTGAAAGAGAACCTGCCGGCGCCGAAACCGCGCGCCTTGGCCTGCCCGGTGGCCGCGAATTCCTTGCGGACGGCGTCGAAAAGTCCGGTGTAGGTGGCCAGGTTGGAACGCGGGGTCCTGCCGATGGGCTTCTGGTCCACGGTCACGAGCCGGTCGATGCGGTGGTTGCCCCGAACGTTTCCCAGCTCCAGGGTCTCCGCGGGGTCCTCCTGCTCCACCGGGCTCTTGAGCGCAGAGGCGACAACCTCGCCCAGGACTTTGCCCACAAGAGTGGATTTACCGGAGCCTGAAACACCGGTGACGGCTGTCAGCACGCCCAAGGGGAACTCTGCATCCAGTCCGCGCAGGTTGTGCAGGCTGATGTCCGTCAGTTCCAGCCACTCCTGCGGCTCCCTGGCCCCGCCGGAACTGGAACCGCCGTGCGGGACAGAGCCGCCGTCGTCGAACAGGAACGGCCTGGTGACTGACGCCTCGATCCCGGCGAGGCCGTCGACAGGTCCGCTGTAGAGCACTTCGCCGCCGCCTTCGCCGGCGCGCGGGCCCACGTCCACCAGCCAGTCGGCCCTGCGGACCACGTCCATGTTGTGTTCCACCACGAATACCGAGTTGCCGGACGCTTTCAGCTGCTCCAGCACTTCCAGCAGCGGCTCGGCGTCTGCCGGATGAAGGCCGGCGGAGGGTTCATCCAGCACGTAGATCACACCGAACAGGCCCGACCTCAGCTGCGTGGCGATCCTGAGCCGCTGCATCTCGCCGGGCGAAAGGGTGGGGGTGGCCCGGCCGAGCGCCAGGTAGCCCAGCCCGAGGTCCAGCAGGACCGTGATGCGCTGCAGCAGGTCCCGGGTGATGGCCACCGCCACCTCGTTGGACTCCCCGGAAAGCTGCCTGCGGGACGCCGTGCCGGCGTCGTCCAATGCAGCGGTGGGACGGACAACCTCGGCGAGCTCCGCCATCGGAAGCCTGTTGAGTTCCGCGATGGTCCTGCCCGCAAACGTGACGGCCAGGGCCTCCGGCACCAGCCCCGTCCCGGAACAGCGGAGGCACGGCCCGGACTCCATGTAGGCAAGCACGCGTT
The DNA here is from genome assembly GCF_031844545.1 of Arthrobacter sp. AB6. NCBI lineage: Bacteria > Bacillati > Actinomycetota > Actinomycetes > Micrococcales > Micrococcaceae > Arthrobacter > Arthrobacter sp. AB6. The sequence continues at coordinate 111,378 of NZ_JAUZVL010000008.1, forward strand.
CACGCATCGAGGCGCTCTGCGAATCAGCCAGCGTATGGAGCACATAGCTCCGGGCGCTCCAGAACCGTCCCTTGTACGGTTTGGCCACCCGGTCACGCTGCGGAGTCACCTCCACCACCGGCTGCTCCTCCGTGAAAAGGATCCAGTCGCGGTGTTTCCTGGGCAGCTTGCGCCAGGGGACGTCGACGTCGTAGCCCAGGTGGGTGAGGATGTCCCGCAGGTTCTTCCCCTGCCAGGCGCCGGGCCACGCCGCGATGGCGCCGTCCCGGATGCTGAGTGACGGGTCCGGGACCAGCGAGGACTCTGTCACCGTGTGCGCGGTGCCCAGGCCGTGGCATTCCCGGCAGGCGCCGGCGGCGGTGTTGGGGGAGAAGGTGTCCGAGTCCAGCTGGGTGGAGCCTGCCGGGTAGGTGCCGGCCCGGGAGAAAAGCATGCGCAGGGAGTTGGAGAGCGTGGTGACTGTTCCCACGGTGGACCGGCTGCTGGGTGCGCCGCGGCGCTGCTGAAGCGCGACGGCGGGAGGCAGTCCGCTGATCAGCTCCACCTTCGGATTGTGCCCCTGCTGGATGAGGCGGCGCGCGTACGGAGCCACGGACTCGAAGTAGCGCCGCTGCGCCTCGGCGTAGATGGTGCCGAACGCCAGCGAGGACTTGCCCGAGCCTGAGACGCCGGTGAACGCCACGATCGCGTCGCGCGGGACATCCACATCCACGTTGCGGAGATTGTTTTCGCGGGCTCCGCGGACGCGGACAAAACCGTCGGCGGAAGGTGAAGGAGCGGGGTACTGCAGGTCATCAGCGTGCTTAGCGTTCTGCATTGGTTCGACTCTAGTGGCGATTCGGGCCCCGGGCATTATCCTGACCCGATGGATAACTTTGCGGACGGCACTGCCGTGCCTGATACAGAACCGGACGAAGCTGGGCTTGACGTGCCGGCCAGGCTCCTCCCGGTGGCGGAGCTGCACCTTCACATCGAGGGAACCCTCCAGCCCGAGCTGATCTTCGCACTCGCAGAGAGAAACGGCATCACCCTGCCGTACGCAGGCCTGGACGAGCTCCGGGAAAGGTACGAGTTCACGGACCTGCAGTCCTTCCTTGACCTGTACTACGCCAACATGGCTGTGCTGCAGACAGAGCAGGATTTCGCGGACATGACCCGGACCTACCTGGAGCGCGCAGCTGCAGCCGGGGTGCGGCACGCCGAGATCATGATGGACCCGCAGGCCCACCTCACACGCGGGATTTCCCTGCAGACCTGCGTCAACGGTGTGGCGTCCGTACTGGCAACGTCGCAGGAGGACTTTGGGATTTCAACCCTGCTGATCGCTGCGTTCCTGCGTGATCTTTCCGAGGAGTCGGCACTGGAAGTGCTGGACAGCTTGCTGGCCATGGACGCACCCATTTCCGCCGTCGGCCTGGATTCCGCCGAGGTGGGCAATCCGCCGTCGAAATTCGAGCGGCTCTATGACAAGGCACGCGAAGCAGGCCTGCGGCTGACGGCGCACGCCGGCGAGGAGGGGCCGCCGTCGTACATCATCGAAGCCCTGGACATCCTGGGCGTGGAACGCATTGACCACGGCATCCGCTGCATGGAGGATCCGGACCTGGTGGAACGCCTGGTGGATGCGCGGATTCCGCTCACCGTCTGCCCGCTGTCCAACGTCAGGCTCAGGGCCGTGGACACCCTTGCCGACCATCCGCTGCCCGCAATGCTCGCGGCGGGGCTGAACGTGTCCGTCAACTCGGACGACCCTGCGTACTTTGGCGGCTATGTGGACGACAACTTCGCCCAGCTGGGGGCGGTGTTTGAGCTCTCCGATTTCGACAAGGCCCGGCTGGCCGCGAACTCGATCCATTCGTCCTTCGCTTCCGAGGAACGGAAGGCGGAACTGCTGGAGGAACTCAACGGCGGCGAAGTGGCGGGCGCTTAACGTGTCCCAGGCAACAGCCGCTGATTAATCCCGCTAATATGGGTGCCGCAGGCGTGTCTGGGGAAGTGCAATGTCGCACCCATGTCAGCGCTCAAGGGTTGTGCAGTCAGCCCGTTTCCCGAGACCTCAGCCTCATTTTGTGGGGACGTCCGCTTAATAGTCGGTCACGACACGCAGTGTTAACCATTTCAAGTCGCGCGAATTAACCGGCAGTTGGCAAGATGCCTAAGACCGATCGCATTTATAAAGGGGAATCATGGCCAAGTCCACCGCAGAAAACACCTTCCTTCGCCTCAAGACCGTGCTGGATGTCCTGACCGAAGGCGTGTGGTCCGGCGATGCACTGAACGCGGGGCAGGTCCTCGCGGAGGCTACGGCACGCGTGCCGTTCAACGAGCACGAGGCTGAACTGCTCAGCGGCGGAATTCCCCGCGGGCACAAGACGCTCACCTCAGCCACCGCAAAGCTGGTCAAGGCCGGCTGGCTGGTCAAGGGCCGGTCCGGCTGGACCATCACTGACGAAGGCATGCGCGCCACGGTTGCCTTCCCGGACGCAGTGTCCTTTGCCACCGCGCTCGACGCCGGCGCTCCAGTGCCTGCCGAGGTCCAGGTTCCCACTGCTCCCGAGGGCTTCGTGCGCAGGACCACCGCGGTCCCCGAAGCGGCAGCGCCGGCAGCCGTGGCCGCCGACGCCAAGAAGGCTCCTGCAAAGAAGACCCCGGCAAAGAAGGCCGCCGCCGCCGTGGGCAAGGCAGCCAAGGTGATCGAGGACGCCGTCGAGCCCGTTGTCAAAGCCGTGCGCACGCGCAAGGCGCCGGCCAAGGCCACTGAAACCGCCGTACCCGTGGCAGCGGAGCCGTTCGAGGACGCGGACGTTGAGACGCACCCGCAGCCCGAAGCCGTGGCTGTAGCGGGCGACTTCAACACGATCCTGGGCGCCCCGGAGAACTGGGCACCGCAGTACGACGAAGCCCAGATGGAGTTCGACTTCCTGGACCAGCTCTGGAAGAAGAACGCCGACCTGCCCGCCGGTTTCTACACCTTCAAGATCGCCCTCAACCGGTCCTGGGAAGAGAACTACGGCGCGTTCGGCGCGTTCGACGGCCCCAACCACGAACTGCACCACGCCGGCGGCCCGGTCACCATCCGCTACGATCACAGCACCCGCGACATCACCATCAACTAAGTGCCCGTCCGCCTGCCCAACTAGGTAGCGCCAAGTGTCGTTTTGGACGCTCAAAACGACACTTACTGCTACCTAGTTGGGAGGGGACGGCACTAACGGAGGGGAGGCACCTTGGCCAGGCACGCAGGTCCGTCATCCGAGGTGCCCGATCCTTCTGACGGCGCCCGGCCATCCGAGGGCGATGCGTCATCCGAGGCGGGTGCGGTGCGGCTGACTGCCCGGGTTTTCGGCGTGGTTCAGGGTGTTGGCTTCCGCTACTGGACCAGGGGCAAAGCCGAAGAGCTCGGCCTCACCGGCGAGGTGAAGAACCTCGCCGATGGCTCGGTGGGCCTGGTCGCCGAAGGACCCCAGGGGAAAATCAACGAACTCCGGACCTGGCTGAATTCCGGGCGCACCCCCGGGCGTGTGGAGCGCGTGGAGGACTCCATCTCCGCGGCGGAGGGTGGCTTCCGCGGGTTCAGGGCGCGCTGAGCTTTACGGCTCCTGACCCAATTGGCTTACGTGCGCGGGCTGAGCCCAATGAAGGCACCCAGCTCCTCCAGCGCTGCGGGCTTGTGCGGCGCGTAGCTGGTGAGCTCGGGGGAGCGGATGATCACGGCCCGCCATTGCCCGCGTGACACGGCCACATTGATCCGGTTCCTGTTGAGCAGGAACTCAGCTCCCCGCGGTGCCTCGGCCACGGCGGAGCATGCCATGGATACGAGCACAACGGGTGCTTCCTGGCCCTGGAACTTGTCCACGGTTCCCACCCGGACATCCGGCAGCCCGGCTTCCTCCAGGGCTTTCCGGACCAGGTGGACCTGGGCGTTGTAGGCGGCCACCACCAGCAGGTCCTGCTGGTCGAGGGGCCGCGCCTCGCTCTCCGCCCCCGGTTTCCATTTCAGGCCAAGGTGCCGCCGCGCCTGACGGACCACCTCCGCAGCCTCTTCCCTGGACGCTGTGGTGTTGCCGGTGTGCTCCACGAACACAGTTTCGACGCCGGGCGGCAGCTCCTCGAGTTTCCGCTGCGAGGCTGCCGGGGCGGACTTCAGCTTTCCTTCGTAGCTGAGCCCGGAAACTGCGCGGCACAGTTCCGGGTGCATCCGCCAGCTGTCGGCCAGGAAGTAGCCAAGGCTGGCAGGCAGGGTGGCGTGGCCTGCGGCCAGCCACCCCAGTGCGGACTCATCCACGGGCTCGGGGTGCGCGCCCTGGGTGACTTGTGGCAGCTGCTGCGGATCGCCGAGCAGGAGCAGCCGCTTGGCGGCCCGGGAAACAGCGAGAGTGTTGGCCAGCGAGAACTGCCCGGCTTCATCGATCACCAGCAGGTCCAGGGAGCCGGCCGGGACCTCCTTGCCGGTCATGGTCCAGGCCGTTCCGCCCACAAGGCAGCCGCCGGAGGATGCGAGCAGTCGGGCGACGTCGCCGTCGCCCCTGGACTTCCAAGGAACGTCGTGCGGGGCCGCCAGCTTCTTGGCAACCGCCGCCGGATCAACGCCGCCGGCGGCAATGGCGCAGCAGAGCAGGTTCTCCACCACGTTGTGCGACTGGCCTACTACGCCGATTTTCCAGCCCTCATTCACCAGCCGGCCGATGACGTGGGCGCCGACGTACGTCTTTCCAGTGCCCGGCGGGCCCTGCACGGCGAGGTAGGAGCGGTGAAGGTCCAGGAGTGACGCCGTGATCGCCGCAGCGTAGTCCGCGGCACCATCGGTGCCATGGGGCACGACCACCGGTCCGTCCAGGCTTCTGAACCGCGGCGGCTGCTTGCGCAGGATGTCCGGCCCGGGTTGGGCGGGCAGCGATGGCACGGACGCGCCAACGGCGGCGGCGATCTCCGCGATCGCAGCTTCGATGCTCGCGGTGGCCAGCGGCTGGTCCTCGGTAAGGGCCACGGGCAGGTGCGGGTAGGCGGCAACCTTCCCCGACTCGCGCTCCGCGATGGTGATGATGGTGTGCTCCGGGTTGTCAGGGGCCGGAGCCAGCTCGCTGATCCTGGTCCCGAAGGAGTAGGCGCGTGCACCGGGAGCAGCGTCCGGCGCGGCCATGCCCTCCGGGGGCGGTGCATCGTAGAGCCGGCACCAGGTGGACTCTGCCCGGAAGTCCGACCCCTCGGTCATGGTGCCGCTGAGCCGGAGCACCCGGGTCCGCATACGCTCCCGGGGTTTGGCCAGCGCCCAGTCGGAGACGACCTCGGCCGAGGACACCACGAACACGTTCCGTTGGTCCGCCCAGGTCTCGAGCGGTGCTTCCCCGCGGTCGAAGTGCTGCCACCAGAACTGCTTGCGCTCGCGGCGGTGGTAGCCGGTGGCGGCGGCCACCATCGCGATGGCGCGTTCGTCATCTGTCCAGGAGCGGTTGTCCGGGAGGTCTGCCAGATACTCGCGCAGCCGGGCCTCCGCTGGACTTTCCCCGGAGGCAGCCCGCTGTTCCGGCGCTTGCTGGCGCTCGGCTGGACCCCGGCGGTCCGGGGATGCTGCGGGCGCGGTGGCCTGCGCCCCCACCTCCCGCAGCCAGTCCCTGAGCCGGAGCGTGGACAGGCAGTCGTACTGGTTGTAGTCCGAGATGGACGCGAGGACCTTGTCCGCTTCCGCCATATTCCCGGCATCGCGGGCCGCGCAATAGGCGGCGTAGGCCACCACGGAGGCACCGGCGTCCTTCACGTCCCCCGAGCGCAGGTTGCTGCCCATATAGAGCGGTTCGAGTTTCTTGATGGAGTAGGAGGGCTCGGAAATGCGCAGCGAATGCCGGACGGTGGCGTAAAGATCAACCAGCAGCCCTTCCCGGAGCCACTTGTCCACCGTCTCCTCCCCGGCCTGGTGCGCCAGCGAGAGGTTGCGGAGCGCCGTTTTTTCGTACGCCGCGTAGTGGTAGACGTGCATGTCCGGATACCGTGCCCGGCGTTCCTCTACGTAGGCAAGGAAATCCAAGAAGGCGCGGCGCTCCCCGGACCTGGAGTGCGCCCAGAACGGACGGAACACCGGGTCCCCGTGATGGTCTGGAGCCGGCGCCTCGACCACTCCGAACAGGTACTCGATGCCCCAGGCTCCGGTGGCGGGATCCTGCCAGAGGGGGTCACCCTCGAAATCGAAGAAGATGTCTCCGGGGCTGGGCGGCGGGAGCGACCCGATGGTGCTTCCGGGCAGGACAGTGAACGCGACCGTATGGGGATGGCCGTCCTTGATGAACGTCCGGGAGCCCGCGGCGGCGTCCAGCCCCAGCTGCATCCGCGCCTGCAACCGGAGCCGGGCCACGGAATTCCGGGCGTCCCCGGCAGGCATTGCCGCGAGTTCGTCGATGGTGGTGATGCGGGCGGCGTGCAGTTTCTTTCGCTGCACCACAGACATTCCTGCCACCATCAGCAGGTCCCGGTGCAGCTGCACCTGCTCGGCGCAGTAATCGCACCGGCCGCAGTGGGCGATTCCCGGCTGCTGCCACTGCACCGTGGCGTCAGCCTCCCTGTGGTGCGCAACCAGTTCACGGAAACGGCGCCGCCGTTCACGGAAAACAGGCAGCAGGTCCGGCAGGGAGTGGCTGCTGCGGAGCCAGTCTTCACCTATGCGCGTGCCCAGCACCAGCGTGACCATCGGTGAGGGCTCAATGCCCATCTCCAGCAGCTGGTCCCCGTAGGCGGCGAGCTGGAGCAGGGCGCCCGCCTTGGCGTGCCGGGCGAGTTTTGTGTCCCAGACCTCGTAGCGGCCGGGCTCTCCGGTGCCCGCGGCTTCGTTGACCAGGAAGTCTGCGTAACCCAGAAACTCCCCGTCAAAGAACGTGGCCTGGAACACCACGTCCGCCCCGGACCGCAGTCCGAGCTCCGTTTCCGCATGCTTGGCCTGCAGTTCCCCGCGCACGTTCTGGCCACGGTCAAGGCAGTACACGCCCGCACCCCGGCTGGAATCCCATTCGCCGTACTTGGCAACCAGGCTGGCAAGGACGGTTTGCTCATGCCGGTCGCCCAGTTCGCCGGCGCGGACCTGCATCTCGTCTGCTGGGAAGACGGCCTTGGGGGAGCGGCCCAGCTTCTCGTCCAGGACCCGGAGCATGCGGTACTCGCACTCGCTGGCAGCCACAAGGTCGCTGGCGGAAAACACCAGGTCCGGCGGCGCGCCAGCGGCAGCAGCTTCAAGCAGGAACACGGGGCCTCCCCATCGACAGCCGGGCTATCATCGGCGGGCCGGAGGAGAATTCCCGTGGCCCAGAATCAAAGCTAGCAAGAGGCACCGACAAACAGCCGGGCCCCGAAACTAGGTAGCGCCAAGTGTCGTTTTGAGCCCCCAAAACGACACTTGGCGCTACCTAGTTGGGTGGGCGGGTCAGCCCTCCGCGGCCGCCCGCACCTGGGCTTTGTCATGCTCGGCATGGGCGGAGCGCAGCAGGTCCATGAACTCGGTTTCGTTCCGGATGAGGCGCTTGTACTTCTCCGGGAGCTTGTGGATCTGGTCTTCCTCGCGGCACATTGCGGCGAAGATCTTGTCCCGCTCGTTCATGTCCGTCTCGTAGTTGAGGTCCAGGTATTCAACGGCATGCCGCCGCGCACCGGAAACGGCGTTCTTGGCCTTGCCCTTGGGGCTGAAGATGGATGCCAGCACGGTGACCACCAGGACACCCAGGATCACGCTCAGGGACACCTCCGTGCTGACCTCCACCACATTCACGTGCTGGCCGTCGTTGATGAACGGCAGGGTGTTCTCATGCAGGGCATGCAGGATGAGCTTCACGCCGATGAACCCCAGGATGACGGCCAGGCCGTAGGAAAGGAAGATCAGGCGGTCCAGCAGGCCGTCGATCAGGAAGAACAGCTGCCGCAGGCCCATCAGGGAGAACGCCGTGGCCGTGAACACGATGAACACGTTCTGGGTCAGGCCGAAAATTGCCGGGATGGAGTCCAGCGCAAACAGGATGTCCGTGCCGCCGATCGCCACCATCACCAGGAGCATCGGGGTGAGGACCCGCTTGCCGTCCTGCACGGTGAAGAGCTTGTCGCCGTCGTAGTGTTCCGACGCCGGCAGGAACTTCTTGGCCAGCCGGACCACCAGGCCTTCGGAGTCGTCGTCGTGGCTGTCCGGCCTGAGGAGGTTGCCGGCGGTGATGAGCAGGATCAGCCCGAAGATGTAGAACACCCACGCGAAGCTGTTGATCAGGGCCGCGCCGAGGAAAATGAATGCCGTGCGGGCGATGAGCGAAAAGACGATGCCGAAGAGCAGCACCTTCTGCTGGTCCGCGCGGGGCACCCGGAAGCTGGCCATGATGATGAGGAACACGAAGAGGTTGTCCACGGACAGCGCCTTCTCCGTGATGTACCCGGCAAAGTATTCGGTGCCCATGGTGGGTCCGCCGAGCAGCAGCACGCCGAGCCCGAAAAGCAGCGCGATTCCCACGTACAGGGCTGACCAGATGGCCGATTCCCTAAGCGAGGGAGTGTGTGCCTTGCGGACATGAAAGAAGAAGTCGAAGACCAGCAGGCCCACGATCCCAATGACGGTCAGGGTCCAGACATAAGAAGGTACTTCCACGTGGCGGGCCTTTCGTTCGGGTCTCTTCCCAGCCTACCTACGCCGGCTTCAGAAGTTCGTGTTCCACCACAGCGGTCCGCGAGAGGGTCTTGTAGCCTTCCTGTTCAAACAGGACGGTCATCACGTCATCCTCGTGCCGCATCACCAGCCCCGGACCCCACTCCTTATGGACCACGGCGGACTGGAGCGGGAACCGTTCCTCCGCCTGATCGCCGAAAGCCCTGCCGCCGTCGTCCGCTGAATGAAGGGCCGGCTCCTTGGCCGCAGCATCGGCGCACGCGTCGCAGTTGCCGCACGGTTCCGGCAGGTGCTCGCCAAAGTAGGCCAGCAGGAACTGCCGCCGGCAGCTGTCCGCCTCGGCGTAGCCGCGCATCATGGTGAGCCGGGACTGGTCCACGCGCTGCCGGGCTTCGGCGAGTTCGACGGCGCCACCCACCAGGGCGGGCAGCTTCTCCGTGGAGACGAGCCGGACGCCGCGCCTGCCGGACGTGACAGCGCCGGTTTCCTCCAGCTGGTTCACCAGCGAGGTGATGCGGCGGGCCGATAAACCCGTGAGTTCGGCAAGGGAAGACCTGGGGGCAGGCGCGCCCGCTGACTTGAGGACCTTCAACAGGGCCAGGAGCGCCTCGGGATCGGGGGAGTGAGTTGCGAAGAACTTCCGCAGGCCCAGATCCTCTGAGCGGTAGTGCAGCACGGCCGCAGCCGGCTCACCGTCACGCCCGGCCCGGCCAATTTCCTGATAGTAGGAATCCAGCGACTCGGGAATGTCCGCGTGGACCACGAAGCGCACATTGGGTTTGTCGATTCCCATGCCGAAGGCGGTGGTGGCCACCACCATGTCCAGCTGGTCGTCCAGGAACTGTTCGTGAATGCGCTCGCGTTCCGCCGCGGAACGCCCGGCGTGGTACGCCTCCGCGCGCAGCCCCTCCTTGCCCAGCTTGGCGGCGTACTTTTCGGTATCTTTGCGGGTGGCGGCGTAGAGGAGGCCTTGGCCCTCCCGGGCCATCGCCGCCACCTGGTCCACCACGGCCTGGCGCTTGCCCTTGTCCTCATGGTGCCGGACGACGTCAAGGCCGATGTTGGGCCGGTCGAAGCCGTGCACCAGGACCAGCGGGTCCTTCATGCGCAGCCGCTCCTCGATCTCGTCCCGGACCGGGGGCGAGGCGGTGGCGGTGAGTGCTGCAACGGGAGGATTGCCCAGCCGTTCGCGGACGCTGCCCAGTCCGAGGTAGTCGGGGCGGAAGTCGTGGCCCCAGGAGGAGACGCAGTGGGCCTCGTCCACCACGAACAGCGAGATGTCCAGGGCGGCGATGCGGTCCACCGTCTTCTGCTTGGCCAGTTGCTCCGGGGCGAGGAACAGGAACGCGGCCTTGCCGGTTTCCACCGCCTGCCACGCGGCCTCCACGTCCGAATCGCTGCGGGACGAATTGACGGCGACGGCGGCGCCCGCCCCCAGGTCCCCGGCCAGCGCGTCGAGCTGGTCCTCCTGCAGGGCGATGAGCGGGGAGACCACGACGGCGGGCCGCAGGGTTTTGTTGTGGAGGAACAGGGCAGCGACCTGGTAGATCGCAGACTTTCCGTAGCCGGTGGGCATTACCGCAAGGACGTCACGGCCGGCGGCCAGCGCGGCCATGCCTGCCAGCTGGCCGTCCCGCAGGTGGGACAGGGAAAAGGAGGACGCCGCGAGGGCGGAGAGGGCAAGATCGTCTGACATAAAAGGCGCTCCGCAGAGTGGTTTCCGCGGCCGCTTGCTTCAGCCGAGGTGACCAGCCTATCGCGGCCCGGAAGCCGCCGTCGTCAATTGTTCGCGGCGGTGTCATGGACAGGAAGCCGTTTTCCTTGACTTCCCGGTTTCCCTGAACAAGTGTGGAAAGGGCCCGGACCCCCGAACATGCGGAGGGTGGCAGGTACCGGCCGAACGCGAGGAGAACCAGCAGTGACGCGCAAGAATCCCGAAGTCGAAGAGGCTGACGAGTCTGAGATTGAAGTCAGCGGCCACCCGAAAACCTGGGCTGCCGGCGTGCCCGGCGTCTACCATTCCATGCAGCCGGCCCTCAAGCACATGGGCCTGGACCGGTCGCGGAAGACCCTGCTGGCGCTGAACCAGAAGGACGGATTCGACTGCATGAGCTGTGCCTGGCCGGACCCGGGCCACCGCAAAACGTTCGAATTCTGCGAGAACGGCGCCAAGGCAGTGACCTGGGAAGCCACCCCGGTGGTGATCGGGTCCGAATTCTGGGCGGAGCATCCGGTCAGTGAGCTGCGGGAACGGTCCGAGTACTGGCTGGGCATGCAGGGGCGCCTGACGGAGCCTGTGTACAAGCCTGCAGGCGAAGACCACTACCGGCCCGTGGGCTGGGACGAAGCGTTCGGGATCATTGCGGACAAGTTGAAGTCGCTGCCCAGCCCCGACCAGGCAGCCTTCTACACCAGCGGCCGGACCTCGAACGAGGCAGCCTTCCTCTACCAGCTTTTCATCCGCGGGTACGGCACCAACAACCTGCCGGACTGCTCCAACATGTGCCACGAGTCCTCGGGCTGGGCAATGGGCCAGACCATCGGCATCGGCAAAGCCACGGTTTCCTATGACGACTTCGCCAAGGCCGAGCTGATCATCATCATGGGCCAGAACCCGGGCACCAACCACCCCCGGATGCTCACCGCCCTCGAAGAAGCGAAGGAGGCCGGTGCCCGGATCGTGGCGGTCAACCCGCTGCCGGAGGCCGGGCTGATGCGCTACAAGAATCCGCAGAAGGTGAAGGGGATTATCGGCCGCGGCACGGACCTGGCAGACCAGTTCCTGCAGGTGCGGATCGGCGGCGACATGGCGCTGCTGCAGGCCGTCTCCAAGCGCGTCCTCGATGCCGAGGCCGCTCATCCGGGGACTGTGCTGGACCACCAGTTCCTCGAGGAACACTGCGACGGCCTCGAGGAACTCCGGGCGCACCTTGCTGAACTGGACGAGGCCGCCGTCCTTGAGGCCACCGGCCTGCGGACCGAGGAAATCGACGAGCTCGCAGCCCGGTACCTCGCTGCGGAGAAGGTGATCATCACCTGGGCGATGGGCATCACGCAGCAGAAGAAGGGCGTTGCCACCATCAAGGAGATCATCAACCTGCTCCTGCTGCGCGGCAACATCGGCAAGCCCGGCGCCGGTGCCTCGCCCATCCGGGGACACAGCAACGTCCAGGGCGACAGGACCATGGGGATCTGGGAGCAGATGCCACCGGCATTCCTGGACGCCCTGGGCAAGGAATTCAGCTTCGAACCGCCGCGGACGCACGGCGCGGATGCGGTGGAGACCATCCGGCAGATGCGCGACGGCGGGATCAAGGTTTTCATCGCCATGGGCGGCAACTTCGTGGGCGCCATGTCGGACACCCGGGCCGCGGAGACGGCGATGGAAGGCACGGAACTGTCCGTCCAGGTTTCCACGAAGCTCAACCACTCCCACGCGGTCACGGGCGCCGAGGCCTTGATCCTGCCCACGCTCGGGCGGACCGAGATTGACCGGCAGGCGTCAGGCCCGCAGTTCGTGTCCGTGGAGGACACCGTCTGCGCCGTCCATGCCTCCCACGGCACGGTGGAACCCGTGGCGCCCGGCCTGCTCTCGGAAGTGGCCATCGTCTGCCAGCTGGCACAGCGGGTGCTGGGTGACCGGATCGCGGCGGACTGGGCGGGCTTCCAAGAGAACTATGACCTGATCCGCGAGCACATCTCCCACGTGGTGGTGGGCTGCGAGGACTACAACCGGAAGATCAGGCAGGAGGGCGGCTTCGTCCTGCCGAACGGTCCCCGCGATTCCCGCACGTTCCACACCCCCACCGGCAAGGCCATGCTGACCGTCAACGAGCTCGAGCATGTGGAGCGGCCGGCAGGCACCCTGATCCTGCAGAGCATGCGCTCGCACGACCAGTTCAACACCACCATCTACGGCCACAACGACCGCTACCGCGGCATCAAGAAGGGCCGCGAGGTGGTGTTCGTGAATCCGGAAGACCTTGCCGAACTGGGGCTTGAAGACGGGCAGCACGTGGACGTGCGGGGTGTGTACGGGGACAACGCCGAGCGGGTCCTCCGCAACTACCGGGTGGTGTCCTACCCGTCAGCCCGCGGGTGTGCTGCCGCCTACTATCCGGAAGCCAACGTGCTGGTGCCGCTGGAGAGCGTGGCGGAGGGCAGCCAGACGCCCGTCTCCAAAGCAGTGATCGTCCGTCTTGAGCCCGTAGCCGCCTTCCGTGAGGAGCCAACGGCCGCGGGATAAGCCGCGGGGATAAGCAGGCGCGACTATTGTGCGGTGTCCGCCCAGCCCTTGCTGGCGGGCCCGCCGTCGTGCCCGTCCTCGCACAGCTGGAAGGCGGTGTCCGCGGCCTTGGCCACCGCGGCAGCCGCGTTCCCGCGGTTGCCGGCACTGCCGGTGCCGGCCTGCAGTCCCGCGGCGTATCCCACCATGAAGGTGGTCACCGGGGCTGCGGCGTGGGTGACAGACCCGGCCGATTTGCGGGCCAGGTCCAGGAGCAGTTCGTGGTCCACGTCCAGGTCCAGGATTTGCAGCGCCTGGGCCAGCCGGTTGCTCCATTGGTCCAGGATCTGCATTTCGTCCTCATTGGCCGGCATGTCCACTCCTTGGTTTTGGCTCGGTGTTGGGTCGCTGGAACGTTCTCCGTGCCGAGACTACAAGGGTTCGGCGCGGAAGTCACCGGGTGTCCGAAACCCTTAATTCCCGTGAGTGGAGATATTAGGGGTCGAACCTATGGCTACGCGGCCACGCCGTGCTTAGACTGGGCGGACCCCCGCCCATTGGACCCTTTCCGGCCCGATCCCTACCTGATGTTGAGGCGCCAGGAATATCGGCCCACCGGACGGTGCCCTTGCCCGGGGTAGCATCAACGACCCAAAATCACGGCCGTCCCACCGGGCAGGCCTGACAACAGGAGACAGAGATGACAGGAAACAAAGCCGTTGCCTACAAAGAGCCGGGCAAGGTTGAACTGATCGACATTGACTACCCCAGTTTCGAACTCAAGGACGGGCCGGGGGTCAACCCAGCGAATGTGGGCCGTCCGGTCAATCACGGAGTGATCCTCAAGACCGTGGCCACCAACATCTGCGGCTCGGACCAGCACATGGTCCGCGGACGCACCACCGCCCCGCCCAACCTGGTGCTGGGGCATGAGATCACCGGTGAAGTGGTGGAGGTGGGCCGCGACGTGGAATTTATTAAAGTCGGCGATCTCTGTTCGGTGCCGTTCAACATCGCCTGCGGCCGCTGCCGGAACTGCAAGGAGCGCAAGACCGGCATCTGCCTGAACGTGAACCCGGACCGCCCGGGCAGCGCGTATGGGTACGTGGACATGGGCGGCTGGGTGGGCGGCCAGGCAAACTACGTGCTGGTGCCGTATGCCGACTGGAACCTGCTGAAGTTCCCGGACAAAGACCGGGCCATGGAGAAGATCATGGACCTTGCCATGCTTTCGGATATCTTCCCCACGGGATTCCACGGAGCCGTGAGCGCCGGTGTGGGTGTTGGTTCCACGGTGTACGTGGCCGGAGCCGGTCCTGTGGGCCTCGCAGCGGCGACGAGCGCGCATCTGCTGGGTGCCGCCGTCGTGATTGTGGGGGACCTCAACGAGGACAGGCTGGCGCGGGCGCGCAGCTTTGGCTGCGAAACGGTGGACCTCACCAAGGGCGGCCCGGCGGAGCAGATCGAACAGATCCTCGGGGTGCCCGAAGTGGACTGCGGCGTGGACGCGGTGGGCTTCGAGGCGCGGGGGCATGGGCACGGAAAGGACGCTGAGGAAGCACCTGCCACCGTCCTGAACTCGCTGATGGAGATCACCGCGGCCGGCGGCGCGCTTGGCATCCCTGGCCTCTATGTGACGGGTGATCCCGGCGGCATCGACGAGGCCGCCAAGAAGGGCGCGCTGAGCCTGAGCCTGGGCACCGGCTGGGCCAAGTCCCTGAGCTTCACCACCGGCCAGTGCCCGGTGATGAAGTACAACCGGCAGCTGATGATGGCCATCCTGAACGACAAGGTGAACATCGCCAAGAACGTGAACGCCAAGGCGATCACGCTTGAGGAAGCGCCGCAGGGCTACGCGGAGTTCGACGCCGGTGCAGCAACCAAGTACGTCCTCAACCCGAATGGCTACCTGAGCTGACCCAGGACTGGCGGACGGTGGGCCGGGCAAGGGAAGGGTGCGGGAACAAGTGTCCCTCGGCTGTGGTTAGCTGAAAGACACACCGCACAGAAGGAGATTCCCCTTGAGTGACATCACCGTCCGCCACAACCCCGGCCGCGAGCGCTTCGAAGTGCTCGACGCCGGCAACGTGATCGGCAAGGCCGCGTACAAGGATTACGACGGCGGCGGCTCGCCGCAGCGGATTTTCTACCACACCGTGATCAACGAGGAGTACGGCGGCCAGGGACTGGCGGGCCAGCTCGCCACCGCCGCGCTGGGTGCCACGGTCAGCGCCGGAATGGGAATCGTCCCGGTGTGCCCCTACATCAGGAAATTCCTCATCAGCCATCCTGACTACGCGGGTCACACAGTGCGTGTTGCTCCCGCACACCTGGAGTTCCTGGACGCCGCGCTGGCCGCCCGCACCCGCTGACGGACACCGCACCTGCGCGTCCGCGGGTGCAGTGTCCATAAAGGGGTGCCGGGACATGGCGCGCCTGCGGCTTATCAGGCAGCTCCCGACCTTCAATGGTCTAATCAACATCGCATCCCGTGCGCTGGGGCCGCGTGATGCAGACCGGGTTGTTGAAGGAGGCAGGAGCCCCTATGTCGGTGGACCAGAAAAACACTCCGTCCGGGCCGAAGGCCCGTCCGGGCCCGCGGGCGGCAAGGCGACGGCTTGCGGTGTTGTTTTGTGCCGTGGCGCTCCTGATAGCCGCCACCTTTGTCCTGGCCGTCCAGCGATCGGTGCCGCTGGCCGGGGGAGCGGAACCGGTCCCGGCCGCGGCGCCGACGGAGCCTGTTGCTGCCGCCCCGAATTCGCTGCAGGACCGCATCGACTCCCTTCTGGCGGATAAGGCCGGCTACCGGATCGGGGTGGCCCTGGCGGACGTTTCCGGTGACGCAGCGCTGACCTTCGGGGACCAGGAGGCCTTCAACGCGGCCAGCACGGCAAAGATCATCACGGCAGCGGCCTACTACCGCCTGGTGGAAAAGGGGGAGGCGCGCCTCGACGACCCCCTTGGAGACTATGACGCAGCGTTCCAGCTTGAAGCGATGGTGAACCAGAGCAACAACGATTCCTGGCTGCTCCTGATGGATGAGGTGGGCTACCCGGAGCTGACCGCCTATTCCGCCTCGATCGGTGTCACTTACGATCCCGAAGAGAACCTCCTGACTCCCGCCGCCATGGCCAGTGTCCTCAAACAGCTTTACGCCGGGGACCTGCTGAACCCGGAGAATACGGCGGAACTGCTCGGCTACATGCAGGAGACGAATAACGAGGACCTGATCCCCGCCGGCTCCCAGGCCGGGATCGAGGTGTTCCACAAGTACGGGGAGTTCGACGGGCAGCTTCACGATGCCGCCATCCTGAATTACCGCGGCTCATCCTTTGCGCTGGTGATATACACCGAGAATGCGGAGGGATTGGAAGCCGCCGGGCAGGCCGACGCAATCCGCGAACTGACAGGACTGGTTGAGGAAGCATTGTTCCCGCCGGTGCGGGCCGGGAACCAGGCCGGATAGTCCATCAACTCGCGCCATCTGTGCCGTGTGCGCCAGACTGTTTCCGTGAGCAACAAACCCCGGACTGCCCTGGCCGTCGCCGGCCTCAGCCTGGGCACGGCGCTGAATCCCCTCAATTCGTCCATGATCGCCGTTGCCCTGGTGGTGCTCCGCGCGGACTTCGGGCTCGACGTCGCTGCCGTCACCTGGGTGGTCACGTCCTTCTACCTCGCGTCGGCAGCAGGCCAGCCCGTGATGGGCAGGCTGGCCGACAGGTTCGGCCCGCGGCGCATGTTCATGCTCGGCATGGCTTTGGTCGCGGTGACGTGTGCGCTGGCACCGTTGGCCCCGAACTTCGCCCTGCTCTGCCTGGCCCGTGCGGTGATGGCGCTCGGTACGGCCACCGCGTACCCCAGTGCTGTGGTGATGGTGGGGGCCATTGCACACCGTGCCAACATGGAGCCGGCGCGTCCTCTTGGCAGGCTTCAGATGGCGAACACCTCGGCCGCTGCGGTGGGCCCCGTTGTTGGTGGACTGCTGGTCAGCCTTGTGGGCTGGGAGGCTTTGTTCCTGGTCAACGTCCCGCTGGCGCTGGCCGCACTGTTGATCGTCCGGCAGGCGGCACCCAGAGACGAGGCCCGGGAGCGCGGCAGCGTCGCGCAGTTGCTGCGCGACTCGGACATCCCCGGGATCCTGGGATTCGTGGCCGCCCTGCTGCTGGTGATGATGGCCGCACTGAACGTCTTTCCCGCCTACCGCTGGTGGATGCTGGCCGCCGGAACGGTCATTGCAGCCCTGTTCGCCTGGCGCGAGCTGCGCTTCAACCGCCCGTTCCTTGACCTGCGGCTGCTGGGACGCAACAAACCCCTGATGCTGATCTACCTGGCCTTCGCGGTGTTCAGCAGCGTGTACTACTTTGTCTTTTTCGGCCTTCCCCAGCTCCTGCAGGAAGCCGGCGGCTACGATCCCGGCGTTGTTGGCCTCCTGATGCTGCCGCTGGCGGGCATGTCCGTCCTGGCCACGCCCTGGGCGGTCCGGGCGATGGGAAGGTTCGGCGTGCGGCGGGTGTTGATTGCCGGCGTCGTCCTCCTCACCGTGGCGGCCGCCCTGATGTGGCTGCTGACCGGCACCCTGGTGATCCCGCTGGTGGTGGTGCTGACTGCCCTGATGGGTGTCCCCTACGGAACGGTGGGCATCGCCACCAACCAGGGCATGTTCGTTTCGATCGGGCCGCAGGAGCGCGGCGTTGCGGCCGGCATCTACCAGACCTGCCGGTACGTGGGCGCCATCACCGCCACGGTGATGATCGGCGTCTTCGCGGGCGGTGGCGTGGACCAGGAAAGTTGGTCCCGGATGGTCCTCGCGATGCTGGTCCTGTGCGCGGTGACGTTCGCGGTGAGCCTGCTGTGGCGGCAGCGGGCGCACCAGTAGTCCCTGTTGCCGGGTTTATCGTGGAGACATGGCTTCTCCAAAGGCGCAGCTGTACCTGGACATCACCGCGAAAGGCCTGTGCACCGTGGGCGCAGCGCTGATGATCTTCGCCCGGGATGCCTGGTTCTACGTGGGCGTCGCCACGGTGGTAGCTGGTGTGCTGTTCATGGGTGCGTCCCTGGTGGCATCCCGCCACCTGCGGCAGCGGGGATGGGACGGCAGGAACCGGCGTCCACTTTCCTAGTTCCGTGATGCCAGGGTCTGGTCCCGGTCCTGGAAGACATCCTCGCCGGGGCCGGTGAAGGCACGCGAGCGCTGCACAGCCTCGATCGAGCCGGTGAACAGCTGTGACTCGTGCGGATCCGCGGCCGGCCGGGCGCCGTCCCGGCTGGACGTACCCAGCCCCCGCAACGGCTGCTGGCGGCCGGCGGAGGTGCCGCCGTCGGACGCTGCCTCGGTCCAGCGCTGCTGGGGGAGCGCTTCCGGATGGCCCTGCTGCAGGAAGCTCACCATGGCCTCGCGGATGAGGCAGCGCAGGTCGAAGAGCGCGGCGCTGTCCGCGGCGCTGACCAGGATGCGCACCCGGACGAAGCCGCCAGTGGCGTCGGTGATCTGCAGGATGCCCACACGCTCGTCCCACAGGTCAGTGCCGGCGAGGACGGACCGCAGCTCGGCGCGCATGTCCTCCACGGGGGCGCGCCAGTCGAGGTCGAACTCCACGGTGCCCATGACCTCGGACTGGCGCCGGGTCCAGTTCTCGAACGGGGTGGTGGTGAAGTAGGTGGACGGTAGGATCAGGCGGCGGTCGTCCCAGATGTGGACCACCACGTAGGTGAGGGTGATTTCCTCGATCCGGCCCCACTCCTTCTGCACCACTACAACGTCGTCCACGCGGATGGCGTCCGTGAAGGCCAGCTGCATGCCGGCGAAGACGTTCACCAGGGAGGTCTGGGCGGCCAGGCCTGCCACGATCGAGATCACGCCGGCGGAGGCCAGCAGCCCGGCGCCGAGGGCCTGGATGGCCGGGAAGGTCAGCATCACCGAGCCGGCGGCGAGCACCACCACCAGCGCCACCCCGATCCGCCGGGCCAGGATCATCTGGGTGCGGAGCCGCCGCGCGCGCCGGTTGTCCGCAACGTCCACGCTGTACCGGCCCAGCACCACCGCCTCGACGATCAGCAGTACGGCCACGGCCAGCCAGGCGAGGGAGCCGATGAGGGATATGAGCAGCAGGTGGTCGACGGCGCCGTGCCAGCTTTCGCCGGCTGCCGTGAGTCCCAGCGCGGTGCGGACGCCGATCAGGCACAGGGCCATGCGCAGCGGCTGGCGGGCAACCCGGGACGTGGCCTGCAGTTCCGGACGCTTGCGGTTGAGGCGCAGGACGAGCCTGCGCAGCAGCCAGGACAGGACCAGGCCTGCGGCCACCGCCAGGGTGACGGCAATGAAGGGCATGGCGGGATTAAGTAGGTCTTGCATCCTTTAACCTCTACCAACGTCGCGCCCGGGGCCGAAATCCGCCTCCGCCCCGGCGTGGTGCAAAAGCACGACGGCGGCTGCCGGACTCCTCCGCGGACGTCCGGCAGCCGCCGTCGGGCCTTCCGCGGAATTTAGCCCTGCAGCGAGTAGGCCTTGGGCAGCTTCAGGCCGCGCTCCGCCATGAGGGTGCGCAGGCGGGTGGGGTAGTCGGTGATGATGCCGTCCACGCCCAGGTCCATCAGGCGCTCCATGTCAGCCGTGGTGTTCACGGTCCAGGGGATCACGGGCAGGCCCAGCCCGTGGGCTTCGGCGATCATCGTGGGGGTGACGGAGCGGAACGTGGGGGAGATGACGTCATACCCCTGGGCGGCTGCCGCCTTGGCGAGGGAGCCGTCGTAGTCGTCGATGTCGATGCCGCCCAAGTTGCGGCTGGCCCCGGGCTGGCCCACGCCCATCCAGGTGTCGCCGCTGGAGAGCGCAACCAGGGTCAGTTCGGGCGCGATTTCCTGGGTGAGGTTGAGGGAGGACCAGTCGAAGGACTGCAGGGTGGTGCGGTCCGCCATGGCGGAGGCCTGGATTTCGGCCACCACGGCGCGGGTAAGGGATTCCATGCCCGCGCCGCCGATCTGGCTGCTCTCCACCTTGGTTTCCACGTTGAAGCGGACCTTCTCGGCGCCTGCATCGCGGACCAGCTGGTAGACATCCTTGAGCTCGGCAATCCGGTTGCCCTCGATCACATCCTGCTCAGGGTAGCCCGGCAGCTGCGCATAGCCGCAGTTGAGCGTTTTGACCTGTGCCAGGGACAGCTCGGCCACGCGGTCGCCCACGTAGGGGAACTCGGGGTCGCCGGCGGCGGCGGGGGCGGTGTCGATGCACTTGGCGGCCTGGATGGTGTCGTCGTGCCACACGATGACCTTGCCGTCCTCGGTCAGGTGGGTGTCCAGCTCCAAGGTGGTCACACCCAGAGCCAGGGAGTTCGTGAACGCGGCCAGGGACTCCTCGGTCCATTCGCCGCGGCCGCCGCGGTGCGACTGCAGGTCGAAGGAGCCGTTGCGCTCGTTCACCTTCAGGGCTGTTGTTGCCTGCGGCGCCGCTGCGGCCGCGTTCGACGACGGCGTGCCGGCGTTGAACTCCGGGGCGGCGACGGCGGGACCCGCCGAGGCGAACGCGGCGGCGATGAGGGCGGCGGCTGCCGCTGACGTCAGGACTTTGCACATGTGAAGGTTCCTCCAGGTGACGGTTCCGGCGGTTCGCCGGTGACCCGTCAACGCTAGGAGGGGCAGGTTGCGCGCCGGGTGCGGGGAGTTGGCGCCGGGGTTAACGCCGGGTGCCCTGTTTGTCCTGCGGTTCTCAGCGCAGGGTCCGCCGGTCATCGATTGCTCCGCAGATGCCGTTATGAGCGGTGAAAACGGCCGGTACGGAGCAATCGATGGGGATTAGGGACGGGGGCGCGACGGCGGTGCACTGGTTTCCGCCACACGAACGTCCTCCGAACGGACGGGCCTCGGCTCGAGCCACACCCGCTCCCGCCGTCCGGGCGGATACGCGTGCTTCTTTCCGGCAAGGGTGATGATCCAGGCCGCCACCACCGGCAGCGCCGCGGCTACGGGGACCAACAGCGGTCCGCCCACCACAAGTGCCGCGGAGCCGTACAGGGCGCCCACCGTGATGCCGAGCTGGATGGTGAGCACCGTGAGGCCGTTCGCGGCTTCCTGGAACTCCCCTCCGGCACGCAGGATGGCGGACTGGTTGTAGATGCCTATCGCGCCGAGTCCCGCACCCCAGACCGTCATGAGGACCAGGGCCACGGCGAAGTTGCCCACCGCAAGGGGGAGGAAGAACATGGAAAGGGCGATCGCCGCCGTCGTCATCAGCAGGGAACGCCGGGGCCGGGAGTCCACGGTGAGGCCCGCGATCCAGATGCCCAGCAGCCCCGAACCGCCCAGGACGGTGAGGGAGAGGCTGATGGCGTAGTCGGGGAAGCCCGCCTCGCGGATGAACGGCGCGATGTAGGTGAACAGCGCGAAGTGGGCCAGGACCAGCAGCGGCCAGGCGATGGCCACCGACTTTACCCCGGGCTGGGCGATCGCCTTGCGCAGTGAAGGACGCACGGCGTCGGAAATGCGCTGGACCCGCGGCAGCAGGAAAAACGCCAGCACTGTCAGGACCAGTCCGAACCCTGCCAGCACCAGGAACGCCGAGCGCCAACCAAGGAAGCCGCCCAGCGCGGTGCCCACCGGCGCGCCGATGGCCAGGCCCAGGCTGTTGCCGCTGAAGACAATGGCCAGGGCCTTGCCCACCTTGTCCGCCGGGACCACCCTTGCGACAAACGGGGCCATGGTGGTCCAGAGCAGGCCGTGCGCCAGGCCGCCCACCAGCCGGGCGACCATCGCAGCGGTGAAGTCCGGCGCGAGTCCCACCATGGCGTTGCTGGCGGCGAACGTCAGGACGAGCCCCACCAGCAGCGCATGCCGGGGAATCTTTCCCAGCAGCCGGGCGGCCGGGACCACCGTGACCACAATGACGGCGGCATAGGCCGCGGCCAAGTAGCCCGCCACCGGCTCGGACACGTTCAGGCCAGCGCTGATCTGCGGCAGCAGCCCGGACGGCAGGAGTTCGGTGGTGATGGCGGTGAAGGCGATAGTGGCCAGAACCACCATCGCGGCATACGGGAAGCGGGCAGGTTCCGGCGCGGGAATGGCGGAAGACATGGGGGAACGATCCATTCAAGGGGGAGGGGTGGAACGTGGCTCGCTGGCCGGACAATTCCTCCCTTAAATTTACAGGATCGCGCCGGCGCTCCTGTACAAGCAGATGCCTTGCGCAGCTATGTTGCAGTGCTTGTCAGGGCGCATTTCGCCAACCGGCTGCGCCGGCTGTAACGGCTACCGGGTGCCGAAGTCGGTGTCCGTGTAGGAGCCCGGCCGCACGGACTTGCCGCCCTGGCAGGTGCAGGTGCAGGTGCCCTGCACGTCGATACGTATCAACGCCGGGGCGCCGGCATCGACGCGCAGGTTCAGGGTTTCCGCATCATCAGCGGCGGTGATGCGCAGGACTGTTTCTTCGGAGGAGATGGCAGGCATGGTTGTCCTTTCATGGGGGATATCGGCCGCCGGCGTGGGGGAGGCAGCGCGGGCAGGGAACCTGGTGCGGAATCAGTGGATCACAGGCTCGCGCCTTGCATGGTGCCGTTGAGCCGTGCGTCCAGCAGGCCTGCCGCAACTGCCGGAGCCAGACCGGGAGCCAGCGGCAGGCGGGGCACCACCAGGCAGTGCCACAGGTGATAGATGTCCGCCTTGCCGGACCACACGGTCGAGGTGACGTTGCCGTCCTCGTCGAGTTCCTGCTTCCAGGATCCGTGCTCGTAGTCGATGAACCAGTCGCGGGCGTGGTCCCAGATCCGCTCGTACCAGTCCGCATACTTCTTCTCACCGGTGGCGATGTAGAGGGCTGCCGCGCCGCCGATTGCCTCTGCGGGCACCCAGCGGATGCGGGTGGTGACAACGGGCTTGCCTTCCCAGTCCACGGTGTAGACAAATCCCGGATGGCCGTCCGGCTCCCAGGCATCGCGGATGGCGGCATCGAACAAGCCCCGTGCGTCTTCCAGCAGCCAGGCCGGGACCTCCAGGCCGCGGGTTTCGAGTCCGGCGCGGAGGTGGAGGAGCAGGCGCGCCCACTCAACCCAGTGGCCGGGGGTACCGCCATAGGCACGGAACTGGCTGGCCCGGTCATCGGTGTTGTACTCCGGCATGGGCTTCCACTCCGGGTCGAAGTGCTCGAACACCCGGTAGTTGTTGTTGCGCGCAAATTTGTGGATGAGCACCTCGGCGATGTGCAGGGCCCGTTCGAGCCAGCGGTTCTCCCCGGTCACGTCGGCGACGATGAGGTACGCCTCCACGGAGTGCATGCTGGCGTTTCCGCCCCGGTATGCCTCGGTTTCCGTAAATTCCCGGTTCCAGGAGTCGAAGCACATGTTGGCCTGGTGGTCCCAGAACTTCGTGTCGGCTATCCGCAGCGCTTCGTCGAGCAGTTCTCGGGCCCCCGGTCGCCCGGCCGCAACGGCACTGGCAGCAGCGAGGAGCACAAAGGAGTGCTGGTAGCCGGACTTCGTGTCGTTCACCGGCCCGTTTTCGTCGACCTCGGCGTACCAGCCGCCGAACTCCTTATCGTGGAGGACTCCGTTGAGCGCCGCGATCCCGTGGTCCACGAGTGTTGCGGCACCGGGGCGTCCCATCAGCGCGGCGACAGCGAAACTGTGCGTCATCCGGGCGGTGATCCACAGATGGGTCGGCTTATCGGCGAACACCTTGCCGTAGTTGTCGAGCCAGCCGAACCCCGTGGGGACCTTGGAAGCTGAGGCGAAATTGACCAGTCGGTCGGTTTCCGCCTCGAGCCATCGTGCGTGGGCGGCGCTGTTCAGCCACGTCATGTTAGTTCCTTTCTTTGTTACGGGTGCAAGCGAAGTTGTTGGGGTCATCCGACGGCGTCGAACACGCCGCGGATGATGGTGGCGGCCGCGCCCAGGTAGGCCAGGATAATCAGCAGTATCTGCGCGGCGCGGGCAGGGACGAACTTTGCGGCGACGTCACCGAGCACCAGCCCGGCCAGGCAGGCCACGCCCACGGCCGTCCACATTCCCCACGGAAGCGCGGGAAACGCGGCCGGCGCGGTCAGGGACTTGGAGATGAGCGAGAACGCCCCGATGGTAAAGAAGTACGGCTGCATGGTGGCTGCGAAGGACTTGTGCTGCCACCGGGTGGCGATGGAGTACATGCTGACCGCCGGTCCACCCACGCCGGCGGCTGTGTTCATGAACCCGCTCAGGCCGCCGGCCGTGAAGAGGTAGCGCCGCCGTGCCGGAAGGGTGACGGACTTGAGGGCCAGCAGGACAGTCAGTCCGACGGCGAGGATCACCCCGATGCCGATCTCCAGCACCGCCGGTGGAACGAGGCGGATCAGGAAGGCCGCGGGGATGATCCCGAGCAGGGCCGAGGCCGTGAGCAGAACGTACCGTTTCCAGTCAATGTCCCGCACCACGCGGAAGATGATGGCCCCCGCGGTCACGGCACCGCACATGTTCACCAGCACCACACCTTCCACCGGGCCCAGGAGCAGGACAAGGAAGGGTGCAGCCACCAGGGCGAAACCCATCCCGGTGATGCGCTGCATCCCGGCACCCAGCACCACGGCGCCCAGCACCAGCCCGGTGGTCAGCACCTAGGGCCTCCAGGCCACGTACTGGACCTCCTCGAACTCTTCGAGGCCCAGGCTTGATCCTTCCCGGCCCAGGCCTGACTGCTTGGCGCCGCCCATGGGGGCGAAAGCAACGGACGGGAGGGGATCGTTGACGCCCACGATGCCGGCTTCAAGCTGCTCCGGGATGTCCCAGCCGCGCCTGGGGCTTCCGCTCCAGACGTAGGCGGCCAGTCCCATTTCCGTGGCGTTGGCCTTCCGGATGGCTTCCTCCTCCGAGGAGAAGGTTACGACGCCGGCCGCCGGGCCAAACACTTCCTGCGTCACCAGGGGTGCGTCGTCCGGGACGTCGGCCAACAGGGTGGGGGCCAGGAAGGAGCCGTTGCCGGGAACATCGGTGCGTTGGGTGACGCGGCGGGCGCCGCGGTCCAGGGCGTCGTCCACCAGGGCCTGGACCGCGGTGACCCGGTCGGCGTCGATCATGGGACCGAGGTCCGGAACCTGGCCGCCGCCGTCGGGAACGCCGTGGCCGATGCTCATCGCGTCAAAGCGCGCGGCCAGCCTGGCGGCGAACTCCTCGGCGATGCTCTCCTGGACAAGGAACCGGTTGGCGGCCACGCAGGACTGCCCGGTGTTGCGGAGCCGGCCCAGGACGGCACCCTCGACGGCGGCATCCAGGTCGGCGTCCTCGAAGACTATGAAGGGCGCGTTGCCGCCCAGCTCCAGCAGCGGCCGGACCACCCGTTCGGAGGCGGAGGCCATGATCTGCCGGCCCACGCCCGTGGAGCCGGTGAAGCTGACGGCCCTGACCGCGGGGTGGGACATCAGGGCAGCGGTGACCTCGCGGGAGGGGCCGTGGACCAGGTTGACAACGCCGGCGGGGAACCCGGCGTCGTGCAGGACTTCGAACAGCCCGGTGGCAGCCAGCGGGGCCTTCTCGGACACCCTGCCCACCACGGTGCAGCCGGCAGCCAGCATCGCGGCGAGCTTCCGGGCCTGGATGGAGACCGGGAAGTTCCAGGGCGTGAGGCTGAGGGCCACGCCGATGGGTTTGCGGAGGCTCAGGTGGCGGCGGCCCTGCAGTTCGGGCGGGCTCACGGTGCCGGTGGCGCGGCGCGCTTCCTCGGCGAACCAGCGGAAGTATTCCACGGAGAAGTCCACTTCGCCCTGCGCTTCAGGGAGCCGTTTGCCCGCTTCAAGCGCCAGGGTGTGGGCAAGTTCGTCGCGGCGTTCGGCCAGGAGGTCGGCGGCGTTGCGGAGCAGATCCGCCCGGTTCCGGACGGTGGTGCGCGACCAGGAACTGAAGGCCTCCGCCGCGGCGTCGGCGGCCTTGGTGGCATCCTTGCCGGTGCCCCAGGCCACCTCGCCCACGGTGCTGCCGTTGCCGGGGTCAGTCACGTCCTTGGCGGTTCCGGCGGTGTGCCAGGTGCCGTTGACGAGGTGTTGGGCTGACTTGAGGTTCACGAATGATGCCTTTCATTGGGCTGGAAGGGGTCCATTGCGGCGGGGCGGGCGCGGCTGGCCGCCGTCGTCGTCGTGACGCTCATCCCTTGCTGGCGCCTGCGGTGATGCCGGCCACGAAGTAGCGCTGCAGGAAGACGTAGGCCACCACCACGGGAAGGGAGGCCATGATGACGCCGGCGAACAGCAGCGGGTAGTTGGTCTGGAACTCGCCCTGGAAGCTGAGCAGTGCCAGCGGCAGGGTGCGGTTGCCGGGTGACTGGATGAACAGCAGCGGGTACAGCAGTTCGTTCCAGTGGATCACGAACAGGAAGATGGCGGCCGCGGCGATGGACGGGGCGGACAGCGGCAGGGCGATCGAGACGTAGGTCCGCCAGGGGCCCGTGCCGTCGATCGAGGATGCCTCGTAGAGTTCCTTGGGCAGGGTCCGCATGAACCCGCCCAGGATGAAGACGGCAATGGGCAGGGTGGACACCAGGTTCGCCACCACCAGGCCCGTAAGGTTGTCGAGCAGACCCAGCCGCCCGAAGAGGACGTAGAGCGGCACCATGTTGGCCTGCGCGGGAATGGCCATGCCCAGGACGAGGAAGCCGAAGATGGCCCAGGACATGAAACCGCGGAGCCGGGAGACGGCGTAGCCGGCCAGGCTGGCCAGGAACAGGGTGAGCGGCACGGAAATGGCCGTGACAATCACGCTGTTCATGAAGGACGAGCCCAGGTCCTGGCCGCCGATCACTTCCGCATAGTTGGCGGGGGAGACGGACTGCGGCAGGCTGAACGGCCCGGCAAACAGTTCCTGGGTGGACTTGAAGCTGCCGAACCCCACCACGGTCAGCGGAACGATGATGATGACCGCGTAGATCGCGAGGATTCCGCGGCGGGTTATTGACGCGAACATGCTGTCATTCCCCCTTCGGGGTGAGGCGGAGCAGGCGGCGCTGCAGCCAGGTGACCAGGGCGATCATCGCCATGAAGATGATTGACTGGGCGGCTGCGTAGCCGAACTCCGAGTTGGCAAAGGTGCTGTAGATCCGGGTGGAGAGGATGTCCAGGGACTGCTTGGGCGGGTTGCCCGCGATGCCCAGGATCAGGTCGAAGGCCTTGAACGACTGCACGGTGGTGTAGGCCACCACAATGGACGTTGCCGGGGCCACGAACGGCCAGGTGATGGACTTGAACTGCTGCCACTTGTTGGCGCCGTCCATTTCCGCTGCCTCGTACAGCTCCCGCGGGATGGCCTGCAGGCCGGCAATGTAGACCACCATCATCTGCCCGGCGTGGAACCACACCTGGGTCACGGCCACCCAGTACAGGGCCTGGGCGTCGTTGCCGAGGTAGGAGCTCTGGAGCGACTCCAGGCCAACGCCGCCCAGGACCGAGTTGGCCAGGCCGAAGTTGGGGTCGTAGATGAACTTCCAGATGAAGGCCACCGACACCGAGGACAGGATGGTGGGGAAGAAGAACAGGGCGCGGAGCAGGACGCTTCCCCGCGAATTCTTCGTCAGCAGCAGCGCCAGGATCAGCGAGAACAGCGTCTGCGCGATCACCACCAGCAGCACGAACTTCAGGTTGTTGGTCAGCGCGTTGGTGAACAGCGAGTCCTTGGTGAAGGCCCGGATGAAGTTGTCCAGGCCCACGTAGTTGAACGCTGCCGAGAAGCCGTTCCAGTCCGTGATGGCGTACTGGAAGGCCTGCAGCGTGGGCATCACCAGGAAGAAAGCAATGACGGCCACCGCGGGAAGCGGGAACAGGTATAGTGCCGGATTCACCCGCGTGGGCGAGCGGCGGCGCTTCTTCGCGTCGTCAGGTTCCGTGTGGTTGTCCGGCGCCTTCCGCGTGGGCGCCGTCCCGGGATGGATGCTCATAGCCGTTCGTCAACAATCTTCTGGGCGGCCGCCGCTGCCTGCTCCGGGCTGGTGCCGGAGATGACGGCGGTGGCGCTGGCTTCCACGGCGTTGCGGACATCGAGGTTCTGGAACTGGAACCGCGCCGCCAGCGCCGTCTTCTTTTCCAGCCACGGGCTCAACCGCTTGAGGTCGGGGTTGGTGTAGTCCACATTGTTCACGGACACGTGCTGGGCCGTCTTGTTGGCGTAGTAGCCGGCGTTCTCCGGCTCGGACAGGAAGTCGATCCAGGCGGCCGCCGCGGCCTGGTTCTTGCTGGCAGAGTTCACGCCCAGGATGAACGTGGCGTTGTAGACGCCCTCGTACTTGCCGTTGCCATCCGAGGTGTTCGGGAACACCAGTTCAATGGGGAACTGGGCGCCCAGGCCACGGACTGCGGCGATGTGGTAGGAGCCGGTGGCCAGCATGGCGGCCTTCCCCTGCGAGAACAGGTTCTGGGCCGGCTCCACGGCGGTGCCCGTGGCGTTGGGCTGCAGGTACGGGACCAGGTCCTTGTACTGGTTGAGCATCTTGATGAACCAGTCGTCCGTGACCTTCAGCTTGCCCTGCTCGATCTGGGCGCACATGTCGTCCACGGGGGCGTTGTTGGCAATCATGCAGTTGAACAGCTGGCCGCCGTTTCCAACATCGCCGCCCGGCCAGGAGATGGGAATGACGCCGGCCGAGGCCAGTTTGTCGCACATGGCCAGGAAGGAATCCCAGTCCTTGGGTGCAAGCTCGGCGCCGGCTTTGTCGAAGAGGTCCACGTTGGCCATGGGCATGGGGAACACCACCTGGTAGGGAAGGCCCAGTTGGCTCTCCCCTGACTTGCCTGCGGAGAGCAGGCCTTCCTGGTAGTTCGAAACAGCCTTGCTGCCCTTCAGTTCCGCGTAGATGCCGGCTTCGGTGAAGTTCTTGAACTGGGCGCCGCGGAACGTGGCAAAGGCGTCACCGATGGAGCCGCCGCGCAGTTTCTGGAGAGCCTGGGCGTTGTAGTCGTTGGACGTGGAAATGTCCTGGGCAACCTCCACGCCGTCGTGCATGGCGGCGAAGCGCGTGATCAGTTCGTCGAACACCGCCTTGTCCTCGCCGCGCCAGTGGGCGAAGGACACCTTGCCGGTGACGGCTCCGGTGGAGGGCGCGGCAGGGCCGGTGGCGCCGCCGGGTGCGGTGGAACCGCCCGGCCCGGCACATGCTGCCGCCGTGGCGCCGAAGCCCAGGGCTCCGAGAACTGCGATGGCCTGCCTGCGTGAAATCTGACTCACAATAGTCTCCTCGTTGAGTGTTTGCTGTGCCTTGTTTACTTGACTGCGGAAAGGGTTGCCACGGTCACGACGCTTTGGCTCCCCGGGTGCTTATGCGTTGGTCCTTTGGGCGGTGACGACGTCGTCCACCACGGCGCAGAGGCGCTGCAGCCGCCGGACGGCGTCAGTGGACAGGGATTCGACGACGTCGGGCGCGCCGATGCAGGACGCCCACACAGCGCGTCCGGAGAGGAAGCCGCTGGCACCTTCCAGGCAGGCCCACCGGACCGCCTCCGGGAAGACGTCCTCGGGGACGCCGGAGGAGAGCACCACCCAGGGGCCGTCGATGGCGTTGGTCAGGTCGGCGCACGCGGCACGGACCTCTGCTTCGGAGGCCTGGCCGTGGAAGGGGACTTCTGCCTTGTACAGGTCCGCACCCAGGCTGCCCAGCTCCTTGGCGGCCGCCAGGATCCCGGCGTTCCAGTCAAAGTCTCCGCCGGCCAGCGGCTTGCGGGAGACGGGCTCGATGATGCTGATGAGACCGGCGGACTGGCACCGTTCCACGAATTCGCGGACCATTTCCACCCGGCCCTCGGCGGGCTCATCCGGGCGGTAGAGGACCAGGAGCTTGAGGGCCTTCACGCCCAGGGCCTTGTACTTGTGCGGGTCCACCAGGCGGTCAATGGTTACCTCGCCCACCAGTTCGCCGTGTGCGGATTCGAAGTGGTCCGCCGAGGCGATCAGCCCGCAGCCGGGGTCCACCACGTTGTCCTCGATGGCCTGGTCGAGGGCGAACTGCCGGTCGATCAGGACGCCCGAGGCGTAGGGGGTGAGGATTCTGGCGGCCTGGAGCTTGAAGTCCTGGAGGTCCTGGTCCGTGACGGGCTGGTCGGTGTGTTCCGCGAACATGTTGCGCATGGCTTCGCGCTGGTCCACGGCGAGCATCGCGAAGGCGCCTGACGGGCGCTGGAGGGGTGAGAGGTCTGTGGGGCTCATGGGCTGCTTCTTTCAGCTGGGCGTTTGGTTAGGCGGGCAGTTTGGAGGCGAGGACAGGGTTGATGGTCTGGTGCGGGATGGCGGAGCGGCCGTCCAGTCCCTGGCAGGACGCGGAGGCGGTGCGCCCGGCAAAGGCTGCAGCCTCCACCAGCGGCAGCCCGGCGGCGACGGCGGCCAGAAGGGCGCCGTGGTACACGTCGCCGGCGCCCAGGGTGGAGACGATATTGGCGGGGGTTGCAGGCACGTGGACCGGGTCGCCGTTGCCGTCCTTGACCCAGGCGCCTTCGGAGCCGGCGGTGGCAACGACGGCGGAGGCGCCGTCGTCGACCGCCTTTTGAAGGAGCGCCGCGGGGGAGAGGTGCTCGCCGTACTCCGCGCGCAGCCGCTCGATGGTGGGGACGTACAGCGCGACGCCCTTGGGATTGAAGGACGGAATGGGGTTGCCGGCATCCACGCTGATTCTTGGGGTGCCACGGTCACGGCGTGCGCCGGAGGCGACGGCGTTCCAGCCCAAGTGGTCCACGTGGACCCAGGCTGCCGATTCCACCAGTTCATGGAAGCGGCTGCCGGCGGGAAAGCTGACCGGCGGCACCGGACGGGTGACGATGGCCCGGCTTTCGGAAACCTTGCTGACCACGATCACGCTGGCCCCCGTTTTGACGTTGGGATCGCGGATCACGGCGGAGGTGTCCACGCCTTCGGCCTGCAGGCCGGCGACGATGCGGTCGCCTTCCTCGTCGGTGCCGAGGACACCTGCGAAAGCTGTGTTGGCTCCGGCGCGGGCGGCTGCCACTGCCGCGGTTGCGGCCGGGCCGCCGCCCGCCGTCGCGAAGTCCGTGGCTACGGTGCGGCTGTCCGCAGCGGGGTAGTCCTCCACCAAGGCGATGGAGTCAAGCGTGGCGCAGCCTACGAAGAGCAGGGTTCCAGTTGACGGTTGGGGCACGTTCCACCTCGTTGTAGTTCCGGGCTGATACTGAAGAAATATACACACGCTATGTTGGAATAACAACACTTTCGGTATAGTTCTGTTTGGGATGCAACGCCACGGTCCCCCAAAACTCAACGTAGAGAAACGGAGCAGCACATGTCATTGCCTTCTGCGGAACCGGTCCGGACTATCCGATACGGCCTCATCGGGGCCGGCCACATGGCCCGCGAACACGTCCGAAACCTCGCCTTGATCCCCGGAAGCCGCATCACCGCAGTATCAGATCCCCAGCCCTCATCCCTGGAGGAGACCGTTGCGGAGATCGGCTACGGGGTGGAGACCTTTCCCTCCCACCAGGAACTGCTGGCCTCCGGTCTGGTGGACGCGCTGGTCATCGCCAGCCCCAATGACACGCACCTCGGCATCCTGAAAGACATTTTTGCCAGCGGCACGAACCTCCCGGTGCTTGTGGAGAAGCCGGTGTGCACCACCGCCGAGCAGGCCGACGAACTGGAGGGTCTGGCCGCCGGATACCCGGCACCGGTGTGGGTGGCGATGGAGTACCGCTACATGCCGCCGGTGCAGGAAGTCATCCAGGCTGCGCATAACGGCAAGCTCGGCAACATCTACATGCTCTCCATCGTGGAGCACCGCTTCCCTTTCCTGCACAAGGTGGACGCCTGGAACCGCTTCGCGGAGCGGACCGGCGGAACCCTGGTGGAGAAGTGCTGCCACTTCTTCGACCTGATGCGGCTGATCCTGCAGGATGAGCCCGTCCGGGTCTATGCCAGCGGCGGCCACGACGTGAACCACATGGACGAGGTCTACGACGGCCGCGTCTCTGACATGATCGACAACGCGTACGTGATCGTGGACTTCAAGGGTGGCCGCCGC
Organism: Arthrobacter sp. AB6; assembly: GCF_031844545.1. NCBI lineage: Bacteria > Bacillati > Actinomycetota > Actinomycetes > Micrococcales > Micrococcaceae > Arthrobacter > Arthrobacter sp. AB6. Next base: position 143,177 of record NZ_JAUZVL010000008.1, read on the forward strand.
GCCATGCTGGAGCTGTCCATGTTCGCCGAGGGGTCCAAATTCCAGGAGCGGATCTCGATCGTGGGGGATGCCGCCAAGATTGAGACGCTCATCCCGGTGGCAGCCAACCACTGGATTCCCGGCGATGAGGCGGAAGCCACCGTGGAGTTCAGCCCGCGCTCGCCGCTGGGCCCGGAGAAGCACGAGGTCCCGGTGGATGAGGCAGTGCTTGCTGCGGGCGCGCACCACGGCTCCACCTACTACGAGCACCTTGGGTACCGGAAGGCGATCCTGGGCGAGGGGCCGGTGGAAGTAACGGTTGCGGACGGGCTGCAATCGGTCCGGATGGGCCTCGCGGCCGAACGTTCAATCGCGGAAGGACGCCCCGTCGAGCTTACGAATGCCGGTGCCGGGGTACATCACTAGGTAAGTTGGTGTTGGAATAGCAACACTGCGGCGGGCCGGGGTCCGGCGGGTGGGGCAGGAAGAAGGGTCATGAGCATCGCACGCGAGGAGGCGCCGCTGACGCCCCGCCAGCGCACCATTTTGGACGAGCTGGGCCGGCGGGGGTTCATTTCCACCACCGATCTGGCCGAGACTTTCGCGGTTTCGGACATGACAGTGCGCCGGGACACGCGGGTACTGTCCAAACTGGGCCTGGTCCGGGTGGTGCACGGCGGCGTGAGCGCCATCCATGGGCAGGGCCAGAACGCGGACTTCGCTGCCCGGGTCCGCGAGGATGCCGAAGCCAAGCTTCGCGTGGCCCGCGCCTGCGTATCCATGATCGGGGAGCGGGACGCGATCATCCTGGACGCCGGCACCACCACGTACCAGATCGCGCAGGAACTGCCCGCCGCCTTCAAGGGGACAATTATTACCCACTCGGCCCCGGCCATCCAGCGGTGCCTGCAGCTGACCTCGGCACGGACCATCTGCCTCGGCGGGGAACTGCTGCTGGACAGCCAGGCGTTCAACGGTCCCATGACTGTCAGTGCCGCGGCCGGGCTGCGCGCCAGGACCGCGTTCATTGGCGTCAGCGGAATCCATGATGAGGCGTTTTACATTGAGCGTGACGTGGAGCGCGCCACTAAGATCGCACTCATGAACTCTGCGGAACAGGTGGTAGTGGTGGCAACCCACCAGAAGATGCTGCGGTACGCGCTGGCCCGGCTGGCGGCCTTCGACGCCGCGGATGTACTGGTGACGGACGCGCCCCCGCCTCGGGAAATCGAATCAGCGCTGCGTGCGGCGAACGTCAAGCTCGTGGTGGCGGCATGACCGCGCCGCTGCGGGTTTCCCTGCCCGACCAGAAACTGGTGGACGCGCTTGAGCCGGCTGCCGGCGTCGAATTCTTCGTATGGGACTTTTCCGGCCCTGCCCCCGCAGAGCGTTTGGACATCGTGGTGCCGCCGTACATGCGCGGGCCGGAGGTACTGGCTGCGCTGGAGTCCGTTGAGATCGGCCTGATCCAGAGCCAGTCCATTGGGTACGACGGCGTGGCGGATGTCCTGCCCGCCGGTTGCCTTTTCGCCAACGCGGCAGGGGTGCATGAGACGTCGACGGCGGAACTTGCCCTGGGCATGATGATTGCCAGCCAGCGCGGCATGGCCGATTTTGCACGCAACCAGGCCACCGGGACCTGGGACAACAGCCAACGGCCCAGCCTGGCAGACCGCCGGGTGCTGCTGGTGGGCTACGGGGGAGTGGGCAAGGCCATCGAAGCCCGGCTCCTGCCCTTTGAAACGCAGGTGACCCGGATGGCGAGCCGCGAACGCGAGGACGCCGGCGGGAGGATCCTCGGGATCGACTCGCTTTATGAGCAGCTGCCCCTGCACGACATCGTGGTGGTCAGCGTGCCCCTCAGCGAGCAGACAAAGCAGCTGGTGGACGCAAAGTTCCTGGCCGCAATGCCTGACGCGGCGCTGCTGGTGAACGTGGCCCGCGGGCCGGTGGCGGACACGGATGCGCTGCTGGCGGAGACGTCGTCGGGCCGTTTGCGTGCCGCGCTGGACGTGACGGACCCCGAGCCGCTGCCCGCTGACCATCCCCTGTGGACCTCGCCCGGCGTGCTGATTACCCCGCACGTCGGCGGCGCAAGCTCGGCGATGTTCCCGCGGATGGTCCGGCTGATCAGGCAGCAGATCGGCCTGATGCTCGACGGCAAGGAGCCGGTCAATGTGGTGCTGGGCGGCTCGTCCCGGAGCTAGGTTCCGCGGCCTACTGCAACGCGGGGTCACTCCCAGCCCAATAATTGACCATTATTGGGCCAAAAGTGACCCCGTGTTGCTTGAATAAGGCTTACAGGGCAGGCTGGCGCTTCCTGCGGAACACCATCCGCAGGTGGTCCCGGAAACCCAGGCTGCTCCTCCGGCTGGCTATGATCACGCCGGCGACTGAAGCCAGCAGCACGATGACGCCGCCGGAAGCCACTGACCAGCGCGCGCCGAACTCTGAGCCGATCCAGCCCATCAGGGGCGCGCCCAGGGCGGTACCGCCCTGGAGGACCGCCAGGTAGAGCGCCAGCACGCGGCCGCGGAACTGCGGTTCCACGGAGAGTTGGATGCTCGTGTTGCAGCTGTTCAGGAACGTGATGGACGCCAGCCCGATGGGGATCAGGACGGCTGCGTACAGCCAGAACGACGGCGACACGCTCCCCAGGAGGGTGAACGCACCGAGTCCCAGTGCACCGCCCAACAGGAACCGTAGCCGCGGCCCCGCCCGGCGTGCCGCAAGCAGCGCGCCGGCCAGCGTGCCCACGGCCATGATCGAACCAAGAAGCCCGAATTCACCCGGGCCGGCGCCGAACTCAGTGGTGGCCATCAGTGCGTTGATGATGGGAAAGTTCATTCCGAACGCGCCAAGGATGCCCACCAGGACCATGGTCAGCACCAGGTCCGGCCGGTTGCGCACATAGCGGACGCCTTCCGCCACCTGGTGCTTGCTCCGTGTTGCCGGGGCAGCGGAGGCGGGTTCTGCGGTCCGGATCCGGAAGAGGGAAACTATGACGGCGGCGAAGCTGGCGGCGTTCAGCAGGAAGACCGGTCCCGTGCCAACCCAGGCAATCAGTACCCCGGCAATGGCAGGGCCGGTCAGCCGGGCTGTGTTGAAGGAGGCGGAGTTCAGCGCAACGGCGTTGGAGATGTTGTCCTGTCCCACGAGTTCGGACACAAACGACTGGCGCGACGGTGCATCGATGGCGCTGGCTATCCCAAGACAGAGGGCGGCCAGATAGGCGTGCCAGAGCTGGGCGGTGCCGGTCACCACCAGGAGCCCGAGTGCCAGCCCGGTCACGCCCATGGCCACCTGCGTCCACAGCAGGATTACCCGCTTGCGGTAGCGGTCCGCCAGCACTCCGCCGTACGGGCCAAGCAGCAGCATGGGGAGGAACTGAAGGCCTGTGGTGATGCCGATGGCGGCGCCGGAGTAGTTGGTGAGGACGGTCAGGACCAGCCAGTCCTGCGCCACCCGCTGCATCCAGGTCCCGATGTTGGACACCAGCGCGCCGCCGGCCCAGATCCTGTAGTTGCGGTCTTCCAACGCGCGGAACATGGCGCTCATCTGCCGCTCATCTCCTGCATGATGTGTGCGGCCCGGCTCAGGACCAGCCGGTCTTCCTCGCTCAGCCCGGCCACGCGCTGCGCAAGCCACGCGGTCCGCTGGTTCCGGGCCTCTTCAAGGACGGCCCGGCCGGCATCGGTGATGTCGATGTGGACCTGACGGCCGTCGGCGGGGTTTGCCGCCCTTGAGACGAAGCCCAGTTCGGCGAGGGCGTTGACGATCCGGGTCATGGACGGGGCTTGCACGTGCTCGCTTGTGGCCAGTTCGCGGAGGGTGCTGGGTCCGCTGCCGTTGAGCAATGCCAGCACCGTGTACTGGCCCGGCGTGATGACGTCGCCGGTCGCCTCGACGCGGAGCCGCCGCGAGGTGCGCATCACGGCGGTTCGGAGGTCGATGGCCAGGGTGTCCGGGCTGATCTGCCCGGCCGTGCTCTTGTTCTTGGTTGTGGTCACGTCCGCGTTGCGCCTCCGAAAATGCTTAGCAATGCTAATTAGTCCTGCTAATAAGTATGCTAACGTGTTCTTTTCGGCACGTAGTCCGGATATTCCTGATGCGGCCGGGGCGCCAGGTTCCGGCCACGGTGCCGTGGCCTCCACCAGGCCGGGGCCGTCCTTGACCGGCGAGAACATCCTTGAACTCCTGGCAGGTCTGTTACTGGCTGGGCAACGCTCGTAGGGTGGGGCCATGGCTGATGCATTCTCGTCCCTGATTGAAGCATTCAAGAACGTCGGAGTTTCCAAGGCCTATGGTGCGCCCGTCAAGTTGGGCGGGGAAGAGGTCATTCCCGTAGCGCTGGTGTCCTTCGGGTTCGGCGGCGGCGGGGAGGCCGGGCAGGACGGCGCCTCCGGGGGCGGCGGTGGCGGGATGGTGCTGCCGCTCGGCGTCTACCGGAACATCGGCGGTCAGGTGGCGTTCCGGCCGAACACCGTGGTTGCCCTGGTGTGCCTCGTCCCGGTCATCACCGCTGTGGGCGCAGCCGTCCGGAAGGCCATCCGCGCCGCCAAGGCGTAACGGGAAGCCCGGCGCTACGGGGCTGCGCAACAGGGCCCGGGTTCAGTGCGCCCGGACTGCTCCTGCGCACCGGCGCCGGGCCCCACTGCGCCAGGCCGCGGCGCAGGGAGCTGCCATGGCGCTGGAACTGCCGTCCCGCCGTCGGCCATCCCTGCGGGGCTAGGATGGCCGCATGGGTGACGTTGACGATTCCCTTGCCGCCTTGGACGAGCCGGAGCGCAGCTCCCTGCAGCGCGTCATTGCGGCGGCGCGGCGCGTGATCCCGGAGGCCGAAGAGGGGCGCAGCTACGGGATGCCGGCGTTGAAGGTGGACGGCAAGCCGCTCATCGGGGTAGCGGCGGCTGCCAAGCACCTGTCCATCTTTCCGTTCTCGCCCGAGGTGGTGGACGCCGTCGCGCCCAGGCTGGCGGGCTTCTCGCTGTCCAAGGGTACTGTCCGGTTCACGCCGGACCATCCCGTCCCCGAGGAAGTGGTGGAGGAGATGGTCCGGCTGCGGCTGGCTGAGATCCGGAAGTAGCGCCTAGAGCTGCGCCGCGTCCAGGGGCAGCGGAGTGATCGGCTGGTCGTTCGCGGTCAGGTCGATGCCCAGGTCCTTGGCGAACACCAGGCGGGTCTCCTTGTAGATCCCCGCGTGGTTCTCATCCAGCTCGAAGACGCGCGCGCCGCGGAGCCGGTTCCGGTCGGCGCCAGGCAGCCCGTAGGCGCCGAACCCCGTCCCGGGGGCGTAGCCGAGCTCCACGCCGTAGTAGTTGCCCACGTAGGTGTTGACGTGGTCGTGGCCCACGAAGTAGCCGCGGACGTCCCCGCGTTCCAAAAAGGCGTTGAACAGCCCGGAGTTGAAGGGGCCGGGGCACTCGTCCTCGTTCCGCTCGCCAACGATGCCGTGCTTCTTCACCGCCCGCTGGTGGTCCGCGTCCGTCCGGGAGTCGATGCTGGCGAACCACATGCTGCGGTGTTCGTGCAGGGCGATGTGGCCCCACATCAGGGAGGGAATCTTCCTGCCGTACTTCTGCTCGGTGGCGATGGAGAGGTTGCGGTACCAGGTGACCTGGTCCATGCGGACCCAGTCCCAGTCCGGGTAGCCCTCGAAGTCCTGGCCGTTGATGGTGTCCGGGGCGTAGCGGCCGGTATCGATGAGCCAAAGGCCGAAGGCGGGGTCCTTGGATTTCGAGGACTGCACCAGCAGCAGCGAGTTGGACGTGCCGGTGAGGCCATCCGTGGAGTCGCCGTTGACGTTGAACGCGTAGCTCTGCAGGAATTGCAGCATCCGGGCCTCGGTCATGCCGGTCCTCGCCACCGAGTCCTCGTCGTGGTTGCCGAACGTGACGGCCCACGGGATCTGCCGGCTTTCCATCGGCCGGACCACGTGGTTCAGGGCCTGCTTGACCTCGAGTTCAGTGTCGCAGCCGCCGTTGATCACGTCCCCGTTGATCACCACGAAGTCAGGCTTTTCGGCATCCAGCGTGCGGTCCATGAGTTCGATGGTGCGGCGGTCCGTCTGCTCGTCGTCCTGGGTGTCGTTGAACTGGATTACCTTGAACCGGCCGTCCGGGCGGAACGCGAGGGCGGGCTTGGGTGCCTTCGTTCCCGGTGCCGCGGTGGCTCCGGTTGCGGCCGCCACCGTCATGCCGAGTGCACCCAGGGTTCCGGCTGCCGCCAGGGCCGCCCGCCTGCTGAAGTTGGGCTGGTTGAGTTTGATGGTCATCGCTGCCTCTCTGCATTGTTGCCGCCGGGTTCCGGCCGCCGTCACCTGTGAGGGTAGGAAGCCCGGGCATCGGGGTGCCTAACGCATGGTGAACGGCACGTGCGAAGCTAGCGTTTAACGGACACGTACCGGGAGGGACCTGTGAAAACCAACGAACTGCTGCTGGACGCCTTCGGCCGGATCCGCGAGCACGTGGAGGCCACCCTTGAAGGGCTCGACGGCGGGACGCTTGCTTGGCGGCCGGGCGGCGCCGGCAACTCGATTGCCTGGCTGATCTGGCACCTCAGCCGCGTGGAGGACGCGCAGGTGGCGGACGTCGCCGGCCGCGAACAGGCCTGGAGTGAGCAAGACTTCGTGGGCCGCTTCGGGCTCCCGCTGAACCCCCGCGACACCGGCTACGGCCACTCCACGGAGCAGGTGGATTCGGTGCAGGCTGAGCCGGAACTGCTGCTGGAGTACTACGACGCCGTCCACCGGCGGACCGTGGAGTTCCTGCAGGACCTGGGGGACCGGGACCTGGACCGCGTCGTGGATACCCGGTGGGACCCGCCTGTCACGCTGGGCGTGCGCCTGGTGAGCACCCTGGCAGACTGTCTCCAGCACGTGGGGCAGGCCGCATACGCCAAGGGCCTGAAACAGGTGCAGGGGCAGTAGCAATCCCCTATTTCCGTGGGCACAATTCGGTTCCATAATGGCCACATAGGCTTCGGGGACCCTCGCGCCAATGACGGCTGGCGGGGCACGCAGAGTCCCAGATGGCCGCCCCGGAAAACTGGCGCGACGGGCGGCCATGCGTTCCCGGACTTGGTGGTTCGGGTCCGCGCCCGGGGGAGAGCAACCGCCGCCAATACAAGAATGCTCAAAAGGAAATCACCATGCTCAAAGATTCAGCAGTCATGGCTGTCCTTCCCGCAAAGGACATTAACAGGGCCAAGGATTTTTACCGGGAAAAGCTGGGGCTGGAGCCCTCCGAAACCGTGGAGGACAACTTGGTGTACCGGTGCGGCAACGGAACAAGCTTCCTTGTGTACCAGACAGATAACGCGGGCACGGCCAGGAACACGCAGATGGGCTGGGAAACGGACAGCCTCGAGCGCGACATGGAGGAACTGCGGGGCCGCGGCGTGGTGTTCGAAGACTACGACTTCCCCGGCCTGAAGACAGAAAACGGAATTGCCACGGACAGCTGGGGCAAGGCCGCCTGGTTCCTGGACAGCGAGGGAAATATCCTTAATCTCTCCCAGCGCGCATAACAAGGGCCACGAGCCCGCGCGGGCATGGTGCCCGCGCGGGCTGAGCCCTGCCTGGTCACCACCTGGCTGGCCTCAAGATGCAGCGCTTGTTAAGCGCCGAATCCTCCATGCGGCAAGAACAATCAAGTCCTGATCAAAATTGCCAAAGGTTCTCCCCAGTTTCGGCGTCATCTGCGGTCCGGGGAAATAGGTTCTTTCCATAATCAGTTTTGGCTTGGCAAAAGGCCCGGCTTATTGCCGGGCCTTTATTTAATGGGGAAACATTGCCGCCACGCGCCTTTACCTTCACCGTCGCTGGGATCAGCGCGCTGCTGGTCCTTCCGGTCCTCGTCGGGTGCGCGGGCCCCGCCGACCTGAAGGCCGCCTCGTCCGAAACCACAACTTCGCCAGCCGCCGCTTTGGCGGGCGCACCCGCCAGAGCAACACCGGCGCCGTCGTCCGTCCAAGAAACGGGCGCACCGCTGGATCCCGACACCACCAGCCTGGTGCCGCAGGCCGCCGCTATGGCGGCTCCAAGGATGCACCCCGCGTTCGCCACCACGGCGATCGACCTGCTGGCCACCCTCCCCATCAAGGGCCGTGCGCCCAAGACGGGGTACGACCGCGCGCTGTTTGGGCAGGCGTGGCTCGATGTTGACCGTAACGGCTGCGACACCCGCAATGACATGCTCAAGCGGGACATGACGGGCATCAACTACACCAACAGCGTGCCCTGCAAGGTGCAGTCGGGGACGCTGGCGGACCCGTACACCGGCACTACCATCAGCTTCCTGCGGGGGAGCGGGACCAGCAGCAAGGTGCAGATCGACCATGTTGTTGCGCTCAGCGACGCGTGGCAGAAGGGCGCGCAGCAGCTCACCACCGAACAGCGGACCGCCTTCGCCAACGATCCGCTGAACCTGCAGGCGACGGACGGGCCAACCAACCAGAAGAAGGGCGACGGCGACGCGGCCACCTGGCTGCCGCCGAACAAGGGCTTCCGCTGCGAGTACGTCTCCCGGCAGATTTCAGTGAAGGCTACCTACAGCCTGTGGGTAACCAAGGCCGAGCACGACGCTATGGCCAGGATCCTGGCCGACTGCCCGGGCCAGCTGGCGCCCACAAACCAGGAGGCACCTGCCACTCCGGCGCCCGCACCTGCTGTGGCGCCGGCCCCGGTTGCGCCGGCTCCCGCTGCTCCGGCCCCGGCCCCGGCTGCGGTGCCGGCCCCACCCGCTGTTGTCCCGGCGCCTGCGGCCGCCTACTTCGCCAACTGTGCCGCGGCCAGGGCTGCCGGTGCCGCGCCGCTCTTCGCCGGGCAGGCGGGCTACCGTGCCGGTCTGGACCGTGATTCCGACGGCGTTGCCTGCGAGTAGTCGCTAAGCGTAAGTTCAATTTGCTGAATGCCGTGGATACCTTCGTTCTTGGAGGCATCCATGGCTTTCGTCTGCCAGCGTGTCCTGTGACGTCGCCCTAACGGCCTTGACAGGAGGCGTCTCTAAGCTGCTTTTCCGGTCCCATAATTGATGAACCTGAATGAAACCTGAAAATCCCTAGACACTGGAATAATTCGAGGTCTAGGCTGAGCGCCATTGGGGGCTAAAGAAAAATTCTTCTGGAGGCAAAGCATGCCGCAACGCAGTAGATTGGTTGTTTTTGCAGCACTAAGTACCCTGGCACTATCAGCGCTCGGACTCTCGGGCGCCACCGCCCACCCGGATGGCCAGCACGGCATGGACGAAGGGCACCTCGTCGGAACCGGGGAGTTCGGGAAGATTGATCTGTTGGATGTCGTCCGCCTGACAGACACTCCCGACCTGATCGCCGATGTGAGTGTCTCGCCAGATGGGAACACCGCCTACCTCGCCAACTGGGGCGAGCCTGACTGTGCGGGACCGGAAACGGGCGGGCAGACCAGCCCGGATGCCGGCGTCTACATTGTGGACATCACCGGCGTGGACCAGGGCGCGGCCGGAGCGGAACCGAAACAGGTGGGATTCATCCCGTCACACCAGGATTCACGCCCGGGTGAGGGCCTGCAGGTCGTCACCCTCAGCACCGCAAGCTTCACCGGAGAAGTCCTTGTGGTGAACAACGAAGCGTGCGGGAAGAACGGCAAGGGCGGCGTGTCGCTCTTCGACGTTACGGACCCCCTCAACCCAAAGAAGCTGTCCGAGAACTTCGGTGACCGCGCGCCGGGAAGCCGGGATTCCAACGAGATCCACAGCGTTTTTGCCTGGGATGCAGGGGCCAACGCCTATGTGGTGATGACCGACAATGAGGAAGTCACGGATGTGGACATCCTCGACATCACCAACCCGCACCGGCCGCGCCTGGTCGCGGAGTATGACCTGAATGCGTTCAAGGTAGACCAGCCGGAACTGGGGCTTACCGATTCTTTCCTTCATGACATGGTGGTCAAGGAAATCAACGGCCATTTCATAATGCTGCTCTCGTACTGGGACGGCGGTTACGTTCTCCTGAACGTCGATGATCCCGCCAACGCCGTGTTCCTCGGGGACTCGGACTTCGCGGCGGTGGATCCTGAACTGCTTGAATCCCTGGGTGTGTCCCTTACGCCTGAGGGCAACGCGCACCAGGCGGAGTTTACGGCCGACAACCGGTTCATCATCAGCACGGATGAGGATTTCGCACCCTACCGCACGGACGATTTCAAGATCACCAGCGGAGCACACCCGGGCACTTACCCTTCGGTGATGGTTTCCGGGGGCCAGGCGCCTGCCGTCCTGCCGGACCTGACCCTGAATGGTCCTGTGGTGTATGGCGGCTACGCCTGCCCCGGCTCCGCGCCTGTCCCCACGCCGGAGAGCGTGCCGGGATACGTGGAATCGCTGGCACCCGGGGAGGAAACCACCCTGGTGCTCCAACGAGGTCCGGTCGGGGACCCGAGTGCCCCGGAGGGTGCGTGCTTCCCGGGGGAGAAGGCCCATCAGGCAGCCCTTGCGGGCTGGGACGCCGTGCTTTTCGTCAACCACCACACGGGTGAGGCTGCCACGACTGAGCCGTTCTGCGGTTCAGGCGCCTTCGTGGACGAGATCGTTGCTGTCTGCACCACCCACGCGGCATTCCACCGACTCTTCGACCTTGCACCGCTGGATGCGCCGTGGACCTACCCCGAAGCCCTTCCCGTCGGCACCATCGGGGCGGACATTGAAGTGGGGTCCGTCTTTGACGGCTGGGGCTACGTCCACCTCCTGGACGCGGCCACCCTGCAGGAGTTGGACACGTTCGCCATCCCGGAAGCACATGATCCCGCCTACGCGCTCAATTCCGGGGACCTCAGCGTTCACGAGGTGGCCGTCGATCCGCAAGACCCGTCCCTGGCTTACCTCTCGTACTACTCCGGCGGCCTCCGGGCGGTCCAGATCCAGTGCACCAACCCGGCCGATAACGCCACGTGCGAACTGGTGGAAGTCGGCGGCTACCTGGATGAGGCAGGGAACGACTTCTGGGGAGTGGAGACGTTCGTAGGTGAGGACGGAGCCACCTACGTCCTGGGCAGTGACCGGGACAGCGGCCTCTGGATTTTCAAGGATCCGTAAACCCGGAACAAAACACGGAGGGGGGCGGCTGGGCGCCCCCCTCCGTCTTTAAAGCTCCTACCTCCTTCAGTGCGAGGTGAGTTCGCGCATCAGTCCGAGTTGCGCCAGGAACTCCACCTGGTCGAAATAGAAGTGGTGAGAGGCGATCTCCCCGTTCTCGACTGTGGCGACGTCGCAGCTGTGGACACTGAGTTGCTTGCCGGTGGCCGGCAGGGTTTCGCCGGTGGGCATGCGCAGCGGCCCGGTGTTGGTTCCGACGACGATGCCTTCATCGATCGCTACGTTGCCGGACTCGTACCGCCCCGTCTGGTTGTACCTGACGTCGGGCATCGCTTCCCAGAATTCCATCAGGTACCCGGTGATGGCGTCACGGCCGCGGAGCTCACCCTGGTCAGGGGTGTAAGCCACGGCATCGGTGGCGTAGCTACGTGCGAGCGCCTCTTTGTCTTTTGTTTCCATGGCCTTGTTCAGGCGATCCATTACTTCGCGTGCCTGTCCCATTGTGGACCTCCAATTTGGGCGGCCTCACGGAAGCGGAGGTCGCTTCGTGGATTGGTTTCGGCTGCTTGTCGAAGCCAATTAAATTCCACGCCCGCCGCAGGCTGCTGTCAACGGACGGTTCAACCGCTTGATCACCGGGGAAGACACCCCGGCAGTGCTTTCTCAAGTGGCCTGTTCTGCCCGCCGCAGGAAATCACGGAGCACCTGCAGGAACAGATCGGGCTCCTCGAGATGGGGCATGTGGCTGCTGTTCTCGAAAATGACCAGCTCCGATGCCGGTACCAGGCTGTGGTACCACGCCGTATCCTCGGGCCGCATCTCGTCGTGACGGCCGCAGATGAACAGTGTGGGAACGGATAGGTCCCCCAGGCGGCCGGTTGCGTCGTAATCCTTGTGGATTCCAGTGATCTGGAATTCGCTGGGCCCCTGCATCCGCTCATAAATGACTTGGTTCAGCTGGCCAAAGGTCCGCATGAGGGGCTCAGGCCACGGGTCCAGCCGGCAGACGTGCCGACGATAGAATTCCATGGAGGCGTCCTGGTATTCATCTGAGTCGGTGGTGCCTGCCGCCTCGTGCCGGTCAAGCACAGCGCGGACCTCTGCCGGCAGCTCCCCCCGGAGTGCAGCTGCAGTTTCAGCGTAGCGCGGCAGGCTCAGGCATGGATCAGCCAGAACCAAGCCCGCCAACCTGTCCGGCGCCCGGAGGGCGTACTCGGCCGCCACGATTGTCCCCCACGAGTGGCCAAGCAAATGGACCCGGTCCAAAGCGAGGCCGTCAAGTATCCTGCCCAGTTCGTCAACCAGGCGTTCGTTGGTCCACAATCCAATGTCGTCCGGTGCATCGGATTTTCCCGCGCCCAGCTGGTCGTAGAAAACCACCGGCCGCTCATCGGCCATGGCCTCCAACGGTTCGAGATAGTCGTGGGTGGCACCCGGGCCGCCGTGAACAATGACCAAGGGTACAGCCGGGCTGTCGCCGACGACGCGATACCAGACACCACCGCCCGGAACCTGCAGCCGGCCTTCCCGAGTGCTTACTCCAGCGGACATGATCCACCATCCATGATGAGCTTTTGTGCGCAGGACGCGTCCTCGTCTTCGATTACACTCCCCATCCGCGTCCCGGTCAACGGCTGCTAGGTGACCCTGATCCGGGAGATGCGCAGCCGGTCCATCGCCGTCACCGTCAGCACGTGGCCTGCCACCTCCACCTGGTCGCCGACGCGGGGGAGGCGGCCCAGCCGGTCGATGACGAACCCTGCCACCGTCTCGTAGTGCCCTTCCGGCAGTTCGATCCCGGCGGCCGATTCGAACTCCTGCAGGATCAGCCCGCCGTCCACGTCCACCGCCCCGTTGGTCCTGGTGACGCGGTCCTCGGGTTCGGCGCCGGTGTCGTACTCGTCGTAGATCTCGCCCACAAGTTCCTCCACCAGGTCCTCCAGGGTGACGATGCCGTCCGTGCCGCCGTATTCGTCCACCACCAGCGCAATATGCTGGCCCAGCCTGCGCATGCGGGACAGCGAGGGCAGCACTTTGTTGGTGCCGGGCAGCGGAAGGATCTCCCGCGCGATGTCACGCACCAGCCCGTCGTCGTACTTCCCGTCCCGGGGCATGAGGTCACGGATATGGATGAAGCCCAGGACGTCGTCGGGCGTTTTGTCGATGACGGGATACCGTGAGAACGGGCCGTCCCTGACCATGCTGCGTACGGCCGCGATGGTGAGGTTGCCGTCGATGAAGGTCACCTCGGTGCGCGGCCGCATCACTTCCTGCAGCGATCGGTCCCCGGCGCCGAAGACGTCGCTAAGGATGCTCCGGCTGTGTTCCTCCAGTTCCTCGCTCTCGGCCACCATGTCCCAGAGTTCCTCGGAGCTGACGCTCTCCTGCCTGGCGTGGGGGTCGCCGCCGAAGAGCCGCACCACGGCGTCGGTGGAGACGGACAGCAGCCAGACGGCCGGGCGCATGATCTGCGAGAGGACCCCCAGCGGCGGGGCAAGCACCTTGGTGAAGCCGACGGCGCTTTGCATGGCCAGGCGCTTCGGCACCAGTTCACCGAGCACCAGGGACAGGTATGCCACCAGCAGCGTCATGCCGATGAACGCAACAGGTTCGGCCGCGGCGCCGAAGCCGATGCCTTCGAGGAGGGGTTCGACGTCGGGCGCGATGGTGGAGGCGCCGTAGGCGGCCGAGAAGAAGCCGGACAGCGTCACGCCGATCTGCACGGTGGAGAGGAAGCGGTTGGGATTGCCGGCAAGGGCGGCGATCCGGGCGCCGCGCTTCCCCGACTTTTCCATCCGGCGCACCTGGCTCTCGCGGAGCGACACCAGCGCCATTTCCGTCCCGGCGAACACCCCGCCCAGCAGCACAAAGAAGAGGACCAACAGGAAATTGAGCAGCGTGTCCACGTCCATGCTCAGACAATATCGAATGGGCGCCGGAAGCCCGGGATGGCGGAATTTGCTAGTTCATATAGCAATTAGACAAGCTAGGTACTGAAATCAGTCCGGGGAATGGTGCTGCAGTGCTCACCCAGCGCGGCTGCCTGCATCGTGGGGAAAGGAAGGACCTGATGAAGGACTCGGACCGCAAGGCGCTCGTTATCTTCATGATCGCGGTAGGGGTGGGGATGCTCGTCGCTCTCGCCGGCAGCCAGGGTGGTGCCACCGTGGGCGGCTTCCCCCTGTTTGCTTTGGGGGTGGCGGCGGCCTTCGTCATCCAGTGGCTGGCATTCGTCCCCGCATTTAGGGCACAGACCGAAAAGTATTACGACCTCACCGGCGCCCTGACCTACATCAACATCACGGTGCTTCTGGTAGTTCTGACCCCGGGCGTGGATGCGCGGGGGCTGCTCCTGGCCGCGATGGTGGTGGCGTGGGCCGTGAGGCTGGGGAGCTTCCTGTTCCGCCGTGTGAGCAAGCACGGCAAGGATGATCGCTTCGATGAAATCAAGCCGTCGTTCATCCGGTTCCTGAACACCTGGACGGTGCAGGGGCTGTGGGTGGTCCTCACCGCGGCCGCGGCCTGGATTGCCATCACGTCCGTTGCCCGGGTTGCGCTCGACTGGTGGGCGCTGGCGGGCTTTGTGGTGTGGGCTGTTGGTTTCGGTATTGAGGCCCTGGCGGACAACCAGAAGGGCCGGTTCAAGGCTGACCCGGTCAATAAAGGCCGATTCATCTCCACCGGCTTGTGGTCCAGGTCCCGCCACCCCAACTACTTCGGCGAGATTGTGCTCTGGACCGGGGTGCTCGTTATCGCTGTTCCGGTCCTGGAGGGCTGGCAATGGCTGGCCTTGCTGTCCCCGGTGTTCGTAGCGTTGCTGCTGATCAAGGGCAGCGGCATCCCGTTGCTGGAGAAAAAGGCTGACAAGAAATGGGGCGGCGATCCCGATTATGAGGCCTACAAGAAGAACACCCCAATCTTGATCCCCAAGCTGTAGGAGAATGTGCGCGTGCCCTAGCTCTGGCTGTCCCGGCTGGGTACGGTGTCCGCATGCAGAAGATATCGATTGATGCCCTGGCCAGACAGCAGCTCAAAGCGGCCGTGGCGGCTCCCAGCGGCCGGGCTGCGGACACGGCGTTCGGCGGCCACGAGAAGAAGCTGCGCCAGACCGTCATGGCCTTCCGCGCAGGTACCCAGCTCAGCGAACACCAGAATCCCGGCGAAGCTACGGTCTACGTGATCAAGGGGTCGGTGTGGCTGAAGTCCGGAGGGGAGGCCTGGCAGGGAAAGGCCGGGGACCTGCTCATCGTTCCGGACGGGCTGCACAGCCTGGAAGCGGACGAGGACTCGGCGGTGCTGTTTACGGTGGTCAAGACGGACCGGTAGGGAAGGGGCCTGCGCCTCCCGGGTGGGCTGGCGCGACGGGCATCAGCTGAATCCCATCCGGAGGCCCGGGGGGACAGGCGGACCTACCGGCCCCCACGGTAAGCCCGTTACTCCGCAGCCGCCGGGACCAACTCCCCGTCGCGGAGGACTGGAGTGCTGCGGCGGCGCCAGTATGCGGCCAGAACTGCACCGGAAACGTTGTGCCAGACCGAGAAGATGGCTCCGGGCAGGGCCGCCTCCGGCGTCAGGTACTGCCGCGCCAGCCCGGCTGCCAGACCCGAGTTCTGCATGCCGACTTCGATCGCGGTGGTGCGTCGGGAGGGGATCGGCAACCGGAACAGGCGGGCCGCCGCGTAACCCAGGGCGTAACCAAGGCCGTTGTGAAGGATAACTGCTGCAAGTACCAGCAGGCCGGCCGCGAAGATGGCCTTTGCGCTTCCGGCGACCACGGCAACCACCACGGCGGTAATGGCGAGCACGGAAATCCAGGGAAGGGCAGGCAGGGCCATGTTGACAAGGCGGGGCAGGAAGAGTCGGGCCACGAGTCCCAGCAGCACAGGGAACAGTACGATTTGGACGATGGACCACGCCATGGAACCGGCGTCCACGGGCATGTATTGGCCTGCCAGCCACAGTGCCAGCACCGGCGTCAGCAGCGGAGCGATCAGGGTGGAGACGGTGGTCATCGCCACGGACAGGGCAACGTCCCCCTTGGCAAGGTAGGAGACCACATTGGACGCCGTTCCACCCGGGCAGCAGCCCACCAGGATGACGCCCGCGGCCAGCGCCGGCGGCAGCCCCAGTGCCGCGGCCACCAGCCAGCCCAGGAACGGCATGATGGCGTACTGCGCCACCACCCCGATCACCACCGGGACGGGACGTTTGGCGATGACGGCGAAGTCAGGGGGCGTGAGCGTCAGCCCCATGCCGAACATGATGAGTCCCAAAAGGGGGCTAATCCAGGGGCCCAGCCCGGTAAACGCTGATGGAGCGGCAAGCGCCACGGCTCCTCCGGCCAGGATAAGCACAGGAAAGAGCGTGACTGCGATGCGGGCGCTGCGTTCTTCCGAGGCTGAGGCCGTCGTGGAAGATTCGGATAAGGAAGACATACCTATCGATTATCACAGTGAGGGTCGGGTCACGGAATTCTCAGGTCTTAATGTCGCGGCGCAGGTGCCCGGCGACGCCTTGGTGCATTCATCGCTGGTCAGGCCCGGGTGGAAGGCGCAGCCCTGCCTCTTGCCGCTCGCCGCGGAATTAATACCGCTCGGCGCAAAAATCATACGCTTGGTGACGATTTGCCCCATGATTGCCGGAGGCATTGGCCCAAGTGGGGCTTTTCGCCCCTAAATCGAACAGACATCGACGCCGTCGGATAAGCAAGCGTCGGATAAGCAAGCGTCGAACAAAGCAAAGGGAATATCTATGGGCTGGCTGGACCGAGAACGAACTGTTGCCCCGCCGGGATTCAACCGCTGGCTGGTGCCGCCCGCCGCGCTCGCGGTCCATCTCTGCATCGGGCAGGCCTACGCCACGAGCGTGTACAAGACCGCCCTGGTCAAGCACTTCGGCGCCAGCCTGACCGAAATCGGCGTGATCTTCTCCATCGCCATCGTGATGCTGGGCCTCTCGGCCGCGATCATGGGCACCTGGGTGGACACGAACGGCCCGCGCAAGGCGATGTTCACCTCGGCCATGTTCTGGGCCGGCGGCTTCCTGATCGGATCGCTGGGCATCTTCACGGGCCAGCTTTGGCTCGTCTACCTGGGCTACGGCTTCATCGGCGGCATTGGGCTGGGCATCGGCTACATCTCACCTGTGTCCACCTTGATCAAGTGGTTCCCGGACCGGCCCGGCCTCGCCACCGGCATGGCCATCATGGGCTTCGGCGGCGGCGCGCTGATCGCCAGCCCAGTCTCCACGGCGCTGCTCAAGATGTACGATTCCAACTCAGGCGCCAAGGACTGGGTGGCCAGCGGCGATGCCGTGGGCAAGCTCTTCCTGACGCTCGGCGTCGTCTACCTCGCGTACATGCTCTTCGGCGCCTTCACCATCAAGGTTCCCGCGCCGGGCTGGGCGCCGGCGGGCTTCGACCCCGCCAAGGTCAAGGCCGCCAAGCTCGTCACCACGGAGAACGTCTCCGCAAAGAACGCCATTAAGACCAAGCAGTTCTGGTTGGTCTGGATCGTCCTGTTCTGCAACGTCACCGCGGGCATCGGCATCCTCGAGCAGGCCGCGCCCATGATCCAGGACTTCTTCCGCCAGTCCGACGGCGTGTCCCTGGTGAGTGCCGCCGTCGCCGCCGGCTTCGTGGGGCTCCTGTCCATCGGCAACATGGCGGGGCGCTTCGCCTGGTCCGCCACCTCCGACGTCACCGGCCGCAAGCGCATCTACATGGTCTACCTCGGCGTCGGCGCCGTCCTTTACACGGTGCTGGCGCTGGCCGGATCGAGCACCACATTCCTCTACGTGGCGCTTGCCTTCGTCATCATTTCCTTCTACGGCGGCGGCTTCGCCACCGTTCCGGCCTACCTGCGTGACCTCTTCGGAACCTTCCAGGTGGGGGCCATCCACGGCCGGCTGCTGACCGCCTGGTCCGCCGCCGGCGTGGCCGGTCCGCTGATCGTCAACGCGTTCCTGGATGCGCAGGGCAAGCCCGGCCAGCTGGACGCCGCCTCCTACCAGCCGGCACTGCTGACCATGGTGGCGCTGCTGGTGGTCGGTTTCCTGGCCAACCTGATGGTCAAGCCGGTGGACGCACGATTCCACGAACCCCGCCCCGACCGGGGACGGGCACACGAACCTGCCATGGAGGCCTGAGATGAGCACTGCACACACCCCCGGCGCGCAGGCGCCCGCCAAAGTATCCGTCGGCAAACTCGCCATCGCCTGGGCGCTGGTGGGCGTCCCGCTTGCCTACGGGATCTACCAGACCCTGACCCGGGTGGCTGCGCTCTTCGGGTGAGGAATGGCGCCAACCCTGCCCGCGCCGGCCGCGGCGCAGGGTTGGCGCAGGAGTCCTTAAGAATTTCCGCAGTTCCACCAAAACGCACGTTTCCGGTTCACGGCGGGCCATAGGCTCTTCCCTGGCGCAAACACGGCCATGATGCCGGCGCCCGAACCTATCGTGCACACAACCTGGGGAACTGCATGTCCAACAACACGTCCTTGCCTGAAACGATGCCTGCATCCGGCACCCGCGCGGTGGCCGCCGTCGTCCTTGCCGCTGTCCTTGCCCTGTTCTCCGGGGGTGCCCCGGCAGCCGCAGACACCGTGGACAGCACCGCAACATACGCGGCCGAAGCTTCGGCTGCCGTTGAGGCAGCGGACCTGCTGGCCACCCTCCCCGTGAAGGGCCGCGCGCCCAAGACCGGATACGAACGTGCACTGTTTGGCCCGACGTGGGCGGACGTGGACCAGAACGGCTGCGATACCCGGAACGACATCCTGCGGCGGGACCTGACCGAGGTCACCTACACCACCAGCGTCCCCTGCACGGTCAAGACCGGCATCCTGGCGGACCCGTACACGGGCACAACCATCAGCTTCGTCCGCGGCACCACCACCAGCAGCGCCGTGCAGATCGACCACGTGGTGGCGCTCAGCGACGCCTGGCAGAAGGGCGCGCAGCAGCTGACCACCGAGCAGCGGACGGCGTTCGCCAACGATCCGCTGAACCTGCAGGCAACGGACGGCCCCACCAACCAGCAAAAGGGCGACGGCGACGCCGCCACATGGCTGCCGCCGAACAAGGGCTTCCGGTGCGAGTACGTCGCCCGGCAGGTTTCGGTGAAGGCGCGGTACAGCCTGTGGGTGACGCAGGCCGAGCGCGACGCGATCGCGGGCATCCTCGCCGGGTGCCCCGGGCAAGTGGCGCCCGCCGCCGTCGGGCCCGCCGCTCCTGCCGCGGTCTATTACGCCAACTGCGCCGAGGTTGTGGCTGCCGGAGCGGCGCCCCTTTGCGCCGCTTCGCTAGGGTACAGGTCCGGGCTCGACGGGGATTCCGACGGCGTGGCCTGCGAGGGGTAGCTCCTGTCCCGGCATGTCCGGCACCGCTCTGCGGACGACGGCGGCGCGGTCACCTTCAGGAGGGGGTATCCACGGATAGGCTGGAGCTGACCGCACCAAGACAACAAAGGGCACCGGAGGATGGGCACGATGGCTGATGACCGGGCACCTGCCTTTGACCGGGTAGTCCTGATCTTCAATCCGACGAGGGCCGGGATGGCCGCGCGGATCGATTCCCTGCAGGAGGAGCTTGCCGCGAACCTTCCGGACCTGCCAGTGGACCTGCTGCCCACGGAGTTCGCGGGGCACGCCCGGGACTTGGCACGGTCGGCGGCCGAAAGCGGAACTCCGCTCATCGTTTCGGTCAGCGGCGACGGCGGGTACAACGAGGTGGTCAACGGCGTGATGGACGTGTCCGCCAGTAGGGCGGTGTGCACTGTGCTCCCGGCAGGGAACGCCAACGATCACCATAGGAGCATGCCGGTCCGGCCGCTCACCGAAGCCATCCGCGAGGGCCGCGTCCGGCGAATCGACCTGTTGCGCGTGACCTTCCGCGGGATGCACCGGGAGCAGGTCCGGTACGCCCACTCCTATGTGGGGTTCGGGCTCACGCCGCTGATGGCCATCGGGATCGAAAAGGGTGGAAAAGGGAAAGTCCTGGAACTCATATCCGTTGCCCGGACGCTTTCGGGTTTGAGGCCGTTTGAGCTGGTCCGGGCAGACGGTGCCACCGCGAAGTTCGACAGCCTGATCCTGGCCAACATTTCCCGGATGGCCAAGTATGGAACGGTCAGCGAGGCGGACCACCCTGACGATGGCCGGTTCGAGGTGGTCACATTACCCCATGCCGGGCTTATGAGGATGGCGCTGATGACCCTCCGGGCCGTCACGCTGGGACTGGGGCATCAGCCCAGCGTCAGCAGTTATGCCTTCACGACGCGGGACGCCGTACCCTGCCAGATTGACGGCGAAGTGGTCTATGTCCAGGCAGGCACCCATGTCCTGGTGGAAAGCGCCAAGGGCGCCCTGCCAACCATCTGATGGAAAATGGCCGGGGCGTTAAGGCAGCGCCGGACCGCCGAATGACGGACGCCGGCCGGACCGGTAGGCGGAGTCGATGACGGGTTTGAGTTCGTCGAGCACAGTCTTGTTCCCCGGGAGAACCACGTGGGCCAGGAATTCGGATTCAAGGGTGGCGATGCCTGCCGCCGCCGCTGCGAGTTTGGCGTCGATGGCCAGGGCCAGGGCATGCCACGATTTGCGGTTGGCGCGTTCGAGGACTTTTGCGTTCGCCTCGTGAAGCGGGCCTTCGGCTACGTCCCCGCGGATGGCCAGGGCGCCTTCAGACTGCAAAAGCGGAAGGACAATCCGGAATTGCCGGCCGCCGCCCTTGAAAGCGATGGCACTCTGGTTCCCCCGTTGGGTGAAAAGAACGTCCGTTGCCCCGTAGTCTCCTAGCGCCCGCCTGATGTGTTTCCGGGAAGCCTCGCTGGTAAAGGAATCGCCCCGGGTGTAAGGACCTGTCATTCTTCAACTATGCGCCTCCCGGCCACTCTTTACTGCATGGCTGGTACCTGCGCGCGTGAATCTGCGCCAGACTGGAGGCTGCACCCACCACGAAAGCGGAGTCCCTTGATTACTCTCCAGCAGGACGCAGACGGCTTCATCCGGATGAACCGGCACTACCCCAACAGCGTCCGCATCAGGATCGCCTTCACCGACGGCAGCACCGGCGAATTCTCAGGGCAGACCCTCAACAATGCCTACGACGCAGCCCTCGCGGAATTCCGCGCGAAGAACGGCCTGGATGCGCGGGGGTTCTCCAGGACGCCCGCCGGCCGGCAAAACTCCGGCAACAAAGTCGATTTTGTTCCCGTCCATCCCGGCATGGGGGAGTAGCGCGCCCGTCGCCCAACCGGCCGCGGGCACCGTTCACCGCGGACCCAATAATTAGGTATCCCGGCA
>NZ_JAUZVL010000009.1:0-147883 GCF_031844545.1 Arthrobacter sp. AB6
AATGGACCGGGCCTTCCATGTTTCCCGTGTAAACCCTAGTGGGACAGGCTCTTTGCTTCCTCGGGTGCTTCCACCGCAGCGTGGCCGTGGCCGTGCGCAGCTTCAAGCTCAGCAGGAGTCGCAGGTGCTACCCGGTCCTCGAAGAACCACTTGGAGAGGAACGCGCGTCGCTTTTCCTTGCGGGTTACGACGCCGTGTTCATTCGGTACGGCGGGGAGAACCTCTGGCGATTCGAAGCCCACCAGCTTGTAGCGCTTGTACTCGTCCAGGGGCGCGTGAACCTCGATGAACTCGCCGTGCGGGAGGCGGACAATGCGGCCCGTCTCGCGTCCATGCAGGGCGATCTCGCGGTCCTTGCGCTGGAGGGCCAAGGCCACGCGCTTGGTGACGATGAAGGCGATGACCGGGCCAATAAAGAACAGGGCCCGCAGCCAGTACGTGACGTCGTTCAGGGAGACGCTGAAGTGGGTGGCGATGAGGTCGGACCCTGCAGCTGCCCACATCACGCAGTACCAGACGAAGCCGGCCATACCGATGGCCGTACGGGTGGGAGCGTTACGGGGACGGTCCAAAACGTGGTGCTCACGTTCGTCCTTGGTGACCCAGCGCTCGATCCACGGGTACATGAACATGACCGTGAACAGGATGCCTGCCGGGACCAGCGCCGGGAGCAGGACATTCAGCGTGAGGGTGTAACCGAAGATGACGTACTCGAAGTGGAAGTCGCCAATCACACCCGGCATCAAACGCAGGGCGCCGTCGACGAACCCGATGTACCAGTCGGGTTGGGTACCGGCGGACACGGGGGAGGGGTCATACGGGCCGTAGTTCCAGATCGGGTTGATCGTGAAGAAGCCTGCCATGAGGGCCAGGACACCGAAGACGATGAAGAAGAATCCACCGGCCTTGGCTGCGTAGACAGGACCCAACGGGTAGCCGACAACGTTGTTGTCGTTGCGGCCGGGGCCCGGGTACTGGGTGTGCTTGTGAATGACCACCATGAAGAGGTGAAGGACGATCATCAGCAGGATGAGTGCCGGCACCAGCAGGATGTGCAGCATGTACAGGCGCCCGATGATTGCGGTGCCCGGGAATTCTCCACCAAAGAGGAAGAAGGAGATGTAGGTACCGATGACAGGGATGGACTTGATCACACCGTCGATGATGCGCAGGCCGTTTCCGGAAAGCAGGTCATCAGGCAGCGAATAGCCGGTGAACCCGGCGGCCATGGCCAGGATGAGCAGGACGCCGCCCACTACCCAGTTCATTTCGCGGGGCTTGCGGAAGGCGCCGGTGAAGAAGACCCTCAGCATGTGCACTGCGATGGAAGCCACGAACAGCAGTGCTGCCCAGTGGTGGACCTGGCGCATGAACAGGCCGCCGCGGATGTCAAACGAGATGTCCAGCGACGAGCTGTACGCCACGGACATCTCGACGCCCTTCAGGGGAACGTACGAGCCGTCGTAGTGCGTCTCGGCCATGGACGGATCAAAAAAGAATGTCAGGAACGTGCCCGAAAGCAGGAGGATGACAAACGAGTAGAGGGCCACTTCGCCGAACATGAAGGACCAGTGGTCCGGGAAGACCTTGCGGCCGAATTCGCGGAGGATTCCGGAACCGCCCACACGGGCATCGACGAAGTCGGTAATCCGGCCCGTCTTGGTTTTGGCGACGAAAGCCGGCTCAGCTGGTGATGCTGCGCTCATGCATATCACGCTCCCAATAACTTGGTCCTACAGGTTCTTTGAAGTCGCTGGTAGCGACCAAGTAGCCCTCGTCGTCAACTGCGATGGGCAGCTGGGGGAGAGGACGGCTGGCGGGGCCGAAGATCACCTTGCACTCTTGGGTGAGGTCGAAGGTGGACTGGTGGCACGGGCACAGCAGGTGGTGCGTCTGCTGCTCGTAGAGGGCAACAGGGCAACCGACGTGGGTGCAGATCTTGGAGTAGGCGACAATGCCGTTGTAGCCCCAGTCCTCACGGCCCTGGGAGGGGTTAAGCGATGCCGGGTCCAGCCGCATGAGCAGCACAACGGCCTTGGCCTTTTCGTTGAGCTTGCCCTCGTGGAGGTCGTTGAGCCCTTCCGGAATGACGTGGAAGGCGGAGCCGATGGTGACGTCCGAGGCCTTGATGGGCGTTCCGTCAGGGTCCCGGGCAAGCCGCTTGAGCTTGCCTTCCTGGGGTGCCCACATGGTGTGGGCCAGTTTGTCGTCCGGGCGAGGTCCGAGGTCACCGAAGATGGCGACGGCGGGCAGCGGCGCAAGGGCGACGGCACCGAGGAGGGTGTTCCGGATCAGCGGACGGCGCTTGATGCCCGTCTCTTCGACGATGTCATCGACGATGCGGACTGCCGCCTGGCGGTCCTCCTCGTAACGGATCGCGTGGCGTTCCTCGGAAACTTCGTGGTCCGGCATGAGGGCCTTGGCCCAGTGCACAATGCCGGTACCGATGCCGAGCATGGCAAACGCCGTGCCAAGGCCCAGCAGCATGTTCTGAAGCCGGATGGTGCCGATGCTCGATTCTTCGCCTCCCAGGTCAATGGCGAAGTACGCCACCAGGAAGATCAGGGTTCCAACAACAGAGATGCCAAATAGTAAGGCGACCTGCCGTTCTGCCCGCTTTGCGGCCTTCGGGTCCGTGTCAGCCAGGCGCAAACGGTGCGGAGGGATTCCAGGATCCTGGAATTTCTCCACCTCATTCTGACCAGCCGTAGCTACGGTGCCCGAGTGGTTCGGACTGCCGTCACTATGGTTGCCCATAATTCGCCTCATCCTTCTCTCGTCCCGGCGGGTGCCGGGTTAGTTTCTAATATCAAGCTGCTGACGGATCAGCAGAAGTGTGTGGTGGTTCCCAGGGGTCAGGACGTCCGGGAAGTCAGCCAGATCGTGAAGGCGATGATGACACCGAGGCCTGCAACCCAAACAAACAGGCCTTCCGCCACCGGGCCCAGGGACCCGAGGTCTGCTCCGCCCGGCGAGCCGCTGGTTTCGATCTGCTTCAGGAAGGTGATGATGTCCCGCTTGCCTTCGGGGGTGATGTTCGAATCACTGAACACCGGCATGTTCTGGGGGCCGGTGGCCATGGCTTCGTAGATGTGCTTGCCGGACACGTCCGCGAGTGCAGGGGCGAACTTGCCGCGGGTCAGGGCGCCGCCGGCTGCTGCCGCGTTGTGGCACATGGCGCAGTTGGTGCGGAACAGCTCGCCGCCTGCTGCTGCGTCGCCGCCTTCGTCAAGCAGGCTTTCTTCAGGAACCGCCGGGCCGGCACCCAGGGAAGCGACATAGGCCGAAAGCTGCCGCGTCTGCTCATCGTTGAACTGGACGGGCTTCTTCATGGCCTGCGGACCGTTCATCTGCATCGGCATGCGGCCGGTACCCACCTGGAAATCGACAGCTGCTGCGCCAACGCCAACCAGTGAAGGCCCGTCCTGGCTTCCGCTGGCACCCATGCCGTGGCATGTGGCGCAGTTGGCCGCAAACAGCTTGCCGCCCTCTTCCACGTCATTGGCGCTGTAGGAAGTGCTGGAGGCCTTGGCCTCGTTGACGGTGGTAGCCGCGGCGTACAGCCCACCCGTGATGAGGAGCCCCATCAGGAGCAGCGCTAGTGCTGCTAGTGGGTGACGCCGCTTTTGTGAGAGTGCCTTCACGTGGTGGTTCCTTTATTCGATCCTGCGCCGGCTCCGGGAGCCGCTACCTGAAATTCTGCCTCTTGTAGAAAAAGAATCAAAGCTGGCTACTTGAGTACGTAGATGACCAGGAAGAGGCCGATCCACACGACGTCCACGAAGTGCCAGTAGTAAGAGGTGACAATCGCTGACGTCGCTTCAAAATGCCCGAACTTCTTCGCGGCGAAGGACCGGCCCATGATGAGCAGGAAGGCGATGAGGCCGCCGATGACGTGGAGGCCGTGGAAGCCGGTGGTCATATAGAAAGCGGAGCCGTAGGCGTTGGAGGACAGCGAGACGTGCTCAGAGACCAGCATGGCGTATTCCATGGTCTGTCCGGCTACGAAGAACGCGCCCATCAGGAACGTCAGGGTGAACCATTCGTTCATTCCCCAGCGGGCGAACTGGAAAGCGCCCCCGGTCCGGCGCGGCTGAAGCCGTTCAGCCGCAAAGACGCCCATCTGGCAAGTAAAGGAACTGGCCACGAGGACGATGGTGTTGACGAGCGCAAAGGGGAAGTTGAGCTTGGCTGTCTCATCGGCCCACATCTGCGCACTCGTGGAGCGCAGCGTGAAGTACATGGCGAAGAGACCGGCGAAGAACATCAACTCGCTGGACAGCCACACAACGGTTCCAACGGAAACCATATTGGGGCGGTTCAGCGTGGGGTGCGCCGGGGTACTGGGGGCATGGGTCGCAGATGTCACATAGACATTATGTCTGTAAAAGTCCGTGCTGCCCAACGCAAACCGCCTTTTCGGGGGACTTTTTCTACAAAGACGCGAAATCGCCCGGAAAAGTTCCCGGAGGGGTTCACATTGGTCACGCCCCGGCACGCTCGATAGCATCAGGAGGTGACTTCACAGGCTTCCGCACCGTCCGGCAATTCTTGGCCCCGCCTGATCTCCGCCTTAATTGGCGGTACTGACCTGACAGCGGACGACACCTCCTGGGCGATGGACACCATCATGTCGGGAGAGGCCACGCCCGCCCAGATTGCCGGATTCCTGGTGGCGCTCAGCTCCAAAGGCGAGACGGTTGAGGAGCTCTCGGGCCTGGTGGCTGCAATGCTTGCCCATGCGAGGCCTGTGACCATCTCCGGCGAGAAGCTGGACATCGTCGGCACCGGGGGAGACCAGTTAAACACCGTGAACATCTCCACGATGGCAGCCCTGGTCGCCGCAGGGGCCGGCGCCAAAGTGGTCAAGCACGGCAACCGGGCCGCGTCGTCGTCGTCCGGCTCCGCCGACGTACTTGAAGCCTTGGGTGTGCGGCTCGACCTGACCGTCGACGAAGTGGCCCGCAACGCCGAAGAGGCCGGAATCACGTTCTGCTTTGCGCAGGTGTTCCATCCCTCGTTCCGCCACACCGCCGTTCCCCGGCGGGAGCTGGCTATCCCCACCGCTTTCAACTTCCTCGGCCCCCTCACTAACCCTGCCAACGTGCAGGCCTCAGCGGTCGGCGTCGCAAACGCCAGGATGGCGCCGCTGGTAGCTGGCGTGCTGGCGCAACGGGGGAGCAGGGGCCTGGTTTTCCGCGGCAACGACGGCCTGGACGAGCTCACCACCACGGGGCCGTCCACAGTGTGGGAGATCCGTGATGGCCGGGTGACAGAGCTGACGTTCTCTCCGCAGGACCTGGGCATCCGCCTTGCCACCGTGGAACAGCTGCGTGGTGGAAACGCAGAGGTGAACGCGGCCGTTGTCCGGGAGGTCCTCGCCGGCAAGGAAGGACCCGCCCGGGACGCCGTCCTGGTCAACGCAGCGGCCGGACTGGTGGCCTTCGACCAATCGGCCGAGGGCCCGTTCCTCGACCGGATGCGGACGGCTTTTGCCCGCGCCGCCGAATCCATTGATACCGGGGCCGCCGCAGCCGTCCTTGGGAAGTGGGTCGCGCTCACCGCCCGGTGAGCACGGCCAGTTGCCTACTGCTCAAAGCCCAGCGAGAACGCTGCGTCCAGGTCATGCTGGGAGTAGGCGCGGAAGGCAATATGGGTTGTGGTGTGGACCACGGCAGGGACCTTGGAGAGCCTGTCGGCGATGACGTCGGCCAGGTCCTCGTGCCGGTGGACCCGTGCCACGGCAATGAGATCCCATTCTCCGGTGACGGAATAAACCTCGCTGATTCCCTCGATCGCGGAGATTTCCTCGGCTGTTTCAGGAATGCGGGCAGCGTCGGTCTTGATCAGAACGAATGCAGTGATCACGTTGAACCCTTCCGGATCTGTTGCGCCGTAGCAGTGCCCGGCAAGTTTCTGCTGCCAGCCTATTACATTGGCAGGAGCCTGCGGCCGGGCACCCCTGGCCTGTTCAGGCGCCGCGGCGGCGCCGGAACATTGCCAGCAGCAGGCGATAGCCAAGCAGCAGGAGCCCCAGGCTAAGCAAGGCCACCATGACAAACGGGAGCACCACGGTCTGGCCTGTCAGGGCGCGCAACACCATCCCTCCTGCCACGCTGCCGAGCCAAACGGCAATGCCGGCGGACCGTACCGAGAGGGGATCCCGCCATGCCCTTGCGATGATCCACCCCATCGCAGCACCCGCCAGGAACGGCCAGGCGGTCAGCATCACGCCGGTCACCACGTCGCCGCGCTGGTGGGCGTCGCGTCCGACGGCGGCGAACACCAGGATCATGACGGCGTCGGCTCCCGCCGCTGCCAGGGGCAGGCGGACGGCATGCGGTTTCACATTGCGGGAAGTCATGGATCCGAGCTTAACGCCAGCCGTTGTGTGCCGTGGACCGCGGCATTAGGCTCAAGCCGGAAGGGAGCCACCATGCCTCGAAAAATCGGGACCTGCCTCTGGTTCGACAACCAGGCGGAAGAAGCGGCACAGTTCTACACTTCGGTTTTCGACGATTCAAGAATCCTCAACATTTCGCGCTTTGGTGATGGCGGACCCGGCGCGGCGGGCGAAGCGATCGCCGTCGACTTTGAACTCGAAGGGCGGGGCTTCACCGCCCTGAACGGTGCCCGGGGATCCGCCTTCACTGAAGCTGTCTCGTTCGTGGTGGACTGCGAGGACCAGTCCTCGGTGGACCGGTACTGGGCAGCTCTGACAGACGGCGGCTCAGAGAGCCAGTGCGGTTGGCTGAAGGACCGTTTCGGCTTGTCCTGGCAGATCGTCCCCTCAGTCCTCCCGTCCTTGATCGCAGGCCCCGACCCCCACGGATCGCAGCGTGCCATGCAGGCCATGTTGGGGATGCGTAAGCTGGACATCGCCGAACTGCAGAAAGCGTATGACGGCTGACCCTGCCGGGAAACCCGCTGCAGTCTCCGGTGGACCCGTGTTGCCGAAGTATCTGCTGTTGGAGGCCGGGTGAACAAGCCACTGTGGATCTGTTGCCTCGTTGGCGCCGCTGTTGGAATTACCCTTGGGCTCGCGGTCTTTGACAGTCCGTTCCTTGGTTTTGCACTGGGACTTGGGATTGGGGCCGTGGTTGGCGCCGGGATCGGGTCCACGCGTTAGATTCCGTACGGGGTGGCCTCCGCTTCGGATAGGGACCTCTCCCTTAGGAAGTATGGGGATGGCCCCATTGACAGGACCCACCGTCCTGAGGATGCTCATTCGTACCATCCACCACATGTTTTGTTGAACCGAAATCAGGTTCCCATGGGCGCCGACGGCTATGGAGAGTTGAAACTGGAACTGCTCGGGTCCTGGCGTCTCTGCCGGGACGGCGTGGTTGTGCATGTTGCTGCGCGCCAGCAGCGGCTGATCGCGGCGCTGGCCATCAAGGGTCCGCTTCTCCGAACCTATCTCGTCGGCTTGTTGTGGCCCGAGTATCCGGATTCCAAGGCGTTGGAGAGTCTGCGCGTCAGTGTCCACTTGGTTTCACGCCAAGTGCCCGGGCTGATCGTCAACGAGGGCCGGATGCTGTACCTCAGCGACAACGTGGACGTTGACCTGAGGCGGGTCCGGCTGCAGGCCAGGACGCTGGGCGGTGCAGGGCTGAAGGGAGACCCTGCATCCTTGCTGGACGGGCTAAGTGATGCCCAACTGCTTCCCGGCTGGTACGAGGACTGGATGATCGTTGAACAGAGCCGGCTGCAGCAGGACCGCTTACGGGCTTACGTAGCCATCGCTTCGTATTCACTTGCCGTGGGTGACACCGGGACGGCAGAGGCAGCCGCCGAGGCCGCGGTGGAGATCGAGCCACTCTATGAGACTGCCGTGAAGCTCCTTATTGAGGCTGAATTGCAGCACGGCAATCCCGCCGCCGCGCTCAGGGCTTACGAAGGCTACCGGAAGCAGCTTGGGGAAGAAATGGGTTTGCTGCCTTCGGACTCGGTGAGCGCGCTTCTCGCCGGGGCCCTTGAGCGGCGGCCGGGTTTGGGGACGGAACAGTCAGTTCCTCCCCGTCACCCCTGGCTGAGCGGCCAGCCAGCGCTTGACCACGCTTAGGACCTCCGCGGGGTCGGCTGTGGCCACGGTCCTTTGAGTGCTGCTGGGAGTCTGTCCGAAGGTTATCCTCGCCCGAAAACCCTGTGGGTGGCCGGGCTCGTGCCAGGTTCGGATGACCATGAAGCCGGCGGAGGGGGGCTCCTGCCCTGGTCGTTGGTCGCCCGCTGGCTCGGACCAATGCTGCTCTTGCATCATCCCGGTCACCCCGCCCCGTCCTGGCTCAAATGCTTGTGGGAAGGTACAGGCTTCCGCCGCGCCGATCCCCTGGCTGCCAGAAGTGCCCTCCGTTGAAGTGGAGGGCTTACCCTTCGTCCCTTTGATCTTGGTGGAGGAAAATCAGGAGTTGGCTCGCGTTTCCGAAATATTGACGCAAGATTGGCGGCGGGGCTCCCATCCAGTGCACGTGGTGCCGTTACCGGTGCCGTGAGCCGCAAGCCCGCTCACGTTCTGAAAGTGACCGTTCCGGGTGAGGGGGAGCGGCGCAGTTCCACCGCGAGCGTGTGTGGTCCGAGTTGGGTGAGTCCGGAGCGGACAGTTTTTGGAAGCGGGAACTGCACATATCGCTCCGAGTCCTATGCGGGCGCTGCAGTTCCCGCTTAGCTGTCGGTTTCCCGTTCGTTCCTTGCTGCAGTCGGCTATTAGAAATACATACCGAATATGGACGCCACGTAAGCAAGGAGCAGGACGTATCCCAGTGCGAAGGCCGTTTGGTAGGGCCATCGAGTGCGGCGAAGTTCCCGTTCACCTACTGAGTGCTGAGCGGCCGTCCCGGGGCGGACCGCCCGAATTGGAGGCAGCTGGACTCGAAAGATGCTCACAGCGAAAACTTGGAGGATTGCGGCCGCGAAGGCCAGCAAGGGCTGGCCGAGGAAACCGGTGACGGCGGGAAGCAGGAGTTCCACTCCGATGGCTACCACGTTCCCTGCCAACTGGAGCCGTTCGAAGAAGTGATCCGCTCGGGATCCTTCCTTGATGGGGAATCGATAGCGTCCGGCTACGCAGACTGCCACTGAAGCAAGGACTATGGCCAGCAGTATCAGAAACCGTTCCATCTGGGTCACCTCCTGCTAGCCGTCGGGGCACTGCGATCATGGATACGGGGATCGCAGTGCACTCCAATGAGGTCCCCGCGCACTAGCAGCCACGTCCCCAGGGAGAAGCCTCGCAGATCATCCGTCACGAGACCGACCTTAGTTGTTCGCGGACCGACCGTGCTGCAGCGAGGTCAGGCGCGTCAGGATCCCAGAGGAGTCAAACGCGCACCACCTGCGTAGCCGGCCATTGGGACACCGGCGTCAGCGGCGTGTTTGTGAATGACTTGGTAGCTGTAGCCCAGGGCATTTGCGACCAGGGTGGGTGGCAGTTCTTGGACGAGGCCGCGCAGAGCGGTGTTCCGGGCTCCGCCGGTGTGGATGCCCAAGGCACGTAGTTGGCCCATCATCGCGTCGGCGTGGATGTGCTGGCCCGGCAAGGTGCCGGGGAAGAGCCACTGGCTCCCGCCGTTGCCGGTCTGCTGGTTGGGCCGGTCGTGCAAATAGTCCCAGAACATAGGGGCAATCTGCGCAGGAACCAGGACGGGGACATTGCCCAAGCCCAGGTGCAGCCCTTCGGGCAGGGCCTTATCCCAAAACGGGGAAGCGGGTATCACCAGGTCCTATTCTGCATATTCTGCAATTGGATCACTTCTACTTGACATAATGTAGATTATCGGCGTTTCTGGGAGGGTCGGGACCACGGGTCCACCAGCGCAGTATTACCGCCCGGGACCGGTAACTCCGCAGGTCAACGCCCAGGCCTACCGTTGCCTTAATCCAAGGGCTCGCTAAGAATGAACCAATGACGGTCTACGTGCGTTCACTTGAAACTGCAGTTCCGAAAACGAAGCTGATCCAGTCGGAAGCCCGGGATGTCTTTGCGGCGCAGCCTGGCCTGTCCAGGCTGGGTGCCCGGCTGGTGAACACGTGCTTCGATTCGGCCGCCATTGACACACGCTTTACTGCCGTCGAGGAACTGACCAACGACTTCCGCTCGGATGATCCGCAATTCTATGACCCTGCCACCGGCCTGCTCCTGAACCCCGGCACCAAGGCCCGGAATGAGATCTTCGGCCGCGAAGCCACCAAGCTCTTCGTCGAAGCTGCCCGCTCCGCCGTCAACGCCTGCCCGGAACTCAATTTACTTGACATAACTCACCTGGTGACCGTCTCCTGCACGGGATTCTTCAACCCGGGGCCCGACTACAAGATTGTGCGCGAGCTTGGCCTGGATCCGGCCGTCCAGCGCTACCACCTCGGCTTCATGGGCTGCTACGCGGCCTTTCCCGCGCTGCGCGCAGCAAAGCTGTTCTGTGAAGCGGACCCCAACGCCGTAGTCCTGGTGGTCTGCGCGGAACTGTGCTCGCTGCACGTCCGTACCTCCAACGACCCCGACACCATCATGGGGTCAGCCCTTTTCGCCGATGGAGCGGCAGCCGCCGTCGTCACCGCCCGGCACGGCGCCGAAGACCATGCCCTGATGCAGCTGGACCATTTCGAAACAGTCCTCACCCCCGTCGGCGAGGATTCCATGGCCTGGAACATTGGTGACCACGGCTTCGAGATGGTCCTGGGCAACTACGTCCCGCACATCATCGACGACCACATCGTCGGGGCGCTGGCGCCCCTCCTGGCGCGGGAACCGGAACTGGCAGCACTCCCCTACTCCTCCATCCGCCACTGGGCCATCCACCCGGGCGGCCGCAGCATCCTTGACAAGGTCGAGTCCAGGCTCGGCCTGACGCAGGAACAGCTGGTGCCGGCCCGCGAGGTCCTCCGCAATTACGGCAACATGAGCAGCGCAACCGTCCTGTTCGTCATCAAGCACATCCTGGAACAGGACCCGGAGCCGGGTGACGAAAGGATTTGCTCCATGGCCTTCGGCCCCGGGCTCACCGTGGAAACGGCGGTCTTCACCAAACTGCGGCAAGCGCCGCGTACAACGCGGCCGGGGCACAATTCCCCCGAGGAACAGGCTCAGGAGCGGCTGCCGGCGGAAGCGCCAGTGGCCTGATCCCCGTGGATCTCCTGCTGCGGCGGCGCGCCGCCTGGGCGGTGGAAATCATGGACCTGCCCGACTGCGACCCGCAGGCCCTGGACAACACGTACCGACAGTTCGCTGTCATTAACCGGATGCTCTCCGGCTGGCGCCGGCTCTACGTGCGGGAGCTGCGTCCTTTCCTGGCGGGCAGCCCCCGGCCCGGGACGCTCCTGGACATTGGCTCGGGCGGAGGCGATCTCGCCACCCTGCTGTCGCGCTGGGCCGCGCGCGACCACCTGGCCCTGCACATCACGGGCATCGATCCCGATCCCCGGGCCGCCGCCTTCGCCGAGCGGCGCCCTGAAGTTCCGGGACTCACTTTCCGGCAGGCCCACAGCGCCGACCTGGTCAGCGAGGGACGGCAGTACGACTTCGTGATTTCCAACCATGTCCTGCACCACCTTGATGAGGCGCAACTGCAGGAACTGCTGGCGCATTCGCAAGTGCTGGCCGGAAAGGCCGCGCTGCACAACGATCTCCGCCGCAGCCCGGTTGCCTATGCCCTTTTCAGTGCCGCTGCCCTGCCTTTCCGCCATTCCTTTATCCGCGCGGACGGGCTCACGTCCATCCGGCGCAGTTACACGCGTCTGGAACTGGCGGCCATCGCTCCCCCCGGCTGGGTGGTCAGGCCAGGCAGTCCTTTCCACCAGGTCCTCGCTTATTCGAGGGACTGACGTGGCAACAGACGTGGTCATCGTCGGCGGCGGCCCGGTGGGCCTTTACCTGGCGGCTTCCCTGCTCCAGGAGGGCGTCTCCGTACGCCTCCTCGAGCAGCGGACAGAACGCAATATCCACACGCGTGCCATCGGAATCCATCCTCCTGCCCTCAAGGCGCTGGACGGCATCCACCTGGCCGATGCCATGGTGCGGGAGGGCATGCCGATAACTGCGGGTTTGGCCCTCAGCGGCGGGAGGACCGTGGGCACCATGTCGTTCGCAGGTGTTTCGGAGGCCTTTCCGTTCGTGCTGGCCCTCCCCCAGTACCGGACGGAACAACTCCTCGAGGAACGCGTCCATGCCCTCGATAGCGGGGCCATCGTCAGGGGCGTGCGCGTCACAGGAGTGAACGACGACGGCGCTGCGGCCGCCGTCGCCGTCGAACCTTCCAGCGATGCAACGGCAGGCGATGGCAGCTTTGAAGCGTCATTCGTGGTCGCCGCCGACGGCGCAAGGTCATTGCTGCGCGATGCCCTCGGTATGCCCGTCCGCACCAAGGCCTATCCGGACCACTACCTGATGGGCGACTTCGCCGACTCCGGACGCCATGGGCAGATGGCTGTCCTTTTCCTCGAGCCGGAGGGGATTGTAGAGTCCTTTCCGCTCCCGGGCGGCCTGCGGCGGTGGGTGGTACGGCTCGGCCGGCCCGCGGGAGGAGCCGACGCCGGCCGGCTGGCACGCCTGGTCCTGCGGCGGACGGGAATACTGCCGGACGTTCGGACCAACACCATGCTGAGTGCCTTCAGCGTCCGCTCCACGATGGCCCGGCGGACCGTGGCCGGGCGGGTAGTGCTGGTGGGCGACGCCGCCCACGAAATCAGCCCGATCGGCGGCCAGGGCATGAACCTTGGCTGGCTGGACGCCCAAGCCCTTGCTCCCGTGCTCCGGGAGGCCGTGGCGGGAAAGCCGGTGGACGGGCGGCTGAAGGAATTCGCCGCCGCCCGGCGGCGTGCCGCTGCGGTTGCCAGGCGCCAGTCCGAAGTGAACATGCTGTTGGGACGCCCGCTGCCGCCGCCGCTCCTTAGGCTCCGTAACCTTGCCATCGGCGGTGCCGCTTCAATCCCGGCCATGAACAGGTGGACGGCCCGGCGCTTCACCATGCAGTAGGGCCGGTAAAGCGCGGACATGGTGCCCGGCGGGAGTCAGCGGAAGTAGCAGTCGTAGCTGTCCTGGCTCACGATTTTTCCGTCAGCAACCTCAAAAACCGACGACGTCCGGGCCCGGATGGTCTCCCCCCGGTCCCAGTAGCGGAGGTCCATCCGGACTGTCGCGGACCAGTCTGCCTCCACGGCCACCCTTCCGCCCTCACAGGTTGTGCGCCTGATGTGGAACTTCTGGTCCGACACCACCTCGGAGCTTTGGTCCGCGCCGGCAAGGACCGAAGCGAGCGTGCGGGTGGAGCCTTCCGGAGCCAGGAGGTGCGGTGCTTCCACCAGCACGAAGGTGTCCGCCAGGAAAGGCCTGATCTCGGCGGCCCCTCCGCCTGCTTCCAGGGCCCGGATGAATCCGAGGACCCGCTCCAACGGAGAGATGCTCAGGGGAGGGTGTTCAGCCATGGAAACGACACTAACCCACTGTGGCCGGCAGGACGACGGAGGCCAGTAGGCTTTCCCCATGAGCCCCATCCCGCCGGAGACCACCGTCAGCGATGAACAAATCCGGGAAGCCGTGGAGCGGATCCTTTCGGCCGAAACCATCCCGCCCATCGTGCAGGCCGGCCACCCCGCCCTCCGACAGCGCGCCGCCGCTTTTGACGGTCAACTGTCCTCCGACCAGCTGGAGCGCCTCATCGCGCTCATGCGGCAGGTGATGCACGAGGCCCCCGGCGTGGGACTGGCGGCACCGCAGCTCGGCATCCCCCTCCAAATCGCGGTCGTCGAGGACCGGTTCGACGTCGATCCGGAGGCCGCTGCGTTGCGCAAGCGCAGTCCGTTGGAGTTCATCGCACTCCTAAACCCCCGATACACCCCGCTGGGCACGGAGTATGCGTCCTTTTACGAGGGCTGCCTTTCCCTGAACGGGCTTCAGGCAGTGGTGGCCCGTCCCGAGAACGTCCTGCTGGACTTCCAGGCGCCGGATGGCTCGCCGGCCCGGCGGGAGTTCGCAGGCTGGCAGGCCCGGATTGTGCAGCACGAAACCGACCACCTGAACGGTGTCCTGTATGTGGACCGGGCCCAGCTGCGGTCGCTCAGCAGCAACGCGGAGTACGCCGCCCACTGGGCGGAGCCCGGGATCAGCAAAGCCCGGGCAGGGCTTGGATTCGACACCGGCCCGGTCAGCGTCGCAGGCTCCTAGCTGGACCCGTCCGGGTCGCCGCCTGCCCGCGGCCGCCACCGGCCCTGGCGGGCAGCCACGCGGAGAGTCAGGCCTGCCGCCCTAAGATGGTGGCTATGCCCGCTCCCAACCTTCCCTTGCTGTGCCCGGTGTGCTTCCAGCCTCTGGAGCCGGCGGGACCGCATCCCGGCGGCCAAGGCCGCCTTGTTTGCGGCTCTTCCCACAGCTTTGACGCTGCCAGGCAGGGGTATTTCAACCTGCTGGTGGGAAAAGGCACCGCGTTCGAGGCGGACACGGCGGAGATGGTGGAGGCCCGCTTCAACTTCATGGGGAAAGGGCACTACCTGCCGCTGGCGGAGGCGGTGGCAGCCGCCGTCGTCCCTTCCCTGCCCAGGGATCCCGCTGTCGTCCTGGACTCAGGTACCGGCACCGGGCACTACCTGCGTGTTCTGCTTGACGCGGCGGAGGCCGATGGCCTTGATGTGGCTGCCCTTGGCCTGGACATCTCGAAGTTCGCCCTGCGGCGCGCCGCGCGGCTCAACCCGGAGGCGGTGAACCTCGCCTGGGACGTATGGCAGCCGTTGCCGGTACGGGACAACTCTGTGGACGCGGTCACGGTTATTTTCGCACCCCGGAACGCAGCGGAGTTCGCACGCGTGCTGCGGCCGACGGGCCTGCTGGCTGTGGTGACACCCCGGCCCGGTCACCTCGCTTCCATTGCGGAATCGGCTGGCATGCTGAGGATCGAAGAAGGCAAGGAGGACCGTTTGGCCGGGGCCATGCAGCCGCACTTCAGGATCGAGAGCGCCCGGGACGTCGACTTCCCCCTTGCGCTCACCCGCCGGGAGGCAGCGGACCTTGCGCTCATGGGCCCGGCGGGGCATCACAGCGACCGCACCGCCATCGCCGCCAGGCTGGAGGGCCAGCCGGAGCCTGTTGCGGCCGAGGCCCGGTTCCGCCTCACAGTCTTCCGCCCCGCCTGGCCCCGGAAGCAGTAACGACTTGGCCACTATCCCCGGCAACTCCCGGCGGCCCGCCCACAGGAAGGCTACCCGCATTAGGATGGAAGAACAGTTACTGGAGGGTCCGCGGTAGCGGCTCCCCGTAGCGAAGGGGGAGCACGTTGTTCGAATGGTTGGGCGAAAACTGGTGGGCACTGTGGCTCACCGCTTTCCTCGCTTTTGCAGTGATCGAGATGATCACCCTTGACCTGTTTTTCATCATGCTCGGCGGAGGAACCCTCGCCGCCCTGGTGGCTGATTTCGCCGGCGCCGACCTCTGGCTGCAGATAGTGGTTTTCTGCGTCGTCTCCCTGCTCATGATCGCCTTTGTCCGTCCGGTGGCCCTGTCCCACTTGAAGAAGGGGCCATCCGAGCAGCGCACCAACGTTGACCGCCTGATCGGTGAGCAAGCCGTCGTCATGGAATCTGTCTCCTCAGCCGGCGGCCTGGTGAAAATCGGCGGCGACATCTGGAGCGCCCGCTCAGCGGCAGGAGTCCTTCCCGCCGGCCAAAAAGTTGTGGTGGCCGCCATAGACGGTGCCACCGCCGTGGTTTCGGCAGCATCCGAACCCGACGCCAAGTCCTGACACAGCCTGATCAATTGGGGAAGAAGGAAATGTATGGATAACGCAGGAGGAGCCGCACTCGCCATCGTGCTGGTGGTCCTGATCGTGTTTGTGATTATTGTCCTGGTCCGGGCGGTCCGGATCATCCCACAGGCACGGGCGGGCGTTGTTGAAAGGCTGGGCAAATACCAGCGGACGCTCAATCCGGGACTGACCATCCTTATTCCCTTCGTTGACCGGCTCCTGCCGCTGCTGGACCTGCGCGAGCAGGTGGTCTCCTTCCCGCCGCAGCCTGTCATCACCGAGGACAACCTGGTGGTCTCCATCGACACTGTGGTGTACTTCCAGGTCACCGACCCGCGCGCCGCCACGTATGAGATTGCCAACTACATCCAGGCCGTGGAGCAGTTGACCACCACAACTCTGCGCAACGTGGTGGGCGGGCTGAACCTCGAGGAGGCGCTCACGTCCCGGGACCAGATCAACGGACAGCTGCGCGGCGTCCTGGACGAGGCTACGGGCCGCTGGGGCATCCGTGTGTCCCGCGTGGAACTGAAGGCCATTGATCCGCCCCACTCCATCCAGGACTCGATGGAGAAGCAGATGCGCGCAGAAAGGGACCGCCGGGCCGCGATCCTGACGGCCGAAGGAACCAAGCAGTCAGCCATCCTGACCGCCGAGGGCCAGCGGCAGGCCGCCATTCTCAAGGCGGAGGGTGATGCGAAGGCCGCCATCCTCCGCGCCGACGGTGAAGCGCAGGCCATCCAGAAGGTCTTTGACGCCATCCATCGCGGCAATCCGGACCAGAAGCTGCTGGCGTACCAGTACCTGCAGACCCTGCCCAAGCTGGCGGAGGGCTCCTCCAACAAGCTCTGGATCATCCCCAGCGAAGTAGGCGAGGCACTCAAGGGGATCGGCAACGCCCTGGGCGGAACCAGCCTGGAGTCCACCGGAGGGCTATTCGACGAAGCGGGAGCCAAACCGACGGAGCCCTAAGGCCCAACAGCGGAAGGACCGGCTGACAGTCCTTGCCGGTTTCGATGAGGGGTTCGCGCGGCCGCGGGCCCCTCTTTTGGCTGTTCATGCTTAACGCCGGTATAATTGTGTATTTGTCCGGCTGGAGCAGATCCGCTGGAACAACAAAGCTTCGCGATGCGTTGAATCTAAAGATGCAGCACAGAGCACACAGTAGTCCGACGGTACGTGTTTACCGCCGGCCGGCGCGGTGTTGTCCACCGCGCACCGACCAAAGGGAGAAATCATGAGCGATCGCAGCCTGCGGGGCATGCGCCTTGGCGCGCAGAGCATGGAGACCGAGTCCGGAGTCGAGCCGGCTCCGCGCCAGCGCGTCGAGTACCGGTGCGAAGACGGTGAGCAGGTCTTCGTTACGTTCTCCTCAGAAGCGGAAATTCCCCCGGTGTGGGTTTCCAAGACCGGCAAGGAAGCCCTCCTGGTTGATGGCGAACGCCCCGACACCAGCAACGACAAAGCGGTCCGTACCCACTGGGACATGCTCCTGGAGCGCCGCTCACTCCCCGAACTGGAGCAGATCCTCGAAGACCGGCTGACCATCCTGCGCGAACGCCGCGGAGAACGGCGCTCCGCCTAGGGGAACCAAGCCCGAGGCTTTTAACAGGAAGGGGGCTGTCCCTGCACTTGGTGCAGGGACAGCCCCCTTCCTTGTTTAACCCGGCTTCTACGCGCGGCGTTGCACCGGTTAAGGCTGCTGCGCCGGTGCCTTCTTGCCGGTCAGGGTGTGCCAGCGGGCCTGCAGGCCCCACTTGGTGACATTGACCATGGCCTCGAGCACGATGTTGCCGCTCATCTTGGAGGCTCCCAGCTCCCGCTCGACGAAAGTGATGGGCCGTTCTTCGATGCGGAGCCCCATGCGGGCCACGCGGAACGCGAGGTCCACCTGGAAGCCGTAGCCAACCGAGTCCACCTGGTCCAGGTTGAGCTTTTCCAGCGTTGTCCTGCGGAACGCGCGGTAGCCGCCCGTGACGTCCTTGATCTTCAACCCCAGCATGAGGCGGGCATAGGTGCTGCCTACCCTGGAAATCACCTGCCGGTAGAGGGGCCAGTTGACGACGCTGCCGCCGGGTACCCACCGGGAGCCCATGGCAAGGTCCGCGCCCTGCTCAACGGCTTCCAGCAGCAGGGGAAGCTGCTCGGGCTGATGGGAACCGTCAGCGTCCATTTCAACCAGGACGTCATATCCGGCGTCCAGGCCCCACCGGAAGCCGGCAATGTACGCGGCGCCCAGGCCTTCCTTGCCCTTTCGGTGCAGGACGTGCACCTGGGAGTCCTCGGCAGCGAAACGGTCCGCGAGCTGGCCGGTGCCGTCCGGGCTGTTGTCATCCACCACCAACACGTCCGACGCAGGGACCGCCGCGCGAAGCCGCTGCAGGGTCTTGGGCAGCGATTCCAGCTCGTTGTAGGTGGGAATGATCGTGAGGACGCGCACAAAGGGCCTTTCCTGGGGGAAACGGTCAGAGCGCCCGGCCGCGAACAGGGCCGCGGCAGGCGCAACTACCAATTATAGGGTGGTGGCCGCCCGGTCAGGACCGGAGCGCAGGACTTGCGAAAAGTTCGACGCCGTTCCGGACCGTCTGCAGGCACACGGGGTCGCTGCCGGTGTCCAGGGCAGGCAGCAGCGGTGTCCGCGCCCTCGGGTCGGTGCTCCAGGACTGGACCCGGCCGTCGGCCACCTGGACCATGAGTTCCTCGACCTCCCAAACGGCGAAACTCGCAGGAGCTCCCGGCACAAGCTGTCCTGCCATGGGGTCGGAATATTTGGCCGCCCGCCATCCTGCACGGGTGTGGCCCAGGAACGCTGCGCGGGCTGAGATCCGCTCATCCTGGTTGTGGTGCTCCAGGCAGGCGCGGACGCTGGACCATGGCCGCAGGGCCGTCACGGGGCTGTCGCTGCCGAAGCACACGGGAACCCCGGCGGCATAGAGCCTGGCAAAGGGGTTCATGGACCGGCTCCGCTCCCCCAGCCTCTGTTCGTACAGCCCTCCGGGGCCGCCCCAGGCAGCGTCGAACGCTGGCTGGACGCTGACCGTTACCGCGTACCGGGCCAGGGTTCCGACGGCGGCGGCATCCACCATCTCCACGTGTTCGAAGCGGTGGCCGGCGGCGCGCACCCGCTGCTCACCCACCTCACGGGCTGCCAGCTCGAGGGCGGCCAAGGCAGTGTCCAGCCCGGCGTCCCCAATGACGTGGAACCCGCCTTGGACCCCTGCAAGCGAGCACGCAGCGAGGTGGGCTGCAGCTTCATCAACAGTCAGGTACAGGTTCCCGTGCTCGCCCGGCGCGTCCGCGTACCCGGACCTTAGTGCCGCCGTCCGTGATCCGATGGAGCCGTCGATGTTGAGGTCGCCGGCCAGCCCCCGCACGCCAAAGCCAAACTGGTCCAGGAGCCTGCGGGCATGTTCTTCGGAGGACGCCAGTTCCCCCCAGTAGGGAAGGACTTCAGGAACTCCGGCACTTTCCGGGCCACCATTGTTCCATCCGGCGGCAAGCCGGAGGTCCTCCACTCCGCCGATGTGCGGTGCGCCCATTTCCGCGACTGCCACGTAACCGTTTGCCGCCGCTTCGGCCAATGCACGGCCCTGATGGCGCCGCAGCTCGTCGTGCGGCAGCCGGCGGGTAGCCTGGCGGGCGGCCGTGTGCGCTGCCCGGCGGACCCTCGCCCCGCCGTCGAACCCATCCAGCTCCCGGACGCCCGCCGCGTGGGCCAGGGACCCGGATACCAGCGCGGAGTGCACGTCCACCCGGGAGAGGTACACGTGGCGCCCCGCGGACGCCCGTTCCAGTTCATCGGCGGTGGGCAGGGTGTCATCCGTCCAGGTGGTCTCATCCCAGCCGTGGCCCAGGACAGGTCCTTTGCCGGGTACGCAGGCTACGGCGTCCAGCAGTTCCTTGGCTGAACGGATTCCGCCCAGCTGCAGTGAGTCCAGCGCGATGCCGGTCTCGGTCAGGTGGAGGTGCGAGTCCACGAAACCCGGCGCCACCAGGGCACCCCGAAGATCGATGATCTCCATTGAACTGTCAGCGATGGACGAGGCCGCCTGTTCGGATCCCACCCAGGCAACCGTGCCGCCGTCAACCACCATGGCCGTGGCAAAAGGGTCTGCCGCGCTGTAGACGGACCCGTTCCGGTAGAGGACAGTCTTGGCTCGGGCAGCGGGCAGCGGTTCAGGCTGGGACATGCGGGGCAGTGCTCCTGGGGTTGGTGTGGGCCGGTGGGTGGCCGGCGAAGCTTGTCAGAGTACGGAAGAGTAGGCCACGACGCCACGGCGGATCAGCGAGATTGCTTCGGCGCAGAGCCGGGCAAGGCCGGGTTCCAGGCCGGGAATCTTGGCGAGCTGGTCGAGGAGGTCGACAACCTGCTTCACCCACCGGACAAAGTCGCCCGCTGCCAGGTCCGTGCCGCTCAGGACGTCCTGCAGGTGGCGGCCGCGGGCCCACTTGTAGATCGGCCAGACGAGCCCCAGTTCGGGTTCGCCGGTCAGCGGAAGCTTGTTCTCCTCTTCCACGTCCTCCAGGGCAGACCATTCGCGGATGACGATATCCACCGACGTCTCCAGGGAAATACTGGGCATCCGCGGCCGGAGTCCCCGGTCTTCCCGCTTTGCCTGGTACACCAGCACGCTGGCCAGGGCGGCAACTTCCACGGCATCCAAGTCATCGAACGCGCCCAGCCGCAGGGACTGGGAAATGAGGAGGTCCTTCTCCCCGTAGATCCGCCGCAGCCGCTGGCCATCGGGGCTGATGCCCAGCCGGCCGTCGGCAGCTGGCTCCAGATACCCGTAGGCGGTCAGGACGTCGCACACACGGTCGAAGGTCTTGGCGATTGTGTTGGTCCGGCCCTGGATCTGGCGCACCAGCCCGTCGGTTTCCCGCCGCAGCTTCCACCAGCGTTCGGACCAGCGGGCGTGGTCCTCCCGTTCGCTGCAGCCGTGGCACGGGTGGGCCCGGAGGGCGCGGCGGAGGTCGGCGATGCGTTTTTCCTGGTTGGGCAGGGCCGTTGCAAGGCCGAAATCATGGTTGCGGTTGTTGCCCGGGGCGGGCGAACGGTTTTCCCGCAGCGCGTTCCGGGCCGAGGACGCGAGATCACGGCGGGATTTGGGCACTTTGGCGTTGAAGGACTTGGGAATGCGAATGCGCGTCACCGGCGCAATGGGGCCTTCCAAGTCATCGGTGCCGATTCTCCTCAGTTGATTGTCCAGCGTCAGGACCGCAGGCCGGGGCTCGCGGCTGGTGTGGTCCGAACTGAGCACAATTGCCGGGCCGGGCGCCCTGCCCCCGGGAACATTCACCACATCGCCCGGCAGCAGGCGGGCCAGGGAATCGTCACTCAGCGATTTCCTGACGCGGGACTTGGTGCGCGAACCGGCGTTTTCGGCGTCGGAGAGTTCCCTCCGCAGCCGGGCATACTCGGTAAAATCGCCCAGGTGGCAGGTCATCGACTTGGCATAACCCGCCAGCGACTCCTCCCGGCTGCGCACCTGCTTGGCAAGCCCCACCACGGAACGGTCAGCCTGGAACTGGGCAAAGGAAGACTCAAGGATTTCGCGGGCCCTGGCGCGGCCGAACTGGGCCAGGAGGTTGATGCTCATGTTGTATGTGGGCCGGAAGCTTGAGTTCAAGGGGTACGTGCGCCGGGACGCCAGGCCGGCGACCGCCGTCGGATCCGTTCCTGGCTGCCACAGCACCACGGCATGGCCTTCGACGTCGATGCCTCGGCGGCCTGCACGGCCGGTCAGCTGGGTGTACTCACCGGCGGTGATGTCCACATGGGCTTCACCGTTGAACTTGTCCAGTTTTTCCAGCACCACGGACCGGGCAGGCATGTTGACGCCCAGGGCCAGGGTCTCCGTGGCGAAAACGGCTTTGACCAGGCCGTCCGCGAAAAGCTTCTCCACCACCTCCTTGAAAGTGGGCAGCATGCCCGCATGGTGGGCGGCGAAGCCCCGGATGAGTCCGTCACGCCAAGTCCAGAAGCCCAGGATGTCGAGGTCGTCCGGCGGGATGTCCTGGCCGGCTTCGTCAACGCGCTGGGCGATGATCCGCTGTTCCTTCTCGGTAGTAAGCCACAGCCCGGAGCCGACGCACTGTGCTACGGCGGCGTCACAGCCGGCCCTTGAGAAAATGAAGGTAATGGCAGGGAGCAGGTCCATCCGGTCCAGGCTTGCGATGACCTGGGGACGGCTGGCGGGACGCACTCCACGCTCGTCCCCGCCCCCGCCAGGACGGTCGTTGCCGCGCCGCCCGCGCTGGCCGCGTCCGCCGGGTCCCCCCTGGCGGCTGCGGAAACCCTGCTGGATCTCGCTGCGCGCTACCTTGAGGAGGTCGGGATTGACGTCGAAGCCGCGGCCCTTCGCGCTGTCCTTCGACGAAACCGGCTGCGTCTCCCCCTCGTCCACCGGCGGAGCGATTTCGTCGAAAGTGGTTTCGCCGGCGAACAAGTCCATGATCTGGCGGCCAACCATCACGTGCTGCCA
Source organism: Arthrobacter sp. AB6 (assembly GCF_031844545.1). Classification (NCBI taxonomy): domain Bacteria; kingdom Bacillati; phylum Actinomycetota; class Actinomycetes; order Micrococcales; family Micrococcaceae; genus Arthrobacter; species Arthrobacter sp. AB6. Next base: position 22,208 of record NZ_JAUZVL010000009.1, read on the forward strand.
GAGAGGTACCGGCCGGTGCTCGGAGACGATGATGTCGGTATCACCGCGGACGGTGTCCAGCCACGCTCCGAACTCCTCGGCATTCGAGACCGTGGCGCTGAGTGAGACCACCTGCACCTCGCTGGGGAGGTGGATGATCACTTCCTCCCAGACCGCGCCCCGGAACCTGTCGGCCAGGTAATGCACCTCGTCCATCACCACGTAGCCGAGGTGGTCCAGCGTTGCCGAATCCGCGTACAGCATGTTCCGCAGGACTTCCGTGGTCATGACGACGACGGGGGCGTCACCGTTGATGCTGGTGTCGCCGGTGAGGAGGCCAACATTCGCGGCCCCGTATTTCTCAGAGAGTTCTGTGAACTTCTGGTTGCTCAAAGCTTTGATGGGGGTTGTGTAAAAAGCCTTCATGCCGCGCTGAAGCGCCAGGTAGATGGCGAATTCACCGACGATGGTCTTGCCGGCGCCTGTGGGTGCCGCCACCAGCACTCCCCTGCCCTCCTGGAGGGAGCGGCATGACTGCCGCTGGAAGTCGTCCAGTTCGAAGTCAAGGGTCCGGACGAAGGCTCCGAGGTACGTTGCCGCTTCGGCCCTGCGCTCGGCGCTGGCACGGTACCGCTCGGCAGGAGAGAGCTCTTCAGTGTCGGTGGGCCCGGCAGGAAACGGTCCAATGGAAGAAGGCCCGGTGTTGGAGGACATACCCCAAGCCTAACGGGGCTCAGAGGTTCTTGAGCTCACTTCCGGGGGTGGCGATATCCGCTGTGGCCTCGGTTTCAGCTGCCCGCTTGGCTGTCCTGCGTTCGCGGCGCTTGTCGTTCATCAGGCAGATGCCGATCGCGGCAAAGAAAAGCACCAGCAGCGGACCTGCAAGCATGAACATCGAGATGGCATCTGCTCCGGGAGCGGCGATGGCAGCGAGCACGAACACGAGGAACACTGTGATGCGCCAGGCCTTGAGGATAGTACCGCCGGAGATGATGCCCGCCATGTTGATGCCCACCAGCACCACGGGAACCAGGAAAGCCAGGCCCAGGACCAGGACCATGCGGGTCACGAACTCGATGTAGGTGCGGGCATCGATAACGCTGGAGGACCCCTCCGGGGTGAACTGCGTCAGGGCGTGCACCACCTGCGGCACAACCAGCCAGCCGGCCCAGATGCCGGCCAGGAACAACGGAACGGCCGCCGCCATGTACCCCAGCGTGTACCGGCGCTCCTTGGAGGTCAGGCCGGGCGTGATAAAGGCCCAGAGCTGGTAGATCCAGATGGGGCTGGAAATGACCACGCCGATGAGGAGTGACATTTGCAGCTTGAAATCGAACGGAGACGCAATGCTTCCGAAGTTAATGGCCGAGAGCCCGCCGGTCTGCTCGGAGATGCGGTTGACCGGCTCGGCAAGGGCCTTCAGCAGCGGATCGTAAAGTATCCAGCCCCCGATGCCGCCAATGACGACGCCGATCGCCGACTTTATCAGCCGGTTTTTGAGCTCTTTGAGGTGGTCCCAAAGAGCCATCCGCCCCTCGGGGTTGGCTTTACGGGCCCGCGACAGTGCCACTGGGGGTCAGGCGCGGTTCGACGGCGGAACGTCAGTGCCGTCTGTCGGCTCACCGGGCTTCGCCTTGGGGTGGTTGACGATGGTGCCTTCCACCGGGCCTGAAGCGTCAGTGGAATCGGTCTTGCCGTCGTTCTTCATTTCCTTGACTTCGGACTTGATGATCCGCATGGACTGGCCAAGGCTGCGGGCCATGGCCGGAAGTTTGGGCGCGGCAAAAAGGAGCAAAGCAACAACGATGATAATTACGATGGGCCAAGGGCCATCAAAGAGTCTTCCCACGGGAAATCCTTTCGTCTCAATACAATTTTACTTCGGGGTGAAGTCCAGATCGCCGAGTGCCTGCGGCTGGCCCCGGTCTATCTTGCGCTGCACCCGCCGAAGGCGGCGTTCTTCCTGTCGGGACGACTTGGATGCCTCGTAATCATGTCTCATGACAGTCGGCGAGGCAAAAACCGCGGACCCCGGGCGGGGCGTCACCGGCGCTGTGGAGGCCCCGGACGTTTCAAGGGGGCCCAACTGCCCCAGCTTTTCACCGGCCGCCCCCAGGTCCTTGACGGTTGCCATGAACTGGCGGAACAGCCGGATGCCCAAAAGGACATAGAAGAGCAGCGAGAGCGCTATGAGCGCCACCCATATCAGGATCCAGGACCACCAAGGCATGCTTCGAAGTCTAGCCGCCGTACATGGCCAGGGATGCCGCCAGCCAGCTGCGGGCCGCCTCCGCCAGCTCCGCAGGAGCAAGAATCCGGGCAGAACCGCCGTGCTGTGCCACGAACATAGGCAGCCATGCGGTGTTGCCGAAGCGGATGTCCGCCACCAGTCCGCCGTCGGGCAGTTCCGCCGTACGTTCCGCGTAATAGTCGTCTGCCAGTCCCCTCCCCTGCCGGGTGAGCTGGACGGTTACGGTGGTGTCGTCGTCGTTGGCGGTGAAAAGCTTTGCAGGCACCCCTTCCGCCGGCGTGATGCCGGCGGGAATCGGAGCACCGTTCGGGTACAGCTCCTGGACCCTGTCCAGGCGAAAATTCCGCAGCCCGCCGACTGCGTGGCAGTAGGCCTCGAAGTACCAGGTGTTGTCAAGGGAATAGAGCCGGAGCGGGTCGACATCGCGTTCGGATACGGCGTCGCGCTGGGGCGACAGGTACGCCAGCCGCAGCTGGGAGCGGGACTCGATCGCCTGCCGCACTGCGGCGTGAGTGGCGGCATCTGCCGGTGCGACCTCGGGCCCGGCAAGGGAAGCCGCCCTGAGCCCTTCTTCACCGGCTGCCGCCAGGAGTTTTAGCGTCACCGATTCCAGGGCGCCGCCCTCGGCTACTTCCGGCAGCCCGTTCAGTGTCTCCAATCCGGTCAGGAGGGCGCAGGCCTCCTCCACAGTGAAACGGACCGGTTTCGTCAGGTCCAGGTCCTGGGTGATGTACACGTGGTCGTCGTCCCACTGGATGTCCAAAAGATCATCGGGGTATCCCTCGGGAAGCCCGGAGCAGATCAGAATCTGCAGGTCGTCCTCCAGCTCCTTCCTGCTGACGCCGAAGTGATCGGCGACGTCCTGGATGTGCAGGCCCTGGTTGTGCACCAGGAAGGGCACCAGTTGGAGCATGCGCTTAAGCTGGTCCTCGGAAGTGCGTTTACGGACACTTCTGGCGCGAGCCTCGCTGAAGCGGTAGGAGGGCGCAGGTGCCGCGCTAAAATCCGCGGCGGCGCGCAGCCTCCGGCGGACGGCTTTGACGAGCCCGGCGGGTGACACTGCCCGCGCATCCGGGCCGTAGGAGGCGAGTTCCTCGGCCAGGCTCTCGGGGTCCCTGAATTGCAGGGCCAACCGCTCATAGCCCGCCACGGGCGCGCCGTCGGCGTTGCCTGCCTCAGAGCTCCGCCGGCGCAGTGCCAGCAGGCGTCCTTCCCTGACGTCCACGATCGCGGTGCGCAGCGGAAGTTCCGGGAGGCGGGCCAGTTCCTGCCGCACATTGAAGTCCGCGGGCGGAGTGTAGAGCTCTTTGTCCAGGGTTGTCACCGCACTGGTAATGCGGGAGAGCCGGAAGTGCCGGGCGGCATTCCGCGCCCGGTCGTGGCCCATCAGGTACCACTGGCCAAACCGGCTGCCCAGGCCCCACGGTTCCACCGTCCGCAGTTCTTCCTTGCCGGTGGTACCCGCAAGGTATGCGAATGTGACGGGGTGCCGGGAGTGCATCGCGGCGACCAGGTCATCGAAGGCCTGACCGGCAGGTTTGATCCGTGGCTGGACGCCGGCGGGCAGGCCGACGTCGGCCATTCGGCCGGAGGCCTTGAGCTTCCGGAGGGCGCTTTGGGCAGAGGTGCCCAGGGCGGCGCGTTCCCACAGCTGGGAGGCAAGGAGGAGCACGGTCCATTCCTCGGGACCCAGCTGGACATCAGGAAGGCGGTTCGATTCCTTGCCGATCCGGTAGCGGGTGGTGGCAGGATCGTCCTCGCTCCATCCCATGTCCGTCAGTGTCTCCACCTCGAAGCCGAACTGGCGCAGGTCGTTCTTGTCGCGTTCGAACATCCGGCCGAAGGCAACGTCGTTTCCTGACTGGTCGTGGTAGACCTTTTCGCGCAGCTCACTGCGGCGCAGGCCGTACCGGGTGTTCAGGAGCGCGATGAGCAGGTTGAGGAGACGTTCAGTACGGGATACGGACACTCTGGTTACGTTACTAAAGTCCGGGCCGGAACGCAGAAAGCGTGGCAGGCCCGGGTGTCTAAGGTCCTGGGCCTGCCGCGCTTTCCGCGGTGATGGATACCGTTGAGGGCTGATCCCCGTCAGCGCACCCCTACGAGGTCCACTACGAAGATCAGGGCTTCATTCGGAGCGATGGCTCCGCCGGCGCCGCGTGAGCCGTACGCCAGCTCGGAGGGGATCTCCAGGCGACGGCGGCCGCCCACCTTCATGCCAAGCAGGCCCTGGTCCCAGCCCTGGATGACCTGGCCGACGCCTACGCGGAAGTCGAGCGGTGCGCCGCGGCCCCAGGATGCGTCGAACTCTTCACCTGTTGACCAGGCAACGCCCACGTAGTGGGTGGATACGGTGTCGCCCGCCTTGGCTTCCCGCCCGTCGCCCTCAATGAGGTCGGTGATGACCAGTTCCGTTGGGACATCGCCTTCGGGAAAGTCGATCTCGGGCTTCTGGCGGTCGAAATCACGCTGGCCAAATGACATGGTTACTCCTTAGGTCTGTTAGATCTGTGCTGTTTGTGTCTTGCTGCTCGCGTCTGGGGCTGCTGTCCGGTGCCGCGGCGAGGCAGCGGCCCGACTGTAAGTGTTGCTACTTCGCCCCGAGGATGTCCACTACGAAGACGAGATCCCCCTTGGCCTCGCCCTGTCCGGCGTCGCCGTAGGCAAGGTCCTTCGGGATGACCAGGAGGACGCGGGAACCAACCGTTTTGCCGGCAAGGCCCTGGGTCCAGCCCTTGATGACGCCGGTGAGCGGGAAGCTTGCGGGTTCGCCGCGTTCGAAACTCGAATCGAACTTGGTGCCGCCAACGAGGGTCACGCCTACGTAGTTGACGGTGAGGGTGTCCGATTCCTTGACGGTGGCGCCCTTGCCCTTGATGAGGTCCTGGGACACCAGGGCCGTGGGGGCGGCTACGCCTTCGACGTTGATTTCGGGGATGCCGTCTTTTTCGGTAACTGTGGGCAGTCCTGCCGGTGGGGTCACGGTCTCGCCCTCGGGCTTTTCCAGGACGGGTGCAACATCCTCAGCGGACAGGACCTTGATGACCAGCAGCTGGGTGGGCTGGGCTTCGGCTCCGGCTGACGCGGCCTGGCCGGGCACGGCCAGTGCCAGGCTGGAGCCTACTTTCGACCCGACGAACGCGTTGTAGATGACCTCGCTGCCGGTCTTCAGCTCCTCGTTCAGCTCAAGCGGTTCCGGTTCACCCGGGAATGTGTCCTCGAGCGTAGTGCCGTCGGTGCCGTTCAGGGCGAGGATGGAGATGTTGGCAACCTGGTTGGCCTTAACCGTTTCGCCGCTGCCCTCGGTGACCACCTTGATGGTGGGCTCTGCCACTTCCAACGGCTTGGTGAATTCAACACCGGGGGCTTTCTTGTCCCCGTTGTCGGTCAGTTTGAGGGAGTCGAACTTGGCAGTCTCACCGGCGGAAACGCTGGTGGGTTCCGGCTCTGCGGTTGAACCGCCGCAGGCGGTCAGCAACAGCAGGCCGGGAAGAAGGATTGCTAGTAGTCGGCGCACGTAGAAAACTTTCGTCGGGGCAGGATGGATGCGATGTTCCGCATGGCAACGGCCGGCATCGCGCAGGGCCCCTTATAAAGGGCCCTATCCAGAATAGCCCCTGAAGCTGGGTGTCAGCCCATAGAGTCAAGGAGCGCATCCACACGCTCGTCGACGCTGCGGAAGGGATCCTTGCACAGGATGGTCTGGTGCGCCCGGTCATTCAGCTTAAGGTGCACCCAGTCAACCGTGTAGTCCCTGCCCAGTTCCTGGGCGCGGCGGACGAAGTCGCCGCGCAGCTTTGCGCGGGTTGTTTGGGGCGGGACGTCAACGGCGTCTTTGACCACGGTATCGTCCACAATACGGCGGACTGCACCCCGGGACTGAAGCAGATAGTAGAGGCCGCGGCTGCGCGAGATGTCATGGTAAGTAAGGTCCAGTTGGGCGATCCGCGGAGCGTCCAGGCCCAGCCCATGGCGTTCACGGTAGTTGTCCATGAGCTTCTTCTTGATGGCCCAGTCGATTTCGGTGTCGATGCCGCGGAAGTCGCCGCTTTCGATGGCCTTGAGCGTGCGCTCCCAAAGGTCCAGGATCAGCGGGACGTGGGGGTTGTGCGCGCCGTGCTCTTTCACGAAAGCGGTGACCTTCGTCAGATACTCCTGCTGGATTTCGAGTGCCGTCAGCTGGCGTCCGTTCGCCAGGCGGACCAGTGCGCGGCCACTGAGGTCGTGGGAGATCTCACGGATGCTGCGGATCGGGTTTTCCATCCGCATATCCCGCATGATCACCCCGGCCTCGATCATGCGCAGCACGAGGTCCACGGTGCCGATCTTCATCATGGCCGTGGCTTCAGACATGTTTGAATCGCCCACGATGACATGCAGGCGCCGATAAAATTCCGCATCCGCGTGCGGCTCGTCGCGGGTGTTAATGATGGGTCGGGACCTGGTGGTGGCGGAGGACACGCCCTCCCAAATATGGTCGGCCCGCTGGGAAAAGGCGTACGTTGCCCCGTGCGGTGTCTTGAGGATCTTGCCGGCGCCGGCGATCAGCTGGCGGGTGACCAGGAACGGGATCAGGATTTCTGCCAGCCGCGAGAATTCGCCGCGCCGGGGAATGAGGTAGTTTTCGTGGCTGCCGTAGGAGTTTCCGGCGGAGTCAGTGTTGTTCTTGAACAGGTAGACCGTTCCGTTGAACCCTTCGGCCGCAAGGCGGGCCTGTGCCTCGTCCACGAGGTCATCAAGGATCAGCTCCCCGGCCCTGTCATGGGCAATGAGCTGCGCCAAGTCATCGCATTCGGCGGTGGCGTATTCCGGGTGGGACCCCACGTCAAGGTAGAGCCGGGAGCCATTGGTCAGGAAGACGTTGGAGGACCGCCCCCAGCTGACAACTTTGCGGAACAGGTACCGGGCCACCTCCTCGGGAGCAAGGGGCCTCGAGTCCGGGCTCGAATACGAGATGCCGAATTCGGTTTCGATGCCGAAGATTCTTTTGTCCATCTGTCCAGTCCTCCTAGGCCAGCATTGCAGTGATCTCTGCGTCAGTAAGCCGGCGGAAGGCACGCCTCGATCCGCGGCTGCTTTCTGACTGCCGGTCCAGGACCGCCACCTCCAGCGCTCCAGCCGGCAGTGCCTTAGCTGGTTCTTCCCCCTCGACCGGCGGAACCAGCCCCGCCATTGCCAGCCGCACAGCGTCCGCAAAGCTCAGCGAGCTGCGCCAGCCCTGGCCAATCACGGATGAGACTTTGTCTGCCTGGCCGCCCATCACAACAAAGGAGTGTTCGTCGGCTATGGAACCATCAAAGGTTAGCCGGTAGAGGTGGTCCTCCGCCTGGGTGGGGCCAACCTCTGCCACGGCGAGCTCCACCTCGAAGGGCTTCTGTTCGGCAGTGAACACCGCACCAAGGCTCTGTGCGTAGACGCTGGCCAGTCCTCTGGCCGTCACATCCTCCCGGTCATACGAGTACCCGCGCACGTCGGCGTAGCGGACCCCGGCCTGGCGGAGGCTTTCGAATTCGTTGTACTTGCCGACGGCGGCGAACGCGATTTTGTCGTAGATCTCACCGACTTTGTGGAGCGAGGGTGAGGGGTTTTCCGCAACGAGCGCAATGCCGTCCTGGCAGCTGACGACGACGACGGACCTGCCGCGTGCGATGCCCTTCCGTGCAAAGTCGGCACGGTCCTTCATTAGCTGCTCGGGCGATACGTAGAACTGCTGCGTCATCTCAGGCCTCCCGTCCAGCGATGGTGCGGGCCTCGATGACGTTCCTGGAAGCAGATGCCAGTTCGCTGTCCGGAATCCGCCGCACGCCCGTGCTGTCCACCGTGTAGATGACGGGCCAGAGTTGCCTCACTGTGTCCGGACCGCCGGTGGCTGAGTCGTCGTCGGCGGCATCGTAGAGGGCTTCGACCGCGACGGCGGTAGCTTCTGCAGGGGTAAGGTTTGGCCGCCAGAGCTTCTTCAGGGCGCCGCGTGCGAAGACGGATCCGGATCCCACCGTATGGTGCTCACGTTCCTCGTACCGGCCACCGGTGACATCGTAGGAGAACAGCCTGCCGACACCGGCGCTGGTGTCGAACCCGGCAAAGAGCGGCACTACTGCGAGTCCCTGCAGTGCCAGGGGCAGGTTTCCCCTGATCATGGCGCCAAGCCGGTTTGCCTTCCCTTCAAGGCTGAGGAGCGTGCCCTCAATCTTCTCGTAGTGCTCGAGTTCCACCTGGAACAACCTGGTGAGGTCAATCGCGATGCCGGCAGTCCCCGCAATTCCCAGGACGGAGTAGCGGTCGGCCGGAAAGACTTTTTCGATGTGCCGGCTCGCTATGACGTTGCCCATGGTGGCCCGCCGGTCCCCCGCCATCAGCACGCCGCCATCGTAGCTCATCGCAACAATCGTGGTGGCGTGCGGAACCTGTAACGGGGCGGCGGGCACAACTCCCTGGAGGGACCGGTTGTAGGGCAGAAGCTCGGGCCGGTCCCGCTGCAGGTGTTCGGTGAACGATGAGGTGGCGTTGGCGGCTACCTGGTTGGCGGTTGATTCCTGCACTCATGCACTCCTTGAACGTGGTACTTCAACGTCGGTACAGATTAGGGCCGTCCGCGGCTTCCGCCAGCTCCGGGGTCCGGGGTTACTGACCGCCCTTTTGGACGAATGCCCGGACGAATTCCTCGGCGTTGGATTCGAGGACGCCATCGATTTCGTCGAGGAGGTCGTCCACGCCTTCCGTTGATGCCGATGCCTGCGCCTCAGGCGGCGCGGGCGGCGACTCGGGAATGTCCTCTTCGACCTGGCTGTCGCGTGACTGCGGCTGCTGTTGCTCCTGGCCTGCCATTGCTACCCCTCCTTATATCTGTCTTCGGATCCGGCGGATCCTCCGATATGCCCATCCTGCCACGGTGTGGGCCAACCGGGGCGGTTTACGCCGCAGGCGGAGCGTTATGTCCCAGAAGCTCCGCGAGGAACGGGCCCGCGTCCCGGTAGCGTTGGAACAACGCTCCGGTCAGGGCTTTGGTTCCCCGAAGCGGTTCCCTGGTGGGCACGCGCTGCAGCCGGCCGTACCCCGGAACATCGAAGATGACGGAGTCCCAACTGGCACCTACGACGTCCTTGCCGAAGCTGCTGATGCACTTGCCCCGGAAGTATGCGCGGGTATCGGCCGGCGGTTCAGTGACGGCCGCGGCGATGGCATCGTCTTCAAGGATTCTTTGCATCCGGTCCCTGGCGAGGAACCGGTAATAAAGCCCCTTTTCAGGCCTGATATCAGCCCACTGCAGGTCGACGAGGCCAAGCCTGGCGTCGTTCCACTCGAGTCCGTCGCGTTCACGGTATCCGTTGAGCAGCGACAGCTTGGCGAGCCACTCCACCGAGGAAGCTGCGGCGGCCCGGTCATTGTCGAGCTGGGTCAGGACTGTGGCCCAACGCTCGAGGACGTCGTGCGTGTGGCCGTCGCCGTCCACGGCGTCTCCAACCCCCGTATCCTGAGCCAGCTTGGCTGCGGCCTCGTGGTATATCCACTGGAGGTCAAGGGCGGTGACCCGCCTGCCGTCCAGCAGCCGCAGCTTTGCGGTGAGCGAAGTGTCGTGGCTGACCGCCTGGAGTGCAGGCACCGGCTCGTATACTTCGATCTTGGGCGCCAGCCCCGCCTCAATAAGGCTGAGGACCATGGACGTGGTTCCGAATTTCAGGTAATTGGAGACCTGGCTGAGGTTTGCGTCACCGATGATGACGTGCAGGCGCCGGTACTTGTCCGCCGTTGCGTGCGGTTCGTCGCGGGTGTTGATGATGGGCCGGCGGATAGTGGTCTCCAATCCCACTTCCGCTTCGAAGAAGTCGGCCCGCTGGCTGATCTGGTAACCCGGGGTGGAGGCGTCCTGGCCGATGCCCACGCGGCCGGATCCGCACAGGACCTGGCGGCTGACGAAGAAGGGCGTCAGGCCCCGCACGATGTCGCCGAAGGGGACGGAACGCGGCATGAGGTAGTTTTCATGCGAGCCGTAGGACACCGACTTATTGTCCGTGTTGTTTTTGTACAGGTTGACGGGCGGAAGGTCCGGATCTGCTGCCAGCCGGCGCACGGTGGCCAACGCAACGAGGTCTCCAGCAGCGTCCCATTTCACCGCGTCCCGCGGGTTGGTCACCTCCGGGCTGGAGTACTCGGGATGGGCATGGTCGACGTACAGCCGTGCGCCATTGCCGAGGACCATGTTCATCAGCAGCGTTCCGGACTCGTCCTGCCCGTCAAGCTCCAGTTCCTCCCGCCCGTACGCCAGTGCCACCGTTTCCGCGTCAAGCACCGGGGGCTGGTCGGTGAGCTGGCTCGGATGGGCTGAGCCTCGGTCCAATGTCCAGCCGCGGGCGTCATGCAGCGGCTCCTCATCCGTATAGTCCCAGCGTGTTTCCGCTCCGCCGGCGGCACGCTGCCGGGTTACCTGCGCATAGGCCTGGACCACCCTGGCACTCATCATGGTGGCGTTGGCGGTAGGGGCGGAGGGGGCATGGATGCCATACTCCGTTTCCGCCCCCATCACCCGCATGGCCCCGCCGACCGGCAGAGCTCCCCCGGCCGCGGGTTCCCGTGCACCGGTCATAGATACTGCCCTGTGGTCGGCATGGTTTCGATCGACTTGCCGGGCTCCTGCCCTGCCTTGCCTTGGACGATGGTCCGGATGTACGTGATCCGTTCGCCCTTCTTACCCGAGATGCGTGCCCAGTCATCCGGATTGGTGGTGTTGGGCATGTCCTCGTGCTCGCGGAATTCGTCCACCACGGCGCGCAGCAGGTGCTCGATCCTAAGACCCTTCTGGTGCGTGGTGAGAAGGTCCTTGATGGCATACTTCTTGGCCCGGTCCACAACGTTTTGCACCACGGCACCAGAGTTGAAGTCCTTGAAGTAGAGCATTTCCGTGTCGCCGTTGGCGTAGGTGACCTCCAGGAACTCATTGGACTTGTCAGTGGAGTACATGGCCTCGACAGTGCGCTGGACCATCGCATCCACTGTCGCCTGGACATCGCCGTCGTGCTCAGCGAGGTCAGATTCATGGAATGGCAGGTCCGGGGTGATGTACTTGTTGAAAATGTCCGCGGCAGCCTCCGCATCCGGTCGGTTGATCTTGACCTTGACGTCAAGCCGGCCCGGCCGGAGGATTGCCGGATCGATCATGTCCTCACGGTTGGACGCGCCAATGACGATCACGTTGTCCAGCCGCTCCACTCCGTCAATCTCGCTGAGCAGCTGCGGCACGATGGTTGTTTCGACGTCGGACGAAATCCCGGTGCCGCGCGTGCGGAAGAGGGAGTCCATCTCGTCGAAAAACACCACGACCGGGCTGCCATCGGAGGCCTTTTCGCGTGCCCTGGAGAAGATCAGCCGGATGTGGCGCTCGGTCTCACCGACGTATTTGTCCAGGAGTTCGGGCCCCTTGATGTTCAGGAAATAGCTTTTCAGGTCCACGTTGCCAGAACGCTCTGCGGCGCGGGCGGCAAGGGAATTGGCCACGGCCTTGGCGATGAGGGTCTTGCCGCAGCCGGGAGGGCCGTACAGCAGGATGCCCTTGGGAGCTTTCAAGCCGTGTTCCCGGTAGAGGTCAGGGTGGAGGAACGGCAGTTCGACGGCGTCGCGGATCTGCTCGATTTGGGGCCCAAGGCCGCCAATGTCCTCGTAGGTGATGTCAGGGACTTCCTCCAGCACAAGGTTTTCCACCTCGGAGCGGGGCACCTTTTCGAGGGCGTATCCGGTCCTTGAGTCAACCGACAGGGCATCGCCCACCCGCAGCTTTTCGGCGAGGAGCGCTCCGGAAAGCCGCACAACCCGCTCTTCATCGGCCCGCCCCACCACCAGGGCGCGGTCGGCACCGAGCATTTCCTTGAGCGTGGCGAGCTCGCCGGCCCGCTCGTATCCCAGTCCGGCGACCACAAGGAGTGCCTCGTTGAGCAGGACCTCCTGGCCAACGGCCAGCTGGTTGATGTTCACCAGGGGGCTGATGCCCACGCGCATCTTCCGTCCGGCGTTGAAGATGTCCACCGATTCCTCGGTTGCAGCCTGTCCGCTGTTGCCGGGCGAGGGCTGCCGCTTGGGATTCAACTGCAGGATGGTACCGAAGCTGTAGGGCGGTTGCCCCTCCTGGTCCAACGCGTTTTTCAGCCGAAGGATCTCGGCCTTCGCGGTTTCAAGCATGCTGACCAGCTTGGTGTTGTTTTGCGTCGCCGCAGCCAGCTGGCGGTCAATGTGCCTCAGCTTGTCCCGGAGGATGTTGACCTGGCGGTCGGCAACCGAGAGGTCATTGGCGGCAGACTGCTCTGCCGGTGTACGTCCGGAGTCCTGGTCTGGAGTCTCCATGATGTATCAGCCCCTTCCTGCGCTTCTATTAAGACATTAGCCCCAACACGGCAGGTAGGGATGGCGACTCCCGAAATGTGGACTACTTCGTGACCTCGGGCTCGTCCTTGACATTCGTTCCGGCGATGGCGTCCCGCGCTGCGCGCCGGAGCTTCTTGTCGGAGACCTGCCGTTCCCCGACCGCGCCCGGGGTCCAGGCGTTGACGTCCTCTTCATTGAAGTCGGTTTTGGAGGGGCGGCGCTTTACCGAGATGCCGGTAACGCCGTCGGCCAGGCGCCGGGTGACCAGCAGGAAGCCGGTATGCGCCACCATCCTGTGGTCCGGCCGGACGGCCAGTCCTTCAAGGTGCCAGCCCCGGACCAGGGATTCCCAGGCATCCGGTTCAGTAAAGCGGCCGTCCGCCCGAATGGCTTCGGCAGTGCGGGAAAGCTGGGTTACGGTGGCCACGTAATTGATCCAGACGCCGCCGGGCGCCAGGACGGTGGCCACGGCATCCAGGCATTCCCACGGGGCCAGCATGTCCAGGACCACGCGGTCCACGGAACCAGGCGCTTCGCTCCGGACCACCTCGTCCTGGAAATCGCCCAGGGAGATCTGCCAGGCCGGGTGGGGGCCGCCGAAAATCGTCTCGACATTGCCGCGGGCGATGTCCGCGAACTCCTCACGACGCTCAAAAGAGTGGAGGTAGCCTTGGTCGCCTACTGCCCGGAGCAGGGAAATCGACAGGGCTCCGGAACCCACGCCCGCTTCCACGACGCGCGCGCCGGGGAAGATATCAGCCATCGTCACGATCTGCCCGGCGTCCTTGGGATACACCACTGCGGCTCCGCGGGGCATGGACAGGACGAAGTCGGAGAGCAGCGGGCGCAGGGTCTGGTACTGCTGGCCAACGTTGTTGACAACCACCGAGCCGTCAACCTTGCCAATGATGTCATCGTGGTTTAGGAAGCCCCTGTGCGTGTGGAATGCCCCGCCGCTCTCAAGGGTGATGGTATTCATGCGCCCGCGCTCGTCGGTCAACTGGACACGCTCGCCTTCGCGGAACGGACCGCGCCGGCGGGCAGCGCCCACGGGTTGCGGGCCGGCTGCAGAAGCACTGGCTTGACCGGAAGCTGCTGCGGCTTCGTTGACGGCGGTTTCGCTGCTCATGAATTTCCTCGCTCCTGTACAACATGGCGCCGGAATGTCTGTTGCAGACAATCCGGCTTTGCGGCGGCAATGCACCGGCCGGCAGGTAACTCTACCGGTTTTGGCGCTGCCGGCGTGTATCGGGCCGCCGCGGTTTTCCAGTAACGGCGGCCAGGACCGCGTCCTGGGAAAGAAGTCCGGTCACCTTGCCATTGTGGTCCACCACGGCATAGTGCCGCCCTTCGAGCTGGGACAGGAACTGGAGCAGCTCCTGTCCTTTCGACCATTCGGGAACATAAGCCCCCGGTGCAAGGGCGAAGGAAACAGCCGTGATGGGGGTTGACGCGGCGGCGTGCGCTGGGACGGATGACAGGGCGGTGGCATCCACCACTCCCTCCGGCCGACCGTCCGGCCCGCAGACCACCAGGGACAACGCACGTGCGCCATCGTGCCGCAGGGCTTCCGCAACCGTTGCCGTGGCGGGCAACCCGGTGGCCGGCGTCGAAAGCGCTGCGGCGCTGACCAGATGGAGCCGTCCCCGGAGGGTTCCCTGCTGGATGGAAGCCGAGGCACCCATCCAGAGGAAGCTGGCCACCAGGACGGTGATCATCAGCAGGCTGAAGTCCGGCGACTTTCCGGCCAGCAACGGCCGGGCAACGAACCAATAGCAGATGGCGACGACGATGATCCGGCCGCCCCACCCGGCGGCCACAGTGCCTTTTGCCTGGCTTCCGGTCACCTTCCATACGGCGGATTCCACCAGCCGTCCGCCATCGAGGGGAAGCCCCGGGAGCACGTTGAAGACGGCAATCAGGAAGTTCGCCCACATAAAGATGTTGATGAGGATTTCGGCAACGCTGCCCATGGCCGCTGTTCCGAGCACCAGCCAGGCGCCTGCAGCCAGCACGAAATTCGCGGCGGGTCCGGCGAGTGCCACCAGGACTGACCGGCCCGGCGTCGCGGTAAAACTCTCGAACTGGGTATGCCCGCCCCAGAGGTTGAGCACGATCTTCTGCGTCGGCCAGCCGTAAATTCTCGCTGTCAGGGCGTGGGCGAGCTCGTGGACCAATACCGAAATAAGGAGCAGGACGGCGTAGGCGAACGCCACAATGTAGGCGCTGGCGCCAAGGGCGGGGTTCTCTTCGCCCAGGACCGGGCCATACACGATCACGGTGAAGGCGGCGATGACGAACCATGAATACGCGAGCACCACTGGCACTCCGGCGATCCTCCCCAGCGGGATGCCCTCGCGCCGCACCGGCACACTGGTTTCAGCCACCGGAGACCTCCGGTGAACGGGCAGGCGCAGAGGTAGACCCGAGGAGGGCAGGACCGGCCAGCACCAAGGCCTCAAGGTCCGTCACGGAGCGGCCGGACAATGAATCCCAGAGCGTGTACCGATGATCCTCGGGAAGGGGCACAATGTGCGGAATAGCTACGGTTGCCACGCCGGACGCGACAGCCGCCGCCACACCCGGCGCTGAGTCCTCCAGCGCGACGCAGTGGTGGATGGCCAGGTCCGGGTCAGAGTCCTGCAGCCATTCGACGGCGGTGAGGTACGCCTCCGGATGCGGCTTGCCCTGCGCCACAGTGTCCCCCGTGACCAGGACTTCGAAGTACGGCCGCGGAAGGCTGGCAACCACCTGGCGGGCCAGCGGCCCCTCGGACATGGTGACCAAGGCGCAGCGCACCCCCGCGAGGTGAAGCTCCTCAAGGAGTTCGCGCGCACCGGGCCGCCACGGCACATGCCGTTGCACGCTGCTGACAACCGCCGCGGTCAGGGTGTCGATGATCTCGCGTATTCCAAGGTCCACGCCGGCCTCCTGCAGGATGCCGGCGGAAAAGGTCAGGGACTGGCCAACCAGCTGCATGGCCTGTTCATGGGACCAGGTTCCGCCGTGGGCTTCCACCAGTGCGTGTTCGGCGGCAATCCAGTAGGGCTCTGTGTCGACAATTGTCCCGTCCATGTCCCACAGGACGGCTTTGAGCGGGGAACTGTCGGCTGGCAATCGCATGCCTTCAGTCTACGGGGACAGCCTGGGCACGGGCTGACGGCTACGCCTTCGGCGAATATCAGGCTCCTTCGCGCCGCCCGCCCTGCTTGCGGCGGATTTTGCGGCGCTTCATTCCATGCACAGCCGCGGTCCTTGGACGTAGGGTGAAGAAATGAATAGCTTCGAGGGAGACACCGCCGAACCGGGTGCCGGACCCGAACGGGAGCGGTTCCTGCAGCCGGTCGCTGACGGACAGCGCGTGACAGTGATGCTTGCCGCCTTTGAAGGCTGGAACGACGCCGGAGAAGCGGCAAGCGATTCGTTGCGCTACCTGAACAAACTGTGGGGCGGCAAGAAGGTGGCGTCCATCGACGCGGACGAGTATTACGACTTCCAGTTCACGCGGCCCACCGTGCGCCGGAATGCTGCCGGTGAACGCAAGATCAAGTGGCCCTCCACGAGGATCTACAAGGCCAGCGCGCCGGATTCGAATGTGGACGTCATTTTTGTCCAGGGGACTGAACCGTCATACAAGTGGCGTGCCTACACGGCCGAACTCCTGGTGCACGCTGAAGCGCTGAACGTTGACTACGTCGTCCTGGTCGGGGCGCTCCTGGCGGATGTTCCGCACAGCAGGCCTATTCCCGTCAGCACTTCTTCTGACGACGCCCCGCTGCGGGAGCGCATGAACCTGGAAGCTTCGCAGTACGAAGGCCCGGTGGGAATCGTTGGCGTGCTCTCGGAGGTGGCCCTGCTGGCAGGAATCCCCACCGTCTCGCTTTGGGCCGCAGTCCCCCACTACGTTGCCCAGGCGCCGTCTCCGAAAGCGCAGCTGGCGCTCCTGCACCGCATCGAGGAGCTGCTCCAGGTGCCGCTGGACACGCATGAGCTGGCCGAGGAAGCAGACGCCTGGGAACGGGGTGTGGATGAGCTCGCCACGGAAGATCCCGAAATCGCCGCCTATGTCCGGCAGCTTGAGGAGGCAAAGGACACGGCCGACCTCCCCGAAGCCACCGGGGAGTCGATTGCCCGCGAGTTTGAGCGCTATCTCAAGCGGCGCGGCCAGGACCGGCCCTGAACGGGCGGCCTAGAGAACCACGCCAAGCAGGGCGTCCACCGCGTCCTTGACCATGGCCTGGTCCGGGGGACTTGCCGGGCCGGCGTCGTTGTTTGCCTGCTCCGCCCAGCGGGATACGGCCGCGACGGCAGCCGGGGCATTCAGGTCGGCAGCCAGCGCTGCCCGCATCTCGGCAACGAGCGGGACGGCGGATCCCTTCGGAGCGTGGCCCAGCGCCCGGCGCCACGCGGCCAGGGCGGCCTTGGCGTCCAGGAATCCTTCATCCGTCCAGGACCAGTCGGAGCGGTAGTGGTGGACAAGGATGCCCAGGCGGATGGCGGCAGGGTCCTCCCCCGCTGCCCGGAGTTTCGACACGAGCACCAGGTTCCCTTTGGACTTGCTCATCTTCTCGCCGTCCAGGCCCACCATGCCCGCGTGGGCGTAGTGCCTGGCAAGCGGAACACCGGCAAGTGAATACGCGTGGCCGGCACCCATTTCGTGGTGCGGGAAGATCAGGTCCGAGCCGCCGCCCTGAACCGTGAAGGGCGAGGGCAGGTACTTTTGCGCGATCACGGTGCACTCAATGTGCCAGCCGGGCCTGCCCGCTCCCAGGCTGCCGCCCGGCCAGCTTGGCTCTCCTTCGCGGGCCACCCGCCACAGCAGTGGATCAAGGGCCTGCCGCTTTCCTGCCCGCCCGGGATCGCCGCCGCGTTCCGCGAACAGCTCAAGCATCTCGCTCTCCGTCAACCCTGAGATGCATCCCAGCGTCCACGCGTCCGGTGCCACGGACTGCTTTCCGGCCGCTTCGACGTCGTAATAGACGTCTCCGTCAGGCTCGCCGTGGGCGCCGTGCACTTTGTAGGCCAGTCCCAGGCTGATCAGCCGTTCCACCTCCGGGACTATCAGGCCGATGGATTCCACAGCACCCACATAGCGGTCCGGAGCGAGCACGTTGAGTGCTTCCATGTCCGTCTGGAAGAGCTCAATCTGGCTGGCGGCGAGCTCCTGCCAGTCAACGCCCGTGGCCGCGGCGCGCTCCAGGAGCGGATCGTCCACGTCCGTGACGTTCTGTACGTAGTCAACCCCGTGGCCGGCGTCCCGCCAGGCCCTGTTCAGGAGGTCAAAGGCCACGTAGCTGGCGGCGTGGCCCATGTGGGTGGCGTCGTACGGCGTGATGCCGCAGACGTACATCGAGGGGCGTCCCTCGTTCTCCAGGGCAACCTCACGGCCTGCTGCGGTGTCGAACAGCCGGAGAGCGGGCATGCTTCCGGGCACGTCGGGAACGGGACGGGATTTCCAGGATTTCACACGCCAAGCCTAGTGCTAGGCGCTGATGACATTGAAACCGAGCAGGAGGTACAGGGCCAGGCCCAGGAAGATCCGGTACCAGACGAACAGCCGGTAGCTGCGGGTGGAAACGAACTTCAGGAACCAGCCGATGATGATGTAGCCCACCACCAGGGCGATGACGGTGGCAAGCGCGGTTTCCGGCAGGCCGTAGGGGCCGGTGATGCCCTCCTTGGACACCGTCTTGTACAGCTGGAAGAGACCGCTGCCAAAAACCGCCGGAATGGCCAGCAGGAAGGAGTACCGCGCGGCCGCTTCCCGGGTGTACCCCATCAGGAGGCCCGCAGTGATGGTGCCGCCGGAACGGGACACGCCGGGGATTAGCGCCATGGCCTGGGCGAAGCCGTAGAGGATGCCGTGCTTGTACGTCAGGCGGCTCAGGTCGCGTTCCTGCCTGCCCACTGCGTCTGCGACCGCCAGGATCAAGCCGAAGACAATCAGCATGGTGGCGACGATCCACATGCTGCGGAGCACCGATTCGATCTGGTCCTGGAACAGCAGCCCCAGGATAACGATGGGGAGGCTACCCAGGATGACAAGCCAGCCCATCCGGGCATCGGGGTCCTGCCGCGAGACTTTTCCGGTGAGTGAACCGGCCCACGCCTTGACGATCCGGACGATGTCCCGCCAGAAATAGATGAGTACCGCCGTCTCGGTCCCCAGCTGGGTGATGGCGGTGAAAGCAGCGCCGGGATCCTCGGCATTGGGCAGGAACTGTCCCACAATCCGCAGATGCGCGCTCGATGAAATCGGAAGGAATTCGGTCAGTCCCTGCACAAGGCCCAGCAGGGCCGCCTCAAACCAGTTCACGCTAAGACCCTACGTCATGGGCAGCGCCGGTTCTGCCCGTAAGCTAGCTGCTATGCAGCAGCGTTACGTCGGCAACAGTGGATTGCGAGTTTCCGCCCTTTCCCTCGGCACCATGTCCTGGGCCGGCGAAACGGACGAACAGGACGCCTCGGAACTGCTGCGCACCTTCCTTAATGCCGGCGGCCGGCACGTCGATACTGCCGCCTCGTACGCGGACGGGCGGTCGGAGGCGATGATCGGCTCCATGCTGGGCGACGTCGTGGCCCGGACGGAGGTTTCCATCTCCACCAAAGCGGGAATGACGACGCCGGATGGCCGGCGCGGTGTGGACACGTCGCGTAATGCGATGCTCACCGGACTGGAAGCAAGCCTCGCCAGGCTGGGCACTGACTACGTGGACATCTGGTTCGCGCAGGCCTGGGACCGCAATGTGCCGCTGGACGAGACGCTGTCCGCTTTGGAATTTGCTGTCCGCACCGGCCGCGCGCGGTATGTGGGTGTGTCCAACTTCAACGGCTGGCAGGCGGCGAAGGCCGCGGCAATCGCCGGCTTCCCCCTCGTCGCCGCGCAGGCGGAGTATTCGTTCCTTCAGCGCAGGCCGGAAGCCGAACTGATCCCTGCCGTCGAGGACGCCGGCATGGGACTCATGGCCTGGGCGCCGCTTGGCCGCGGCGTGCTCACGGGCAAGTACCGCGGCAGCATCCCGTCCGGATCACGGGCTGCCTCCGCAACCGAAGCCGGGTACGTCGAGCCGTACCTGGAGGAGCAGCCGTCCCGGACCGTGGAAGCTGTCTGCATGGCCGCCAAAGGCCTTGGCCGGACACCGCAGGACGTTGCCCTCAGCTGGCTCCTGTCCCAGCACGGCGTAGCCACCGCAATTGTGGGCCCGCGGACGCCGGCCCAGCTGAAGGAGCTGGTGGATGCCCAGCTCTCGCCGCTGCCGCCGGAGATTGCCCGGGCCCTGGAGGACGTGTCAGCGCCGGAGTAGGTCCGCGGTCCTACTCCTGGACGATTTCCAGGTCTTCGTCGTCGTCCACGTCGCTTTCGTCGTCCTCTTCGTCCTCGTCATCAAAGACCTGGAGCGGCGTGACCTCGTTATAGGCCTCATAGAGTGCGTCTTCGTAAACTTCGAAGGCGTCTGCAACTGCAAAGAATGCCGCCTCCACGGAGGGGTCACCGTCTCCGCGGCGGTTGGATGCTGCTATAAGGTGTTCTTCCAAAGCGGTGGTCAAGGACTGAAGCGCGACACGCGGATCGATGCTCATGACTTCACGTTAGCCGGAAAAGGACGAAAATGGAGAGCAAATGAAGGAACAATTTCTCACCAGCTCGGTCCAGCGCCAACGGGACTATTTGAGGCAGTACGAGTACCTCGTACTGACGGTCAGCCCTGACGATTCCCTGCATGAGGCACGGCGCCGCCTGGTGGAACACTCCGAGTACGGCAAGTGGGAGCTGGAGCGCAGCAAGCTGTACGTGGGCGGAGGACGGCGCTTTTGGCTCCGCCGCCGGGTGCTGCAGGTCCAAAGGACCGTCTAGGTCAATCCTCCAGCGGACCCAGCCAGGCGTTGGCCACCGTGTTGTGGGCAGATTCGTCATCGGACGGATGGAACATGCCGGCCAGCACGTCCCGGTAGAGCCGCTCCAGTTCCGATCCCCGGAAATAGCTGGATCCCCCGCTGACGCGGATGGCCAGGTCCACTACGCGCCGCGCCGTTTCTGTAGCGTTGACTTTCAACCCCACCAGCTTGGGGAACCACTGCGGTCCATGGTCCACCAGGGAATCCACGTCGGCTGCGACGGCCCGCAGCTGCGGGTACAGGTTATCCATGGCCATTGCGGCCTCGGCAACCTTCCAGCGGATGTCCGGGTCCTGCGCGCAGCTGCGTCCGCCATTCTTGAACGAGGTGCGGCGCTGGACGTTCTCCACCCCCAGGGCAAGGGCCCGCTCCCCCAGTCCGGTGTAGACGGCGGCGAGCAGCGTCTCGAAGCATGCAAAGATCGCGAAAATCAGGGGGTCCCTGCTGGGACCGACGGGGATCCTGCGGAAGACGCGCTCCGGCGGAACGCTGGCGCCGTCCAGGACGGTGGTGCAGGACCGGCTGGCCCGCATCCCGAGCGTGTCCCAGTCGTCGAGGATGCGGTAGCCGGGCGTTTCACGCGTGATGAAGCCGTGGACCAGTTCCCCCTCGCCGTCCCGGCCGGAAGGGTCCTTCCCGAAGATTCCCAGCCTCGTCCACGCGGGTGAGAGGCTGGTGAAGATCTTGGCCCCCGTGAAGGAGTAGCCGCCGTCCGGCAGCGGCGCGGCCGTGGTCCGGGAGTCGAACAGGACGGAGTCGTTGCCGGCTTCCGAGTTGCCGAACGCGAAGACCTCGCCGTTGGCCGCTTCCTTGAGCACAAAGTCCAGGGATCCGTCGCCGCGGGCGCCTAGGACATTCGCGACGCCGGTCCACACCAGGTGCATGTTGACGGCCAGCGCGGTGGCCGGGGCGGCCGTTGCCAGCCTCCGCTGGCACTGCGCCGCCGCCTCAAGGCCAAGCCCCGCTCCGCCGTCGGACCCTGGAACGAACAGCTTCAGGTAACCGGCCGCCGCGAGGTCGCTGAGGTCCTCGTGAAAGAAGGCGTTGTCCCTGTCGTAGCCGGCGGCGCGGCCGCGGATCTGCTCCAGTAACCCGTCCGGCAGGATCTCTTCCGGCGTCATGGCGGTGTGGCTTAGTAGTTGGTGAGGAGGGTGTTGAGCACCCTGGCGCCGAATTTGAGTGAGTCTGCGGGTACGCGCTCGTCCACGCCGTGGAACATGCCGGTGAAGTCCAGGTCGTCCGGCAGCATCAAGGGTGCAAAGCCGTACCCTGTGATGCCGAGCCTGCTCAGCGACTTGTTGTCCGTGCCGCCCGAGAGGGTGTAGGGCAGGACCTTGGCACCCGGGTCTTCCGAGTGCAGGGCATCGATCATGGAGTCCACCAGGTTCCCGGCGAAGGGGACCTCAAGGGAAACGTCCTTGTGCACGTAACTGACGTCGACGCCGGCGCCCGCGAGGTCGCGAACGATCTCCAGGACGTGGTCCTGCTGGCCCGGAAGTGTCCGGCAGTCGATCAGGGCCTCGGCGGATTCGGGAATGACGTTGTGCTTGTAGCCGCCCTTGAGCAGGGTGGGGTTGGTGGTGTTCTGCAGGGTTGCTCCCACGAACCTGGCCACCGTCCCCAGCTGGCTCAGCAGGATGTCCGGGTTGTCGGCGTCGAACTCAACACCGGTGAGTTCGGTCACGCCGTCCAGGAACTGCCGGGTGGTGGGGGTGAGTTCGATGGGCCACTTGTACTCGCCGATGCGCGTCACGGCTGCCGCGAGCCGCGTTACGGCGTTGTCGGTGCTGATCTGGGAGCCGTGGCCCGCCCTGCCGTGGGCCACGAGGCGGAGCCAGGAGATGCCCTTCTCCGCTGTCTGCAGCAGGTACGTGCGCTGCCCGCCGATGGTGGCCGAGAAACCGCCCACCTCCGAAATGGCCTCCGTGGCGCCCTCGAACAGTTCCGGTCGCTTGTCCACGGCGTAGCGGGCTCCGTAGGCGCCGCCGGCTTCCTCATCCGCGAAGAAGGCGAAAATAATGTCGCGTTTCGGCTTCTTGCCGGACCTGGCGAAGCTGCGCAGGACGGAGAGGATCATGGCGTCCATGTCCTTCATGTCCACGGCGCCGCGGCCCCAGATCAGCCCGTCCTTCAGTTCGGCTCCGAACGGGTCCACGGACCACTGGTCCCGCAGCGCGGGCACGACGTCCAGATGGCCGTGCACCACCAGGGCACTGGCGGAGGGATCCTCACCTGCCATGCGCGTGACCACATTGGCGCGGCCCGGTGCGGACTCGAAGATTTCCGCCGCAAGGCCCACTTCCTCAATCAGCCCCGCGGCGTACTCAGCCGCAGCCCGCTCGCCCGGCCCCGAACCGTCACCGTAGTTTGACGTGTCTATCCGGATGAGCTCCTGGCAGATCCGGACAACTTCATCCTCGGGCAGGACGTCAGGCATGGAAAGCTCCTCACTTGGATTGGTGCGTTGGAACGGTGCTGAAATCGCTGCCCTCAGCCTACCCACTGGGGCCGATTCCATGTTTCCCGAAAGTTCGTGTTAGAGTTTTTCTCGCTGCTTCGGAGAAACGCGAAACGCTGAAAGGCGGAAACGTTCCCCGAATACCACCTGCGCGGGTGGCGGAATGGCAGACGCGCTAGCTTGAGGTGCTAGTCCTCGAAAGGGGGTGGGGGTTCAAGTCCCCCTCCGCGCACACAGGGAAAACCCCGGATTCCAGACCAGGAATCCGGGGTTTTTTGTGCCTCCCGCCATGCCTTCACGACGAACCGATTTCCGTCGTTCATGATTGGCGGCATGGGGAAGGGATCTTCCGGCCGGGCCACATTCTTAGGCGCGCTCATCGGAGTGGCGGGAGTCACTGGCGGGGTCTGGGTACTCTGGGCCAACTTCTGCCTGTGGACCTGCACCATCGCCCAGGGCACCGCCTTCGACTGGGGCCTTGCGCTGACGGGGCTCTCCTTTTTGCTGCTGGTGGCTTCCCAGGTTTTCGCCGTAGGAGCGATCCGCCGACGCGACGGGAAGCCCTGGGCGGTCGCGGCCAAGGAAGTAACTCTGGCGCCTCCCCGTCCCCTTCAACCCGCCCCGAGGCTCAGGTTTGGCTCAGTGCCGGCTCAATGCCGGCAGCCGGTCAGGATGCCGGCCAGGGCGTCCTGCTCGGCCTGGGTGACCCACAGCTGATACTTGGCCTTGACGGCGGTCTGGCGCACCACGTACTCGCAGCGGAAGGCCTTGTTTGGCGGCAGCCACGAGGCAGCATCCTTGTCTCCCTTTGCACCATTGGCGCCGCCATCCGACGCCATCAGGTTCAGGGGGTCGTTGGCGAACTGCTTCCGCTGTTCCGTGCCGAGCTGCTGGGCCCCCTTTTGCCAGGCGTCGCTCAGCGGAACGAGGTGGTCGATCTGGACGGCGGAGCTCGTCCCGTCGCCACGGACGAAGTTTATGGTGGTTCCGGTGTACTTATCGGCCAGAACGCCTGAGGTGACCACGCAGTCGTGCGTTCCGGGTTTGAACGTCTCAGCTTCAAGGTCGCGGGCGAGGATGTCGTTCCGGGTGTCGCAGCCGTTTCGGTCGACGTCGGCCCACGCCGGACCGAACTCTTCCCGGGTGTATCCCGTCCTCGGTGCGCGGCCCTTGACCGGAATCTTTTCCAGCTGCGAGAGGGCAGCTGCGGCTGCATCCCCCTCGTAAGCCGGCCCGGCCTGAGGGCCCGGTTCAACAGCGCCCCCCGGACCTCCTGCCAGGACTTCGGCAATGTCGCTTCCTGCCCGTGCTGCCGTCTCACAGCCGGCGAGCGCGCCTGCCAGCAAGAGGCCGGTGAGGACGGCAAATGTGGTGGTGGTCCTGTTGATCGTTGTCGTCCTTCAAGTAGGCGGGGTCCCCTCCACGCTACCCGGGCCGGTATCCGGCCAACGGCAGGCGTGGGCATTGTGCCGGTCACACCGCCTTGCCCGTGGCAGGCCCGGCGGTAACGGTGCAGTATGAGCGTATGGAGGAACGTCCGACGTCGGCCGCCGGCCATGGCCACATCGTCCTGCTGGGTGATTCCATCTTTGACAACGGCGCCTATGTCGGGGGCGGGCCTGCTGTCATCGCGCAGCTGAGGCAGGAACTCCCGGGATGGCAGTGCACGTTGCTGGCGGTCGACGGCGACGTGGTCCCCGGCGTCTCCCGGCAACTCGCTTCGCTGCCGTCCGACGCAACCCATCTGGTGGTAAGTGCGGGCGGCAACGACGCCTTGGGCTATGCGCCATTGCTGCAGGAGCGTGCCCCCTCCGTCGGTGATGCGCTCGCGTTGCTTGGTAAAGCCCGGGAAAGATTTGCAGCGGACTATGAGGAAATGGTGGACAGGGTCGAAGCGGCAGGCCTGCCGTATGCGGTATGTACTGTCTATGACACTCCCCCGTCAGCGCCCGGAAGGAATGTCATCGAGGCAGCACTGTGCCTCTTCAACGATGCCATCGCCAGGGCTGCCTTCTCCCGCGGTGCTGCCCTCATCGACCTTCGGCTTATTTGCAGCGAAGACGCGGACTACGCAAATGCGATCGAGCCGTCAGCACAAGGCGGACGGAAGATCGCCCGGGCCATCGCATCCTTCACGGCGGCAGCGAATCGGGAGGCAGGCTCAATCGTGATTGTGCGCTGAGAGCGGCAGCCGCCCTGCCCTGCGCCTGGATGTCGGCCGTCAGTGCACGCGTAGCCTGCGGGGCCTGTGGCGCCTGGCCTGTTCCTCCGGCCGGGAATCGTGCGCCGCCGGGCGGTACCTGACCCGTCGTTTCCCTGGCCGGCTGGCTCTGCGCTCCTGACGCCGGGCTTTCCGTTCAGGGCGGTCTATTCTGGACAGGATCGCGAACGTTCCCGCCATCCAGAGGAACGCCACTGCAAATACCAACGCAATCCCAATGTCAGCGCCCATAACCCATCTTAGGCCCTGCCACCCGGCGGAGGAGCCCCCAGGACGGACGGTTCACCTGCCCGGCAGCGCTACAGCACACCCAGCTCGCGGATGGCGGCCAGGACGTCCGGCGCAGTGACTGCCAGAAGCGCAGGGTCGGGCTGGTCAGCGAAGGTGTCTCCCCGCCGCAGTTCGGCCCGGGTCAGGACAACGTGTGGTCCTGGCGGGGGTCCCCAGATCTCGGGTGGGGCTGGTCCAAAAAGCACCACCGACGGCGTGCCATATGCCGATGCGAGATGTGCAGCCCCGGTGTCAGCTGAGATCACCAGGCGTGCGGCAGCGATGGTTGCAGCGAACTCCCCCAGTCCAAGCCGCCCGGCAAGCACCGCTCCATCCGGGAGGCCCGCACGTCGACAGACATCAACCGCCCTGTCCCGTTCACCGCTTCCCCCCGTGAAGACAACGTTGTGTCCTGCCTTATCCAGGGCTGCGGCCACGGCAGCGAACCGATCAGCCGGCCAGAGCCGGCTGCCATAGGCGGCGCCGACATGAAGGACCGTCGCATCGGGAACCGGGCTGGGTACATGCGGTGTGTTCAAGCCCACGTCCAAGGGGTCGGCGTCGATCCCGTGCCATTCCAGGAGCCGTACCCACCGTTCCCGCTCATGCAGTTCTTCACGCCACGGCGGCCCGTCACCGTGTCCGCTGCGGTGGCCGATGGTCTGCCGCGCCTTCAGGGCTTCGATGCGCCCTTGGCTTTCCGGGCCGCAGCCGTGCAGGTTCACTGCCACGTCAACGACGCCCGCTTCCAGCGCCAGCGGCTCGTCCAGGCCGTGGGTGGGCAGCAGCTCATAGCCGCCCACCAGCCCCAGGGCCTCCGAGAGCCACCCTTGGGCCGCGTACCGCAGCCGGTGTTCAGGGAAGGTGCGGCGAAGGCCCTTCAGGGCAGGCACCGCAACCAGCATGTCCCCGAGCTTCAAGGCACGCAGGACAAGAAGCTCCGGCTTCCCGTCCGGGCGGTTGCCCGGACCCGTTTCCGTGGAAATGTACGTGCCGCTCATGCGTCCACTTTCAACTCGGTAGCTGCCAGGCTGCGTACGTCCTCGTGCACATCCCGCACGGCAACGCCGGCCACCGCCGAGTCATCGTGCGGGCACCGCGGCGCCGTCCAGCCAACCTGGGTGATGTCTATCCCGCAAGTGGGGCAAGCGGTCAGCCAGGAGGCGTGGATGCGGTGGAGGCTCCTGCCCAGCGCTCCGGCATTTATGACATTGCCCGCCCAGAAGATACCCACCGTCGGAACTCCAAGCGCCTGGGCGAGGTGCCGCGGGCCGCTGTCATTCCCCACCATTACCGCTGCGCGGACCAGGAGCGCCACAAGCCTGCCCATGTCCAGGTCACCGGCGAAGGAATGGATACGGGCGGAGGCTGCCTGCTCCACTACCTGTTCGGCAAGGGCGCGTTCGCCCTCATCTCCGATGACCGCAACACGGAAGCCATCCGCGGCGCACGCTGCCGCAAGTTCAGCGAACCGGCTGACGGGCCAGCGGCGGCGGGGATCAGTGGCGCCGGGATGCAGCACCACCCATGGGCCGGCGCCGTCGTCGGGCATTACGACGGCGGAGGATGCGCCGCTGAACGCCGGCGCAAGGCGGGCCTCCAGGTCAACAGGGAAAGCGCCGGCCAAGCCAGCCACCTCCAGCGCCCGCAGGGGCTCATGCTGGTAATAGATATATGGGACCGTCCGCTCAAGGCTGGCAGCATCCGACGTCCGGGTGCCTACCGTGTGCCGGGCCCCCAGCCGGAGCAGGAACGGATTTGAGTACCGGCCGCCGCCATGGAGCTGGACGGCCAGGTCGAACCGGCGTCGGCGCATGTCATTAAAGAACGCGTCCATCTCCGCCGGGTCCTCCTCTCCCGGGCGGACGCCTTCAGCGTATGGCAGCACGCACACCTCATCCACCGGGCTCTTGGTTGCGGCAAGCAGCGTTTGGTGCACGGGAGTGCCCAGCAGGGTAAGGGTTGCGGCAGGGTAGGCTGCCTTGAGCGCGGTCATGGCAGGGATGGCGAAGATCAGGTCGCCAAGGCCTCCGCCGCGCAACACGGCGATCCTGGATACGGACTCGAATTTCTCCAGGACGGGACCAACTCCGGTACCAACCCGCGCTGAACCACCAAACTCCGCAGTGAGCTGCTCCACACGCACCCCTTACCAGTAGTGCGGACCGCGCATTTGCCGCGCCGTCCGCTGCCCACGCAGCCCCATTGCGGCGGTAAACCGCATGCTGCCTCCTGTGAACCATTACCCAGGGGACGGTCAATATACTCCGGCTATTGGGGAATAGCCGCATGATGCTGTACGTTTCATACGCGACAGGCGAACCAAAGAAAAGAGAAGCACCTAAAGTGGCAACCGATTACGATGAACTGCGCTCCGACGTCAAGGAGTCGCAGGACAACTCACTCGAGCAGCTCCAGTCAGCAAATGCTCCAGACGCACGCAGCGTTGTGCTGGAGCTGGATGAGGCTGACGGGCTCGACGGCGCCGGCGTGCCCGGAGGCGAGTTCGTGGCCGAAGAGCTCGTGGTACAGGTCATCCCGCAGGCTGAAGACGAATTCACCTGCTACTCCTGCTTCCTGGTCCGTCACCGGTCCCAGATTGCGCGCCAGAAGGATGGCCACAGCTACTGCACTGAGTGTGAAGGCTAGTTAAGACAGCCAACGTGGGGCTGCGGGAGCGTCCGCAGTCCCACCGATCCTGAGGCACGCCCGGCAGCTGGCGTGCCTTTCGGCTTTAAGCCTGCACCCAGCCAACGCGGGTACCGTAGCGGCTATGGCTCACCATGATCCCGCCGGCGAGAGGCCCTGATGACGACGCCCGGAGCACCCTGGGATAGATTGCTGGCAGCATTCAGCCGTGCTGACCCTCCCAGCGTGACACTGGCCGAACTGGCACTGGCGGTGCTGATAGCTGCCGCCTTGTCGGTGCCCCGCCGCTCCTGGCGATACTTCGGCCTGCTGGCCACGGCCACGCACGAGATGGGGCACGCTGTTGCTGCGGTGCTGAGCGGCCAGCGGCTGGCCGGGATCCGGCTCCTCCTTGACCATTCCGGCACCACCACCACGTACAGCCGCAGCAGGCTTGCCACCGCATGGTCCTGCTTTTGGGGGTATCCCGTACCGGCAATGGTGGGCGCGGCGTTTGTCTGGTGCGGCTTCAGCGGGTGGGGACCGGCCGCCGTCGCAGGCGGCGCCGTGGCCCTGGCTGCCTCGCTGGTGTTCCTCAGGAACCTCGCCGGCGTCCTTATCACTTCCGCCGCTATTGCCATCACCCTGCTTCTGCTCCTCTTTGTGCCGGCTGCCTTCGTTGGCCATGTGTCTGTCATCCTCGGCCTGGCACTGCTGGTGGCCGCCGTGCGTGACCTCGTCAAGCTCACCGATGTGCACCTGCGCCGCCGGGACCGGCTGGCCAGTTCCGACGCTTACCTCCTCTGGCGAGCCACGTCCGTACCCTCCGGCGTCTGGATCCTTCTGTTCGCGGCCCTGGTGGCAGGTTCGTGGCTATGGGCCTGGCAGCCGATCTCCACTGTCCTGCCCGCGGGAGCATAGGGTGGTCCCATGAGCCAGGAAACCGACACCACCCATCAGGCGGCAAAGGCACAGGCCCCGGGAAAAACTGCAGAACACAGCACCCGCGGCGCCTACGTCACCGGTGGAGCGGAGTTCAACCGCGACACCAACTACATTGAGGACCGGATCACGAGGGACGCAACCCCGGGTCCGAACGGCGAACCAGGCTGGCCGGTGGAAGCTGGACGCTACCGGCTGATCGCGGCACGTGCCTGCCCCTGGGCCAACAGGACCGTCATCGTCAGGCGCCTGCTTGGCCTCGAAGACGCCATTTCACTGGGACAGCCGGGGCCCACCCATGATGCCCGGTCGTGGACGTTTGACCTCGATCCGGGCGGGCTGGACCCCGTCCTCGGTATCGAGCGGATCCAGGACGCCTACTTCAAGAGGTTCCCGGACTATCCCCGCGGCATCACGGTCCCCGCGATAGTGGACGTTGCCAGCGGCGCCGTGGTGACCAACAACTTTCCGCAGATCACCCTGGACTTTTCCACCGAGTGGACCGCGTTCCACCGTGCAGGGGCGCCGGACCTGTACCCGGAGCATCTGCGCGAAGAAATCGACCGGGTCAATAAGCGCGTCTTCACCGAGGTCAACAACGGTGTTTACCGCTGCGGTTTCGCCGGATCCCAGGAAGCGTACGACGCCGCCTACGCCCGGCTGTGGACAGCCCTGGACTGGCTCGAGGACCGGCTCTCGCGGCAGCGCTACCTGGTGGGTGACACCATCACTGAGGCCGACGTGAGGCTGTTCACCACGCTCGCCCGGTTCGATCCTGTCTACCACGGCCATTTCAAGTGCAACCGGCAAAAGCTCAGCGAGATGCCCGCCCTGTGGGGCTACGCACGTGACCTGTTCCAGACTCCCGGTTTCGGCGACACCATCGATTTCGTCCAGATCAAGCAGCACTATTACATCGTCCATGAGGACATTAACCCCACGGGCATAGTCCCCGCAGGACCGGATCTAACGGGCTGGCTGGAACCCCATGGCCGGGAATCGCTGGGAGGCCGCCCCTTCGGGGACGGGACACCGCCCGGGCCCGTCAGGGAAGGGGAAGAAGTCATGCCCGGGCACGGGGCTCAAACCGACTGGCAGTAAGCGCTTTCTGGATAGGCTGGTTGCCATGCAGACACCTCACGGCTTCGTAGCGCCCGGTTTCAACAACGTCCTGGACCTGTTCGATTCTCTACTGCGCGAGGATCCGCAGTACAGTGCACAGCTGGCCGCTTACAAGGACGGGGTCCCGGTCGTGGACCTGACGGGCGGGCCGGACATGGCGCCCGGCACCTTGACGGGGGCGTACTCCTGTTCGAAGGGAGTGGCTGCCATGGTCATTGCGCTACTGGTCCAGGACGGTCTGCTCGACCTCGACCAGACCGTAGCGCATTACTGGCCGGAATTCGGCGCGCATGGCAAAGACTGCCTCCTGGTGCGGGAGGCCTTGTCGCACCAGGCCGGGCTCATGGGCATCGAAGGCGGCTTCGGACTGGACGAGTTCACCACCCCTGGAGCCGCGGCCCGGCTCGCGGGGGCTGCTCCAACCTGGCAGCCTGGCCGGCAGTTCGGTTACCACGCACTCACCATCGGGATCATCATGGAAGAGCTGTGCCGGCGTACAGCAGGGGAAACCCTGCAAGAGCTCTATGAAGGTCGGATCAGGAGCCCGTACGGTATCGACTTTTTCCTTGGACTCCCTGTGGAACAGGAGTCCCGTTATCGCGACGTCCTCTATGAGCCCGGGCCGACGGAGCCCTGGCTCGATCCGCTCAGCCTCGAGGGCCTGAACAGCAACGCCCCGGTCAGCACCATCATGGAGCTCCCCAACATCCGCATCGTCCGGGCGGCGGGGATGTCCGCGGCCGGCGGCGTGGGAGCAGCCGCGGGCCTGGCGCGCCTCTACGCGGCAGCCACCACCGGAATCCAGGACGGCGACCCGTTCCTGGAAGCCGCCACCATTGAGCAGATGTCGCAGGAACAGGTGTGGGGCCTTGACCGCTCCTCCGGCCTGGACAACGCGTTCGCCATCGTGTTCATGAAGCCGCACCCGACGCGAAACTTCGGCAGCCATCGCGCGTTCGGGCATGAGGGCGCCAACGCGGCGCTGGGTTTTGCGGATCCGGCCTACGGCTTGGGCTTCGGCTACATTCCGCGGCGACGGGAGGATGGAAGAACGCCGGGCCGTGCCCACCGGCTGGCGGCAGAGGTGCGCCGTTCAGCGGCAGAACTGTCCTGAACCCACACCCGGGAACACTGTGCCTCACTGACCAGCACCTTTGTAGGCAGCCGCACGGGCGCCGTAGGGTGGTACGAATGCGCCAGTCTCAAGCACGCCCGGACACCAGGTGGGCCAAGGGGACCCTTTTCCTCAAACACGCGGCGCCCGGCCTGTCGTCGGCCTTTGCCGCGCAGCGGCTGCAACTGGCGGCCAAGGCGGCTTTTGCGGCCGGCCTGGCTTTTGCCATCGCCCCGCATCTGCCCGGAGCTGCTGCGAACTATCCCTACTACGCCCCCCTAGGTGCGCTGGTGGCGATGTACCACAATGTTGCCGGCTCAGTACGGCAGGGCCTCGAGGCCCTTGCCGGACTCGCAGTGGGCATCGGCCTGGCGTACGTGTTGGTTACCGTCACGGATCCGTCGCCGCTCGCCGTCGCGCTCATTATGGGAATCGGCGTGCTGCTTGGCGGCCTGCCGGGGATCGGCTCTGGCAGTGACTGGATTCCGACGGCGGCGCTGCTGGTTCTGCTCGTGGGCGGCAGTAATCCGGACGACTTTTCGTTCGGTTACCTCCTGCAGATGGGTTTTGGAGTTGCCGTTGGGATCGGCGTCAACTTCCTGATATTCCCACCCCTGCACTTGAATGCCGCCGCGGCCAGCCTGGACGAGCTCCGCCTTGCCCTCGGCCGCCAACTCACCGACATGGGGTCGGCCCTAAAGGAAGAGTGGCCGCCCAAACACGAGGACTGGTCAAGCCGTTCAGACGAACTGGCCGCTGCGGCCCGCTCGGTCCGGCACCTGGTCAAGGAGGCTGACGCAAGCCGGCGGGCCAATCCCAGGCGGAAACTGCACCCCCGCGACGTCGATCTTGATTACCGTAACCTGCGCGAACTGGAGAGGGTGACCTTCCACATCCAGGACATCACTGATGTGCTTTCGGACGTGATTTGGGAGAGCAAGGCACCGTACAGCGTTCCCCTGCAGGACACCGGTCCGCTGGCTGAGGCGTTGTCAGCAACCGGCAACCTTCTCCGCTCGTTCAGCGAGGACGACACGTCGGCCCAGGACGGGCATTTCGAAGCGGCAAGGGAGGCGGTGGAAACCTGTATGGCTGCCACCGCCGGAAGGCAGGCGGAGCAGGGAATGGTCCCCGCGTCCGAATCGGTCCTGCTGAGCCTCCACCGCATCCTGCGGTCTGTCCGGACATCCGGCTAGAGGGCGCTGACCGAGCCGCTGAAGTGGCGGCGGCCCGACCTGGGATTCCATGCCACGAAGTCGGAGCGCGTCCGCGCGCCGGCACCACCTTCTTCGGTATTGATCTCCAAGGCAACCAGGCCGGGAAGGAACACCGGGGAGTCGAAATCCACATCCCAGGTGAAGGAATCACCACGGGACGGGCCGACGTCGGCGAGCGCCCTGGCCGCCAGGTACATGCCGTGGGCAATGGACCGCCGCATCCCCAAAGCCTTGGCGGAAAGCACGCTCAGGTGAATGGGATTGAAGTCACCCGATACCGCCGCGTAAGCACGGCCGGTGTCAACACCAAGCTGCCAAAGTGCCGTTGGGTTGGGCGCCTTGAATTCCGCCCGGGCGGAGGCCGGCGACGGTTTGTCGATTCCGGGGAGGAAGACCCCCTTGGCCAGGTACGTGGATACCCCCAGCCAGGAGGCCTCACGGGCCCCTGCCAACCGCACGTCCGCCACGACGTCCACCTGCGTCCCTGTACGGTGCCCGCGAAGGTTTTCAACCCTCGCGGAGACGTCCAGGCTGTCGGAGAAAAGTATCGGGGAGCGCTGCTGCACGCTGTTGCGAAGGTGGATCATGCCGAGCAGGGGCAACGGGAAGTCATCCCTGTTCAGCACGCTCATGGCCAGCGGAAAGGCGAGTGCGTGGATGAACCCGGCAGGCAGCACGTCGCTGGCCGTCTCACCGATCAGGTGCTGGTACGCGGTCAGCGTGGCAACGTCCACGCTGACCCCCCGTACTTCATGGCTTTCGGCCGGCAGGACGGATCCATCCTGGCTGCCCAGCAGCCTGCGGCGCGCGGCCTGGGCGGCGGCGTTGACGTAGAGCTTGGACAGCGAGGGCATCTCCCCCAGGATGACCGGCTGGGCGGGCATCATGCCCCCACCATGTTCTGTCCGCAGACCCGCAGCACCTCGCCGTTGATGCCGGCCGCTGCGTCACTGGCAAGGAAGGACACGGCTTCGGCAACGTCCGATGGCAGGCCGCCCTGCTGCAGAGAGTTCAGCCGCCGGCCGATCTCGCGGAGGGCGAACGGGATTCGGGCGGTCATCTCGGTTTCTATGAACCCCGGGGCCACAGCGTTGATGCTGCCGCCGAGCGCGGCCAAGTGCGGAGCGGTGGCCCTGACCATTCCCATGACACCGGCCTTGGATGCCGCATAGTTGGTTTGCCCCCGGTTGCCGGCGATGCCGCTGGTTGAGGCAACCGACACGATGCGCGGGGATTCCCGGAAGTGACCTGAGGAGAAAAGCGCCTCGTTGATCCGGAGCTGCGCGGCAATGTTGATGCTGATGACCGAGTGCCAGCGGGGCTGGTCCATGTTGGCCAGCAGTTTGTCCCGGGTGATGCCGGCGTTGTGGACCATGATGTCCAGGCGTCCGTGACGCTGCGCGGCGTGCTCAACAATCCTTTGTCCGGCATTCTCCCTGCTGATGTCCAGCTGGAGCGCCGTCCCCCTGACCTCGTTCGCAACTGCCGCCAGCTGGTCGCCGGCCGCGGGGACATCCACGAGGACGAGCGTTGCGCCGTCGCGGTGCAGGGTGCGGGCGATGGCAGCCCCGATGCCGCGTGCCGCTCCGGTCACCACCGCGACCTTGCCGGCTAGCGGTTTTTCCGGGTCCCCGGCGAGCTTTCCCGACGTGCTGGACACCGTCACGAACTGCCCGTCCACG
This sequence comes from Arthrobacter sp. AB6, assembly GCF_031844545.1. NCBI lineage: Bacteria > Bacillati > Actinomycetota > Actinomycetes > Micrococcales > Micrococcaceae > Arthrobacter > Arthrobacter sp. AB6. The sequence continues at coordinate 56,338 of NZ_JAUZVL010000009.1, forward strand.
AATGCCGAACGTCCGGAGAGGAAGAACTGGAGGGCTGCCAGGGCGCTGGGGCTGGTTGCCTGGACCCCGTCGCGCAGGATGATGCCGTTGCCCGTGGCACCGGCCCGAAGTTCCTTGGCCAGCGACCGGAGGAACCCGTCAACCCCCTGCCTGGCAGCGGCAGCTGCAGGCGAACCGGCCTCCGACGCCGGCCGGGAGACGGTGACAACGCGTCCCCCGGGGGCAAGGTCCCGCAGCGAAGCCGCTGCCGGGAGAATCGGCTTTTCGAGGTCGTCGGGGTGTGCCACTTCATCCAACACCAGGATGATGGCACCCAGTTTTTCGCGCGGTACGGCGTGCCGCCTGACATCAAGGTCCCAGGAAAGCAGTTCCGCGGAGAGGGCATCTGCACCCTCCGTGCTTCCCTGGACCAGGATGGGGCCGCTGATCAAGGGCTGCCCGGGCTCGTAGCGGCGAAGGACAGCGGGCTGGGGCAGGCCCAGCTTCCTGGCCACATTCCTGCCCAGGCCCTGGTTTACCAGTTGTGCGTATTTGTCGGTCACCTGATCCCCCTACAGTGATTCGAGGACAGCGACGACGCCCATGCCGCCGGCCGCGCAGACAGAGACCAGTCCGCGCGCGGGCCTGCCGGCGGTGCTGCCCGTGGCGTGCAGCTGCTTCGCCAATGAAGCCACAATCCGGCCGCCGGTGGCGGCGAAGGGATGGCCGGCGGCCAGCGACGACCCGTTCACGTTCAGGCGCGACCGGTCAATGCTGCCGAAGGCGCCCTGCAAGCCAAGGCGTGTGCGGCCGAAGTCTTCGTCCTCCCAGGCGGCCAGGGTGCTGAGGACCGTGGCTGCGAACGCCTCATGGATCTCGAAGTAGTCAATGTCTTCCAGCGTGAGGCCCTGGCGGGCCAGCAGCCGGGGCACGGCGAACACGGGGGCCATCAGCAGGCCGTCCTTGCCATGGACAAAGTCCACGGCCGCGGCTTCCGCATCCACCACAGCCGCGAGCTTGGGCAGGTCGCGGGCGTCTGCCCAGGTCTCGGAAGCCAGCAGGACCGTGGAGGCCCCGTCGGTGAGGGGGGTGGAGTTGCCGGCAGTCATGGTGGCGGCAGCACCGAGGTTCCTGCCGAAGACCGGCTTCAGGGTAGAGAGCTTTTCGAGCGAGGTATCTGCGCGCAGGTTGCCGTCCCGCACCAGGCCACGGTAGGGGGTGACAAGGTCATCGAAGAACCCGGATTCATAGGCGGCGGCGAGGTTCCTGTGACTGTTGTAGGCCAGTTCATCCTGGGACTCGCGGGCGATCTTCCACTGCGCCGTGGTCAGGGCCTGGTGCTCGCCCATCGAAAGTCCGGTCCGGGGCTCGGCAGTGCCGGGGGCCAGCGGGGCGAGATCCTTCGGCCGCAGCCGCCCGAGTACCTGCAGGCGCTGCGTAAGGGTCTTGGCCCGGTTCAGGTCCAGGATCACCTCGCGGAGGCCCTCGCTCACCACGATCGGAGCATCGGACGCCGAATCCACCCCGCCGGCGATGGCGGAATCGATCTGGCCCAGCTTGATCTTGTTGGCCAGGCCCACCACCGCCTCCAAGCCGGTGGCGCACGCCTGCTGCAGGTCATAGGCAGGGGTCTCGGCGGAGAGAGCGGAACCCAGGACGGCTTCGCGGGTGAGGTTGAAGTCCCGGGAGTGCTTGAGGACGGCGCCCGCGGCCACTTCGCCGATGCGCTCGTCCTGCAGGCCGAAGCGGGCGATGAGGCCGTCCAAGGCTGCGGTCAGCATGTCCAGGTTGGAGGATTTTGCGTAGGATCCGCCCGCGCGGGCAAACGGGATCCGGTTCCCGCCGACGATCACGGCCCGGCGCGTGGCAGGGGTGCCTGCGTTGCGGTTGCCTGGTTCTTCGAGTCCGGTGCTGGACTGTCCGTCAATGGACATGGGTGTCTCCTCGGGTCACGTTCGGTTACCGATACCCAGCGTACCTGATACGCTGGGTATCGTGAACATCACCCAAGCGGACTCCCAGGGGGCCCCTGTGCCAGGCAGCCCCGACGGGCGCTCCTCGCGCTGGCAGAGCCACCGGGAGGAGCGCCGGAGGGAGCTGATCAAATCGGCACGGCGGGCGGTGCACCTGCTGGGAAGTGACGCCTCCATGGAGGAGATTGCCGCTGCTGCAGGAACCTCAAAGTCCGTGTTCTACCGCTACTTTGGCGATAAGGCCGGGCTTCAGCAGGCGGTGGGTGAAGTGGTCTTGAGCCAGATGCAGCGCAGGATCAAGGAAGCCGCGCAGAGCGCCCATACTCCCCGCGAAGGGCTCCTGGCCATGGTCTCGGCCTATCTGCAAATGGCGGAGACCAGCCCCAACGTCTATACGTTTGTCACCCGGCATGGCAGCGGCGACCCGGAGGGTTCATCGGGAGCTGTCTCCGGGGCGCTGGGGCACTTCTTCGATGCCATCGCGGAGATGATCGCCACGCCCATGAGGTCCCACCTGGGGGACGGCAAGCACGCCGTGATCGGCTACTGGCCGAAGGCCGCGATTGGACTGGTACGGAATGCCGGCGAGCAATGGCTCAGCACGCCGGACTCCCCCGCCAAACCTGACCAGGAAGCAATGGCACGCCAGATCACGGCCTGGCTCTGCGTCGGCATAGCTCCCGAGCTCACCCCGGCCGCCCGGGAATGACCAAACTCCAATGCAAACCACCAAACACTGTCAGCACCAACGAAGGACATTGACATGACTGAAGTAGTGGACCGTCCCGCCGGCAAAGGGAAGCGCCCGGAAGCACCGCAAAAACCGGTCCCGGGCACCGCCACCCGGCCCCAGCCCGCCGTCGACGTCGAAACGCTGGGCAGGCAGCTGCTCGGCAAGTGGGCGGCCGTCCGGCTCCAGGCCCGGGACCTTGCCGCACGCCCCGAGCTTCACAAGATTGAAGGCCTGACCCACACCGAGCACCGGACCAGGGTGTTCGGCCAGCTGAGGTACCTTGTGGACAATGGGGCGGTGCACCGCGCCTTCCCGGCAGCCTTGGGCGGCGCCGACGACCACGGCGGAAACATCGCCGGCTTCGAGGAACTTGTGGTGGCCGATCCCTCGCTGCAGATCAAGGCCGGCGTGCAGTGGGGCCTGTTCGGCTCCGCCGTCATGCACCTGGGCACCGCCGAACACCATGCGAAATGGCTTCCCGGCATCATGAACCTGGATATCCCGGGCTGCTTCGCCATGACCGAGACGGGACACGGCTCCGACGTGGCCAGCATCGCGACCACGGCCACGTACGATCCGCCCACTGAAGAATTCGTGGTGCACACGCCGTTCCGCGCCGCCTGGAAGGACTACATCGGGAACGCGGCCAACGACGGACTGGGCGCCGTGGTGTTCGCCCAGCTTGTCACCCGCGGAGTCAACCACGGCGTCCACGCCTTCTACGTGGACCTGCGGGACCCGGAAACCAAGGAGTTCCTGCCGGGCATCGGCGGCGAGGATGACGGCATCAAGGGCGGACTCAACGGCATCGACAACGGGCGGCTGCACTTCAGCAACGTCCGGATCCCCCGGATGAACCTCCTGAACCGCTACGGCGACGTAGCCCCGGACGGCACATACACCTCCCCCATCGCCAGCCCGGGCCGGCGGTTCTTCACCATGCTGGGAACCCTTGTCCAGGGCCGGGTGTCGCTGGACGGCGCCGCCGTGGCTGCGTCCAGGGTGGCCCTGACGGCGGCCATCCGGTACGCAACCGAGCGCCGCCAGTTCAACGCCTCCTCCCATACGGACGAGGAAGTCCTGCTTGACTACCAGCGCCACCAGCGCCGGCTGTTCACCCGGCTCGCCACTACCTACGCAGCGGGGTTCGCCCATGAGCAGCTCCTGGCGAAGTTCGACGACGTCTTTTCCGGCGCCCACGACACCGACGCGGACCGCCAGGACCTGGAAACGCTCGCCGCCGCGCTAAAGGCCCTAAGCACGTGGCATGCCCTGGACACGCTGCAGGAGTGCCGCGAAGCGTGCGGCGGTGCCGGTTTCCTGATCGAGAACCGCTTTGCGTCGCTGCGGGCCGACCTGGACGTGTACGCCACGTTCGAGGGCGACAACACCGTGCTGCTGCAGTTGGTGGCCAAGCGCCTCCTGGCTGACTACGCCAAGGAGTTCCGGAACGTGGACTTTGGAGTGCTGGCCCGCTACGTGGTGGGCCAGGCAACCGGTGCTGCCATCCACCGGACGGGGCTGCGGCAGGTTGCCCAGTTCATGGCGGACACCGGCTCGGTGCAGAAAGCCGCCATCGCACTCCGGGACGAGGAGGGCCAGCGTGCCCTCCTCACGGACAGGGTGCAGACCATGGTTGCGGAAGCGGCAGCAGCCCTTAAAGGGAGCAACCGGCTCTCCCAGGAAAAGGGCGCGGCACTGTTCAACCGCCACCAGAACGAACTCATCGATGCCGCCCAGGCGCACGCCGAACTGCTGCAATGGGAGGCCTTCACTGACGCGCTTCGGGAAGTGGAGGACCCGGGCACCAGGACAGTGCTGACGTGGCTGCGTGACCTCTTCGGCCTGTCGCTGATCGAAAAGAACCTGTCCTGGTACCTCATGAACGGCCGCCTTTCCATGCAGCGGGCCAGGACTGTGGGTGAATACATCAACAGGCTGCTGGTGAAGATCCGCCCGCACGCGCTGGACCTCGTGGACGCCTTTGGCTACAGCGGCGACCATGTGCGCGCCGCGATCGCCACCGGCGCCGAAAAGGAGCGGCAGGACGGGGCACGGGCCTACTTCCGCAGCCAGCGGGCCAGCGGCCGGTCCCCGGTTGACGAGAAAGTGCTGCTGGCCAGGACCGCCGCGGCGAAACGGAACTGACGGCTGGCGGCATAAAGAGCGACGGCGCCGCTCCCCTGTGAGGGGAGCGGCGCCGTCGTTCTTTATAGCGAGGAATCGTTAGCCGTGGGACGGCAGCACCGAGCGGTACACCTCAAGGGTGGTCTCGGTGATGGACTCCCAGGAGAAGTGCTTCTCGGCGCGCACCCGCCCGGCCTGGCCCATGGCGCGTGCCCGCTCCGGATCGGAGACAACCTCGGTGAGGGCTGCCGCGAACTCGGTGACGAACTTTTCCGGATCGAGGGGCGTCCCGGTGCCGTCGGTGACCTGCTCAAGGTCCACGAGGAGGCCCGTCCGTCCGTGCTCCACCACCTCCGGGATGCCGCCGGTGGCGCTGGCCACCACTGCCGCGCCGCACGCCATTGCTTCCAGGTTCACGATGCCGAGGGGCTCATAGATAGAGGGGCAGGCAAAGGCGGTGGCGTGGCTGAGGACCTGGATAAGTTCGTGCCGGGGCAGCATGCGCTCGATGAGCACCACGCCGGTTCGCTGGCTCTGCAGGTCCTCGATCAGGCGGGCCGTCTCGGCGGCGAGTTCCGGGGTGTCCGCCGCCCCCAGGCACAGGACCAGCTGGACGTCGGCAGGCAGCTTCGCCGCGGCCCGCAGCAGGTACGGAACGCCTTTCTGGCGGGTGTTCCTGCCCACAAAAACCACGCTGGGCTTGGCCGGATCAATGCCCAGGGCGCGGACGGCGTCGTCATTCTCGTCGCGTTGCCACAGCTCGACGTCGATGCCGTTGTGGACCACCTTGACCTTCGCGGGATCCACGTCCGGGTAGCTGCGCAGGATGTCCTGGCGCATGCCCTCGGAAACAGCGATGATGGCTGCCGCAGCCTCATAAGCCGTCTTTTCCACCCAGGAAGAGAGCGCGTACCCGCCGCCGAGCTGCTCCGCCTTCCAGGGGCGCAGCGGCTCCAGGCTGTGGGCGCTAAGGACGTGCGGGATGCCGTGCAGCAGGGATGCGAGGTGTCCTGCCATGTTGGCGTACCAGGTGTGCGAATGGACCAGGTCCGCGCCTTCCACGTCCGGGACGATCCGGAGGTCCACGCCAAGGGTCTGCACTGCGGCGTTGGCCCCGGCAAGGTCCTCAGGCACCTGGTAGGACGTCACGGTGGAGCCACGGTAGTCGGTATCGCGGGGAGCGCCAAAAGCACGAACCTGCAGGTCAACATGCTTACTAAGCACCCTGCTCAATTCGGCTACGTGGACTCCGGCGCCACCGTAGATCTCCGGCGGGAACTCTTTAGTCACAATGTCTATTCGCACAAGACCCAAGGTAGTCCTTCAGGCCTTAACTGTTCTAGTGTGAAGGAGTCCGGGCATGCCGGACTGTCTTGGGGAGTTACGAAGGCGTACAGGAGCGACCATTATGCCGTTGAACAAAAGAGTCCTGGCCATTGTCCTAGCAGGCGGCGAGGGAAACAGACTGATGCCGCTGACGGCGGACCGGGCGAAACCCGCGGTCCCCTTTGCCGGGAGTTACCGCCTGATCGACTTCGCGCTGTCCAACCTGGTGAATTCCCGCTACCTGCAGATCGTTGTGCTCACCCAGTACAAGTCGCACAGCCTGGACCGCCACATCTCCGAGACTTGGCGCATGTCCACCCAGTTGGGTAACTACGTAGCCTCGGTTCCGGCCCAGCAGCGCGTGGGAAAGAGCTGGTTCCTGGGCAGCGCCAACGCCATCTATCAGTCCCTGAACCTCATCCACGACGCCAACCCGGACATTGTTGTGGTGGTCGGCGCCGACCACGTTTACCGCATGGACTTCGCCCAGATGGTGGCGCAGCACGTCCACAGCGGGGCCAAGGCAACAGTGGCCGCTGTCCGGCAGCCACTGCATATGGCCAACCAGTTCGGCGTGATCGAAGTGGACCGGAATGATCCCCAAAAAATTGCCGCCTTCGTGGAAAAGCCTGCCACCACCCCTGGATTGGCCGCGGACCCGTCGCAGTTCCTGGCCTCCATGGGCAACTACGTCTTCGACGCCGACGCCCTGGTTGCAGCGCTGCACGTGGACGCCGAGCGGCTGGACACCAAGCACGACATGGGCGGGGACATCATCCCCTACTTCGTGAACCAGGGCGAGGCCGGCGTGTACGACTTCACCCTCAACGACATCCCGGGCTCCACCGAACGTGACCGGACATACTGGCGCGACGTCGGCACTATCGACTCCTTCTACGACGCCCACATGGACCTGATCTCCCCGCTCCCGGTCTTCAACCTCTACAACTCGGAATGGCCCATCTACACGCGGCAGAGCATCTCGCCGCCGGCCAAGTTCGTCCGCGGCCAGAACAATACGGTGGGCACGGCCCTGGACTCGATCGTCTCCAGCGGCGTTGTGATCTCCGGCGGCATCGTGGAGGGCTCTGTCCTGTCCAACGACGTCTACGTGGCCACCGGCAGCAGGGTCATCGACTCAGTCCTGATGGACAAGGTGCAGGTGGGCGAGGGTGCAGTGATCAACCGGGCCATCATCGACAAGAACGTCAAGGTTCCGGCAGGTGCGGCAATTGGCCTGGACGCGGACCTGGACCGAGCCCGCGGCTTCAAGGTCACCGACTCGGGCATTACGGTGCTCGCCAAGGGACAGGACGTTCCCGAGCCCGGCGAGGAGGAACGGAAGCTCGCTGCCAGGAACCTCCCGCTCGTCCCGAACGCAGTGAAGGCAGCTGCAGACCTCCACCCCGAAGTGCGGGAGTCCGTGGACAGGGTTGCCCAAACCCACGCAGCTGCTGCTGCCGACGCTGTGCAGGGGGCGCGGATTTCCTGACGTCGTTCAATGGGCCGGCCCATCCCGAAGGGGGTGCGGCCGGCTGGATCCCAGGCTGTAAAATCGATATGGTGAGCTCCCCCGATCTGACCCCTGAGGAAATCCAGGCCTGCCTCAAGGTCCTGAATACCATCCATGCCTATGACGAGGAGCACCCGGACTATGTTTCGGTGCGGCGCGCCACCGGGAAAATGTTCAAAGCCGTCAAACGGCACCGCAGGGTAGCCAAGCGCGACCTGATCTCCGAGGCGGACCGGGCAGTGATCGCCCGGACGGCAACCGCCGCGCCGGACCGGATCGACGACGAGACCCGCGGGAACAAGCTCGCCACCTCAGCCACCGGCAAGGTTGCCGGGCACCTGATTCGCTCCCGCCCGTGCTACATCTGCAAGCAGCATTACACCCAGGTTGACGCCTTCTACCATCAGCTATGCCCGGAGTGCGCTGCCTTCAGCCACACCAAGCGGGATGCCCGGACCGACCTGACCGGCCGCCGCGCGCTCCTGACCGGAGGGCGGGCCAAAATCGGGATGTATATCGCGCTTCGACTGCTCCGCGACGGCGCCCACGCCACCATCACCACCCGCTTCCCCAAGGATGCCGCCCGCAGGTTCGCCGCCATGGAGGACAGCGGCGAATGGCTGCACCGGCTCCGGATCGTGGGCATCGACCTCCGCGACCCCGCCCAGGTCATGGCCCTCACGGACTCGCTCAATGAGGCAGGCCCGCTGGACATCATCATCAACAACGCGGCGCAGACGGTCCGCCGTTCCGGCAATGCCTACAAACCGTTGGTGGACGCCGAGGACGAACCGCTTCCGGCGGCGCTGGAGCAGGCCAACGGCGGTCCGGAACTGGTGACGTTCGGCCACGCCCATGACAAGCACCCCCTGGCGCTGGCCAGCAGCGTGACGGAACACCCGGTCCTCGCCGGGGACGCCATCACGTCGCTGGCGCTGTCCACGGGATCGGCCTCGCTGGAGCGCATCGCATCAGGAACTGCCATCGACGCCGGCGGGCTGGTACCGGACCTGGCCACCATCAACAGCTGGACCCAGGTGGTGGACGAGGTGGATCCGCTGGAGATGCTCGAGGTGCAGCTCTGCAACGTAACCGCGCCCTTCCTGCTGGTGAGCCGGATGCGGGGAGCCATGAAGCGATCCACCGCCCGCCGCAAATACATCGTCAACGTGTCCGCCATGGAAGGCCAGTTCTCCCGCGCCTACAAGGGTCCGGGCCACCCGCATACCAACATGGCCAAGGCGGCATTGAACATGATGACGCGCACCAGCGCCCAGGAGATGCTGGACAGCGACGGCATCCTGATGACCGCCGTGGACACCGGCTGGATTACCGACGAGCGTCCCCACTTCACCAAGGTCAGGCTCATGGAAGAAGGCTTCCACGCGCCCCTGGACCTGGTGGATGGTGCCGCCCGCGTCTACGATCCGATCGTCATGGGGGAGAACGGGGAGGACCAGTACGGCGTGTTCCTCAAGGACTACAAACCCAGCCCCTGGTGAGGGTAAGCTCGCGGCATGAGTGCCGAACCCGTATCTGACGTCAAGGATCTTGAACACCATGAGTGCTGGGCCGCGCTCCGGACAGTGTCTGTCGGCCGGCTGGCGGTGCTGGTGGCGGGACGCCCGGACATCTTCCCCGTCAACTACACGGTTGACCGGGGCACCCTGGTGTTCCGCACCAGCGAAGGCACCAAGCTTTCCGGCGCGTCGGAGGACGCACCGGTGGCGCTGGAGGCGGACGGCGTGGATCCCAATACGGGGCTGGCGTGGAGCGTGGTGGTGAAGGGCACGGCCGCCGTCGTCACCGGCACGGAGCAGGTTTTGGAAACCACCCAGCTCTTCCTCTTCCCCTGGCAGGCAGGCAAAAAGGACATCTTCGTCCGGATCACGCCGGACTCCATCACCGGCCGCCGCTTCAAGGTGACGGAGCCCGTGACCTGGTGGACCCAGCTCAGCGGCGCTGTGAGGACCGCCCAGGAGTAAAGGCCCCGGCCGGTCAGGCGAGCTGGGTGATCTCCACGCTGACGCTCAGGGCCGAACCGCCCCCGCCGGAGAGAATGCCCTTCAGCGGCGGCACATCGCGGTAGTCCCTGCCCCGGGCTACCGTCACGTGGAAGTCGCCGGCCGGCTTGTGGTTGGTGGGGTCCCAGCTGCGCCAGTCGCCGTCCCACCACTCCAGCCACGCATGCGATTGCCCGGCCACGGTCTCGCCGATGCCGGCGCTTGAGCGGGGGTGCAGGTAACCGGAGACGTACCGCGCAGGGATGCCGCAGCTGCGCAGCGCACCGATGGCCAGGTGGGCCAGGTCCTGGCACACGCCCTGCCGCTGGCCCCAGGCCTCTTCCGCATTGGTGGTGACCGCGGTGGAACCGGACATATAGGTCATTTCGCCGCGCATCCACTCGAACACTGCCATGGCGGCCTCGTGCGGGTTCTTCCCGGCCACGACTCCCGGGATGATGCCCAGGACTTCGTCTCCGGGCCCGCTCAGCCTGGACTGGGGAAGCCAGTCGCTGAAGGTGTTGAGCGTCTCGGGTGAGGCCAGGACATCCCAGCCGGCAATGTCCGACTCCGAGGGTATCTTTTCGGCCCGGTGGACCTCCACCGTGATGTTGGAAACCACTTCAAGGTGCTCGTGCGGCATCTGCATGTCGAAGGCAGTAACCCTGGTGCCCCAGTAGTCCCGGTAGGTGCTCACGGCAGCCTGCGACGGCGAAACCTTGACCACGGACTCCAGCACCACCTGCTGGGAATCCGTCAGCGGCGTCATGCGGGCCTCGTTGTAGGACAGCGTGACCCGCTTGTTGTACTTGTAGGCCGTCTTGTGGACGATGCTCAGCCGGGTCATGAAACTTCTCCCACCCAGGCCAGTTCATCCGCCTGATTGAAGTACTTACGGGAAATGGCGTCCGAGGCCTGGGACACGGCTTTCTGCACGCGCTCCATGTGCTCGGGCAGCTCGGACATGAGGTCATCCGTCCGGTGGAACTCGAGGAACGTCCGCGCCTGCCCCACAATGCGCCGCGCGTCATTGATGAACCCCACCCGCTGGGCGGACGGATCGAGTTTTGCCAGGCATTCGTCGGCGTCCCGCAGGGCATACACGATGGACCGCGGGAAGAGGCGGTCCAGCAGCAGGAACTCGGCAGCGTGCTGGTCCCCGAAAGCGGCCCGGCGGGTCCGCAGGAAGGACTCGTACGCCCCGGCGCACCGGAGCATGTTGACCCATGACATGCCGGCGGACAGCACGTCCCGGGTGGAGAGCATGCGGGCCGTCATGTCCGCCCGTTCCAGGGAGCGGCCCAGCACAAGGAAGAGCCAGCTTTCGTCGTGGCTGACGGTGGTGTCCGCCAGGCCGCTGACCATGGCAGTCCGTTCCAGGGTCCAGTTGCAGAACCGGTAGGTTCCCACAACGTCCTTGCGGTGCTGGCTCAGCCCGTAATACGTGGTGTTCAGGCTCTCCCAGAGCCCTGAGGAGACAGTCTCCCGGGCGCGCCGGGCGTTCTCCCGCGCCGCCCCGAGGGAACCGGCGATGGAGGTGGCGCTGGTTTTGTCATAGGCAAGTGCGTGGAGCAGTTCGGGCAGCCCGAAGTCCTCGCTCTGCGGCCTGGCTCCCATAACAGCCAGGAGTTCCTGTGCCACACTCTTGCGTTCCTCCATGGGGAGGTGGTTGAGGCGCTCCAGGTGGACGTCAAGGATCCGGGCGGTGCCGTCCGCCCGCTCCACGTAGCGGCCGATCCAGAAAAGGGACTCGGCAATACGGCTAAGCATTCGCGGCTACCTCCTGCGTGCCCGAAACTGGAAAAGGAACTGCCCGGGCTACGGCCCGGCTCACTGCTGCTGCTCCGACTGGCGGTCCCGCCAGTTGCTCTCCACAGGCCACACGGATACGCGCTCCCGGACGGAGATGGACGGCCGCGGCACTGTTTCCACCGGCACCTGGGGGGAATCGGCCAGGACCCAGGTGTCCTTGGACCCGCCGCCCTGGCTGGAATTCACAATCAGGGAGCCCTCCTTGAGAGCCACGCGGGTCAGGCCGCCCGGGAGCACCCAGACGTTGTCGCCGTCGTTGACGGCAAACGGCCGAAGGTCCACGTGGCGGGGGCCGAACTTGTCACCGCTCAAGGTGGGAACCGTGGAAAGCTGCAGCACCGGCTGGGCGATCCAGCCGCGGGGATCAGCGATGATCCGCTGGCGGAGCGCGTCCAGTTCGTCCTTGGAGGCATCCGGGCCGATGACCAGCCCCTTGCCGCCGGAACCGTCCACGGGCTTGACCACGAGTTCGGCCAGGTTGTCCAGGGTGTACTCCCGGGATTCCTTCTCCTCCAGGCGGTATGTGTCCACGTTGGCGATGACGGGTTCCTCGCTGAGGTAGTAGCGGATGAGGTCAGGGACGTAACTGTAGACCAGTTTGTCGTCCGCGACGCCGTTGCCCACGGCGTTGGCAATGGTGACCCCGCCGGCCCTGGCTGCGTTGACCAGGCCGGGGCAGCCGAGCATGGAGTCGGCCCGGAACTGCAGGGGGTCAAGGAAATCGTCGTCGATCCGCTTGTAGATGACATCCACTCGCTGCTCGCCCGCCGTGGTGCGCATGTATACGCGGTTGCCGCGGCAGATGAGGTCTCGCCCCTCCACCAGCTCAACGCCCATCAGGCCGGCAAGCAGGGTGTGCTCAAAGTAGGCGCTGTTGAACACGCCGGGGGTCAGGACGACGACGGTGGGATCGTCCACGCCGGACGGAGCGGTCTTCCGCAGGGCAGAGAGCAGGCGCCGCGGGTACTCCTCGACAGGCCGGATGAGCTGCTGGCCGAAAGCCTCCGGCAAGCCCTTCGCCATGGCCCGGCGGTTCTCCAGGACGTAGCTTACGCCGGAGGGAACGCGGACGTTGTCCTCCAGCACGCGGAAGGTTCCGGCGGCATCACGGACAACGTCGATGCCCGAGATGTGGACCCGGACGCCGCCGGCCGGTTCGAAGCCATGGACCTGCCGGTGGAAGTGCGCGCTGGTGGTGACCAGCTGCCGCGGGATCACCCCGTCAGCCACGACGGTCATCTTGTCGTACACGTCGTTGAGGAACGCCTCCAGGGCGCGTACGCGCTGGGCTACCCCGCGCTCCAGCACATCCCACTCCCCGGCAGGAATGACCCGAGGAACGATGTCCAGCGGGAACGGGCGCTCCTCCCCCGCGAAGTCAAATGTCACGCCGCGGTCCAGGAAGGTGCGCGCCATCGAGTCGGCGCGCGCGCTGACATCGGCCAGGGAGAGCTTGCGAAGGGCGTCCGCCACCTGCCCGTACGAGTCACGGGCCTGTTGCCCGGGGGCGAACATCTCGTCGTAGGCCCCGGACCGGCCGGCGGCCACGGAGTAATCCTGGAATAGGTCTGACATGTCCAATAGCCAACCATCTTTTTGTTTCGAATTCATTACTGCCATCCATTGTGGCGTGTTGGCGCAGGTCCCCCTATTCGTGCATTCCGCCCCTCTTCCGGCACAGTAGGTGAGTGCCCGTCCGTAGATCCTTCCGCAACCCGGGGCCGGGACTGCCCGGCCGGCCGGAGAGGCTGCTCCCCGGCCTGGCTACAGCGGCAGTCGCGCTGGCCGCCGCGTTCCTGGTCCATTGGCTGGTGCCCGTGCTGCCGGCCATGACGCTGGCAGTGGCCCTGGGCGTCCTCGCCGCGAACCTGCCGGCGGCCGGAGCCTGGACAGCCGGCAGGGCCCGGCCCGGACTGGACTTCGCCGGGAAACATCTTATGCGCGGCGGAATCGTCCTGCTGGGCCTAAAGGTCAGCATCACCGACGTGCTGGGACTGGGCTGGCTGTCCCTGGTCCTGATCGTCGGCGTCGTGGCGGCGAGCTTCGGCGGGACATATGCCATCTCCCGGCTCTTCCGGCTGCCGCCGGTGACCTCGCTCCTGGTGGCCACCGGGTTCTCGATCTGCGGTGCTTCGGCCATCGGCGCCATCGCCGCCGTCCGCCGGATCCGGCACGTGGACACCGTCCTGCCGGTGGCCCTCGTGACGCTCTGCGGAACCCTTGCCATCGGCGTCCTTCCCCTGCTGGTTCATCCCCTTCGGCTCAGCGCGCCCGTCTTCGGCGCCTGGACAGGCGCATCGGTGCACGACGTCGGCCAGGTGGTGGCCACGGCGCAAACGGCCGGGACAGCGGCACTGGGCATCGCCGTCGTGGTTAAGCTCACCCGGGTGCTCCTGCTGGCGCCGGTCTCAGCAATAGCCGGCGCGCACCACCGTTTTGCGCCCCGGCCGGCTGCTCCCGGGGACGGCGGGAACGCCAAACTGCCGCCGGTGGTGCCGCTTTTCGTCCTGGGTTTCATGGGCATGGTGGGGCTCCGTTCCACCGGCTGGCTGGCGCCGGGATGGCTGGAGGCAGCGGGCGCTCTGCAGGACATCCTGCTCGGCGCCGCGCTGTTCGGGCTGGGGTCCGCTGTCCGGATGCGGACGCTCCTGCACACCGGCGGGCGGGCACTTCTGGCGGCCCTCGCGTCGTGGTTCCTGATTGCGGTCCTGGGACTTGCGGCAGCCCTGCTGATCGCCGCCTGATTCCGGTCATTCATCCCGTGATTAGATAGCTGGGTGTCACATGAGAATCTGCAGCGCGACGAAGCGGCCGGACGTTCAGCCTTGATCAGCACTACCAGTTACGACGTTTCGCTGGACGTGCGGCAGGCTGCGGATCCGGACATCGCCGGCTATCCAACCCGCAGCATCATCACCTTCACCGCCGCCGGGTCCGGGGCATCAACGTTCCTGGACTTCATCGGCGAGGTCCACGGCGTTGTCCTGAACGGCAGGGAACTCCGCGTTGAGGACGTGGCGGACGGGGCCAGGATCCGGCTGGACAACCTGCAGCCCCGCAACCGCGTGGCAGTGACCGGGACTGCCCTGTACAGCCGCTCCGGTGAAGGCATGCACCGGTTTGTTGATCCTGCCGACGGGCAGTGCTACCTCTACACGCAGTACGAGCCCGCAGACGCACGCCGGGTCTTCGCCAACTTCGAGCAGCCCGACCTCAAAGCCACCTACACCTTCCACGTGACGGCCCCCGCCGGCTGGCACGTCGCATCCAACGGCGCCGAGGTCGACCGGACCATCCTTCCCGACGACCCCGCCTCGGCGCGCTGGGACTTCGCGGCCACGGAGCCGATGTCCACGTACGTCACCACCGTGCTGGCCGGCCCCTACTTCAAGGCGCAGGACCGCTGGCAGGGAACCCTCGATGACGGAACCTCCCTGGATGTGCCGCTCGCCCTCTACTGCCGCGCCTCCATGGCGCACTCCTTCGACACGGACGAACTCTTCCGGCTCACCAAAGACGGCCTGGACTTCTTCAACCGGCTCTTCGACTACCCCTACCCGTGGGGCAAGTACGACCAGGCCTTCGTGCCGGAGTACAACCTCGGCGCCATGGAGAACCCGGGCCTGGTCACGTTCACCGAAAGCTACGTCTTCACCTCGCGCGCCACCGATGCCCAGTACCAGGGGCGGGCCAACACGCTGATGCACGAGATGGCGCACATGTGGTTCGGCGACCTGGTGACCATGCAGTGGTGGGATGACCTGTGGCTCAAGGAATCCTTTGCCGACTACATGGGAACCCTGGGCGTGGACCAGGCCACGGACTGGGACACCGCCTGGGTGAACTTCGCCAACAAGCGCAAGGCGTGGGCCTACCTCCAGGACCAGCTGCCCACCACGCACCCGATCGTGGCGGACATCCCGGACCTCGAGGCCGCCAAGCAGAATTTCGACGGCATCACCTACGCCAAGGGCGCCTCGGTGCTGAAGCAGCTGGTGGCCTACGTCGGGTTCGAGGCGTTCATCAGCGGTTCCCGCGGGTACTTCCGCAAACACGCCTACGGCAACACAACGCTTGACGACCTGCTGGCCGCATTGAGTGCCTCCTCCGGACGGGACCTGGCCGGCTGGGCGCAGCAGTGGCTGCAGACCTCGGGCATCTCCACGCTGTCGCTGGAGATTGTCCCGGCGGCGGACGACGACGGTGTGCTGGACAGGGCGGCCATCGTCCAGGCAGCCACGGACCCGGTCACGGGACGGGAGGAGCTGCGGCCGCACCGGCTCCGCGTCGGCTCCTACAACTTCGACGCCGACGGGGCCCTGGTGCGGACCGGGATGTTCGAGACGGACGTGACCGGCGGGCGGACCGAACTTCCCCAGCTGGCCGGCAAGCCCCGGCCTGCGCTCCTGCTCGTTAATGACGAGGACCTCACGTACGCCAAAGTCCGGCTTGATCGGTCGTCCGAAGCCACGGTCCTTTCCGCCCTGGACCGGCTCGCCGACCCGATGGCCCGGGCGCTGTGCTGGACGGCGCTCTGGAATTCAGCCCGCGACGGCGAAAGCCCGGCATCACGTTACGTCGAGGCGGTCGCCGCGTTCGCACCTGCCGAAACCGGCATCGGCGTACTGCTGAATGTCCTCGAGAACGCCTGCACCGCCGTCGAACGCTACACGCCGGCACCCGTCCGGAACGCCGTACGGTCATCCTTCCTGGCGGCCGCAGTTTCCGAACTGGATGCAGCCCGGCCCGGCTCGGACCATCAGCTGGCCTGGGCGAGGACCGTGGCCACCCTCAGCCGGCACGATGACGCCATGGCGTCCCGGCTGCGCGCCCTCCTGGACGGCACCGCCGAGGTGGCCGGACTGGCAGTGGACGCCGAACTGCGCTGGCACTTCTGGCACGCCCTGGCAGCACAAGGCCGGGCAACGGTGGAAGAACTTGACGCCGAACTCGCCCGGGACACCACGGCCTCCGGACGCGCCGGGCATGCCACAGCGATCGCCGCCCGTCCTGGCAAGGACGTGAAGGCAGCGGCCTGGACGGCGGCGGTGCACGGGCATGAGCTTTCCAACCAGCTCCTGAGCGCCACCATCAGCGGGTTCATCACGTCGCCCGCGGGGCTGCTGGAGCCTTACGTCGAGCCGTATTTCGAGTGCCTGCGCGGCGTGTGGGAGAGCCGCAGCATAGAGATCGCCGGCCGGATCGTCCGGGGGCTGTATCCCCTGGCACAGGACCTGGCGGAGGGTTCGGCGCCGGCGGAGCATCCGGTCATCCTGCGCACTGACAAGTGGCTGGCGGACAACGGAGACGCTCCCCGCGCCCTGCGGCGCATCATCGTGGAGCAGCGCAGCCACCTGCTGCGGGCGCTCAACGCACAGGCCGCCGTCGTGAATTCACCATCGGCTGCTCCCCACCCGTGCCCTCGCCTCGCAAGCTCGGCCAGGGAACCCCATGGGTGTGGGCCCACGTAACTGTCGTTTCGCCGGTGAAAACGGCAGGTACGGAGCAATGGATGGGCTCACGGGACGCGGTGCAGCCAGTCTGCCGTGCCGAACTTGCTGCCTACGCGTTCCCGGGCCGTGCCAAGTTCGGCCTCGGTCAGCTCTGAAGGCGTTGCGCCGTACCGGTCCGCGAAAACGTCCGCCATGGCGGCGATGATGGCGGTACGGGCCAGGCCGGTCTGGCGCCGGAGCGGGTCCACCCGCTTCTTGGCGCTGCGGGTGCCCTTGTCCGAGAGCTTCTCCTTGCCGATCCGCAGCACGTCGACCATCTTGTCGGCGTCGATGTCGTAGCTCATGGTCACGTGGTGCAGCATGCCGCCGTTGGCGAGGCGTTTCTGCGCGGCCCCGCCGATCTTTCCCTGGTCCGTGGCGATGTCGTTCAGCGGTACATAGAAAGCGTTGATGCCGAGTTTTTCCAGTGCCGCCATGACCCACGCATCCAGGAACGGATAGGAGTCGGCAAAGCTGATGCCGTCAACCAGGGTCTGCGGCAGGTAGAGGGAGTAGGTGATGCAGTTGCCTGCCTCCATAAACATTGCTCCCCCGCCGCTGATGCGCCGGACCACTGTGATGCCGTGTTTCTCCACGCCGGCGGGGTCCACCTCGTTGCGGACCGACTGGAAGCTGCCGATGACCACTGACGGCTCCTGCCAGTCCCAGAAACGGAGCGTGGGGTTGCGGCGGCCCGCGCCGACCTCCTCCGTGAGGACCTCGTCGAGGGCAACATTGATTTGCGTGGGCAGGACGGTGGGTGCGATGACGTTCCACTGGTGGTCCGCCCACGAGGTCGCCTTGGCCAGGGCGCGGCGGACGGTGACGGCGACGGCGTCCGCGGAGAAGCCGAACAGGGCTGCCCCGGCCGGCAGCGAAGATGAGACGACGGCGGCAAGCTCGGCCACCGTCGTCGTGTCAGGCAGTCCGGTCAACCCGCGGTTGATGTCGAGGAGTGCCTCGTCCGGCTCAAGGAAGAAATCGCCGCTGACGCTCACATTGGCCAGCCTGCCGCCAATGACGTCCAGGTCAACCACCACGAGCTTGCCGCCGGGCACCTTATATTCACCATGCAGGCGGGCGGCGGAAGGATGCTCTGGAACAGGTGTGCCGGTCATGCTTCCATCCTGCCGCAGAAGCGGCGCACCAAGTAATACGGTGCCGGAACGCGGAAAGTCCGCACCGGTTGCCGGTGCGGACTTTCCCAAAGAACCTTGCGGAAGTATGTTACTTCTTGCCGCCGAAGCCCTTGAAGCGTGCGTTGAAGCGCTCGACGCGGCCTGCGGAGTCCATGATGCGCTGCTTGCCCGTGTAGAACGGGTGGGACTCGGAGGAGATTTCGACGTCGATGACCGGGTAGGTGTTGCCGTCTTCCCACTCGATGGTCTTTGAGGAAGAAACGGTGGACTTGGTCAGGAACTTCGTGCCGGAAGCCAGGTCGTTGAAAACAACAGCTTCGTACTTCGGGTGGATATCAGACTTCATAATGGGACCTTTGTTCGCACAACTGGATTTTGCCAGCTGCCAGGTATGAATGGGATAGCCGTGTCCTGTGCCGTGAAGCTCAGGGCAGCCAGCTATCAATCATAGCGGATAACCATGGTGCCCGCGAACGGCGGGCACGGCCTGGTGCCGGGGGCGCAGCTCCCAGAACGCCACCGCCGATGCGGCCGCAACATTCAGGGAATCCACGCCGTTGCGCATGGGTATCTTGACGGCGAGGTCGACGGCGGCGAGCGTCGCGGCGCTCATTCCGGCACCTTCGGTGCCAAGCACCAGGGCGAGCTTTTCCGGATTCCGGGCAGCCACCGCGTCCACGTCCTCCGCGTCCCTGGTGAGCTCCAGCGCCGCAACCGTGAAGCCGTGTTCCTTGAGCAGGTACAGGTCCTGCGGCCAGCTGGTGAGCCGGGCCCACGGAACCTGGAAGACAGTGCCCATGCTCACCCGGACGCTGCGGCGGTAGAGCGGATCACCGCAGCGCGGCGAAACCAGGACGGCGTCGATGTCCAAGGCGGCTGCCGACCGGAAGATGGCGCCCACGTTGGTGTGGTCCACAATGTCCTCAAGGACGGCCACCCTCCGCGCTCCGGCCAGCAGCTCCGGCAGCGGCACCGGCTCCGGGCGCTGCATCGCCGCCATGGCACCGCGGTGAAGGTGGAAACCGGTGATCTCCTCCAGCAGGGCGGCGCTGCCGATGAAGGCGGGGACCTGCGGATGCGCGGCCAGGACGTCCTGGAGGTCGTCCAGCCACTTCTCCGCGAGGAAAAAGGACCGCGGCTGGTGTCCGGCTGCCAGCGCCCGGCGCAGCACGCGGGAGGACTCGGCAATGTACATGCCTTCAGCCGGTTCCCTGAGCTTGCGCAGGTGCACGTCCGTGAGCTGCGTGTAGTCGGAGACACGGGGGTCCGCGGCGGATTCGAGATAGTGGATTGTCACCGGGTGATTATTTCAGCAGATTCGCGATCATGAATCCCAGTGCCACCAGGCCCAGGACCAGGATCACGGCCCGCAGCACGGCGGGCGGGAGCCGGCGGCCCACCTTGGCCCCGATAAGACCGCCGATGCTGGAGCTCAGGGCAATCAGCAGCACCACGAGCCAATTGATCCGGTCGAACGCGAAAAGCACGTAGGACACGGCGGCCACCAGGTTCACGCCAAGGACCAGGATGTTCTTCATGGCATTGGCGTTCTGGATGGTGCCCGTCAGGAAGACCCCCAGGATGCCCACCAGCAGGATCCCCTGCGCCGCGACGAAGTAGCCGCCGTATACGCCGGCGAGGTAGACCAGCAGCACCAGGAGGATGCCATGCCCTTTGTCCCGCACCGCGTGTTCCGGGTTCTCCTCCCGGGTGCGCACCCAGACTTGCAGGCGGGGCTGGAAGACCACCATCAGGAGGGCCAGGACGATGAGGACGGGCGCAACGTAGTGGAACACCTCTTCGGGGAGGTGAAGGAGCAGCCAGGCGCCGGAGATGCCGCCAAGGAGCGACGCCGGCAGGAGCCTCATCAACTGCCGGCCGCGGCCCTTCAGTTCCCTGCGGTAGCCGAAGGCTCCGGCAGCACCGCCGGCCACCAGGCCCATGGCATTGCTCATCGAGGCCACCACGGGAGTGATTCCCAGTGCAATGAGCACGGGGAACGTCACAAGGGTGCCGGAACCCACCACGGCGTTGATGGTGCCGGCCCAGAGGCCGGCGATGGACACAAAGATGCTGCTGAGGAGATCCAAGGTGCTGCAGTGCCGCCTTAGCGGCGGGCGATGGCGGTGTACCGGCCGGCGTTGACGCTCACGTCCAGGTCCAGCCCGAAGGTCTTGCTGAGGTTTTCGGCCGTCAGGACGTCGGTGATCGCACCCGCGGCTACCACGCCGCCGTCGCGCAGCAGCATGGCGTGCGTGAAGCCCGGCGGGACTTCCTCAAGGTGGTGCGTCACCAGGACCATGGCCGGCGCGGCCTCGTCCTGTGCGAGTTCCCCAAGCTTGTGGACGAGTTCCTCGCGGCCACCAAGGTCCAGGCCGGCCGCCGGTTCATCAAGTAGCAACAGCTCGGGGTCGGTCATAAGGGCACGGGCGATCTGGACACGCTTGCGCTCCCCCTCGGACAGGGTGGCGAAGGTCCTGTTGAGGAGCGGGCCCATCCCCCAGTCGTTGAGCAGCCGGAAAGCACGCCGCTCGTCATCGCGCTCGTAGCCCTCGCGCCAGCGGCCGGTGACGCCGTAAGCGGCGGTGACCACGACGTTGAGGACGTTCTCCTGTTCAGGAATCTGGGTAGCCAGCGCGGCGGAGGAAAGTCCGATCCGCGGGCGGAGCTCGAAGACGTCCGTGCGCCCGAGGATTTCGTCAAGGATGCCGGCTTTCCCGCTGCTGGGGTGGAGCCGGGCTGCAGCGATCTGCAGGAGCGTCGTCTTGCCGGCGCCGTTGGGGCCGAGGATCACCCAGCGCTCGCCTTCATTGACCTCCCAGTCGACTTTGTCCAGCAGGGTTTTTTTGCCTCGGACAACGCTGACGGAAGCCAATTCCAGAACATCACTCATAGGAGTAGACACTAGGACAAAAAAGAGGCCGACTGATAACCGGCGCAAGTAACAGCGAAACCCTGGCTGAGCAGCTTCCCCGTGCGCCCGTCAGGCCAATTGGGTGAGAACCGGAGCCATGGTTCTGCCACCAACAGGGCCGCCCGCCTGCCACCTTTCAGCAGCCGTGAAATGAATTCAAGGGACCCCTCGCCCGCTGGCTAAGATTGCAGGCATGACTTCGAACGTGACTTCGGTCAGCTACGGCCTGAATGTAACCCCAACCGGGCTGGAGCAGCTCCGTTCCATCTTCACCGCGCACGGCGCCGCCGTGCTGTCCGAGGCCAGCCTTGGCGATGAGCGGTACCAGGTCCACGTCGCGGACCTTGCGCTCCCGGATGCGACGGCCGCCGGACTTGCCGCCCTTCGCCATGCCGTGGCCGGGGCCTCCATCGGCGGGTTGGACACCGCCCTGGTCCCTGCCGGCCTGCGGTCAGCCGAACGCAAACTCCTGATCATGGACGTGGACTCCACCCTGATCCAGCAGGAGGTCATCGAACTCCTGGCCGCCTACGCCGGGAAACGCGAAGAAGTGGCCGCTGTCACCGAGGCCGCGATGCGCGGGGAGCTGGATTTCGCCCAAAGCCTCCACGCCCGGGTGGCAGTCCTCGCGGGGCTTCCGGCCGACGTCGTCCATGCCGTCCGCCAGGAAGTGAAGCTGAGCCCGGGAGCCGGGGAACTGGTGTCCGCGTTCAAGGCTGCGGGCCACGTGGTGGCAGTGGTGTCGGGCGGCTTCAACCAGATCCTGGGGCCGATCGCCGATGAGCTGGGCCTGGACTACTGGCAGGCGAACGAGCTGGAGATTGTCGACGGCGCGCTGACGGGCAAAGTCCTCGGCGCCGTGGTGGACCGGGCAGCCAAGGAAAAGTACCTGCGTGAATGGGCAGCAGCCGAGGGTATCGCGCTGGAGTACACCGTGGCCGTAGGCGACGGCGCCAACGACCTGGACATGCTCGGCGCGGCAGGCATTGGCATCGCCTTCAACGCCAAACCCGCCGTGCGCGCCGTCGCTGATGCCGCCGTCAACATGCCATACCTCGACGCCGTCCGGTACGTCGCCGGCGTCTGACCACTTCTTAAGTGCGAATGGCAGTTCGCGGCAGTGTCCGGAAGAAGGAGCACTGCCGCGAACTGCCATTTCGTGTCGGGGGTCGGGAACCTAGCTCGTGGCCTGGCCGGCGCCCTTGCCGAAGTAGTCTGCCCCGCCGGCGTATTCGGTGTGGCCGGATTCGACGTCGGCTGTGACCATGCCGGCCACCACCTCGGCAAACTCCTCCACGGAGTACAGCTTTCCGGCTTCGGCGCGGCGGGCCTCGATGGCACCAGGCGTGGAGCGGTCCAGGAGCGTTGCGGTGACCGTGCCCTCGATCATGTCGCCGGACACAACCACCAGGGTGATGCCCTTCTCGGCAAGGCTGGGAATGAGTTCACGCAGGGCGTCCTCCCCGGCGCGCTTGCTGCGGGCGACGGGCTCGTAGGCTTCCATCGTGGGCACAGTGTTGATGAAGTGGGCCTGGTGGCTGGTCACGAACACCACCCGGGAGCCTTCCTGCATCAGGGGCACGGCGGCGTTCAGCATGTTGATCTGGGCGTCGCGGTTCAGCTTGAGCGCGTAGTCCTCGCCCATGCCGGTCTCCATGCCGCCCGAAGCGTTCAGCACCAGGATGTCCAGGGACCCGAAGTTCTCCATGGCGGCGCTGGCCAGGGCCTGCACGCCCTCCTGGCTGGTGAGGTCGGCACCCACCGCCACGGCACGGCCGCCTTCGGCCTCGATGCCCTGGACCACCTTGTTGGCGCGCGGAGCCTTCTGGCGGTAGTTGACCACGACGGCGGCGCCCTCCTTGGCCAGGTTCTTCGCCACTTCCGCGCCGATGCCGCGGGAGGATCCGGTCACGATGGCAGTCTTGTTATCCAGCAGTCCCATGCGGGCTCCTTTTGTCTGAAACGTCTAAATTGCTGATGGCCTGCAGTCCATCATGCCAGCGGCCCCGGCCAATTCCCTTGTGTGACCTACACAAAGAAGCGCCGCGCTGCTAGTTTGTCTGCGCCGGTCAGTGCCCCATGCCCAGGCCGCCGTCCACGGGGATGACGGCTCCGGAGATGTATGCTGCCTCGTCGCTGGCAATCCAGCGGACCACGTTGGCTACTTCGGCGGCCTCGGCAAAGCGGCCGGCCGGGATGCTGGAAAGGTAGTCCTTCTGGGTGGCTTCGGGGAGTTCGGCAGTCATGTCCGTGTTGATGAAGCCCGGGGCCACGACGTTGGCCGTGATCCCCCGCGATCCAAGCTCACGCGTCAGGGAACGGGCGACGCCCACAAGGCCTGCCTTCGACGCCGAGTAGTTGATCTGGCCGGGAGCCCCGTACAGGCCGGACACGGAGGAGATCAGGACAACCCGGCCCTTGCGCAGCCGGATCATGCCCTTGGAGGCGCGTTTGATGACGCGGAAGGCACCGGTGAGGTTGGTGTCGATGACGGACGTAAAGTCGTCCTCGCTCATGCGCAGCAGCAGGGTGTCCTTGGTGATGCCAGCATTGGCCACCAGGACCTCCACTGGACCGTGCGCCGCTTCCACTTCCTTGAAGGCGGCGTCCACGGAGGCTTCGTCGGTGACGTCGGCCTTGACCCCAAGGATCCCCTCCGGGAGTTTCGATACGCTGCGGTAGGTGACGGCAACCTTGTCACCGTTGGCCAGGAACGCCTCGGCGATGGCAAGTCCGATGCCGCGGTTGCCCCCGGTTATCAGGACGCTGCGGGGGGCGGTGGCTGCTTCAGTCATGGAGGGGCTCCGGTATTCTGCGGCGCGCAGGGGCCGCGGTAGGTAGGGGCAATTTGGCTGACTTCGATCTTAGCGTCCGGCCCGGCCCGGGTTTGGGTGCCACTGCCGATGGTGAGAGAATTGAGCTAAGCCTTTGGAGCGTGATCAATCACCGTGACCCTTGAAAACCATGCGGGACAATCCGCGACTGGAGAACCCGGCCGGTTCTCCGGCGATGCGGAAGTCCATAGCATCACGGATGCTGCGGCGGCCCATTCCGAGGATATGCGCCAGCGCATGATCAAGTACGCGCTGGCCATGGGTATCCGCATGGTGTGCCTGATCCTGATCTTCGTGGTGGACGGCTGGTTCAAGATTATCGCGGTGGCCGGAGCCGTGTTCCTGCCGTGGATTGCGGTGGTCATAGCGAACGGCAGCGACAAGGCGGAGGGGCACAGTGACCTGCTGCTGGACTCCGCCCCGCTGGCGGAACTCGAGAGTCCCCCGGCACCATCCGCCGATGACGAACACGGCACCGAGGTCCTGCAGGGCGAACTCATCAATGATGACGACGAAACAACAACAACCGGGCAGGAGCGGAGGGCATCATGAGTATTTTCGACTTCGCGGCGGGAACCGATCCCGCGCTCACCGAATCCGCTGCCATCTGCTCCCGCAAGGCCTGCCGCTCCGAGGCCTCCTGGCAGCTCCTGTGGAACAACCCTAAAATCCACACCCCCGAGCGCCGCAAGACCTGGCTCGCCTGTGGGGACCACCGGGAATGGCTGGAAGACTACCTCCAGACGAGGGGGCTGTGGAAGGAAACCCTGCCGCTTGAGGGTTACTTTGGTGCGCCGGAGCAGGACAGCTGAATGTACCGCTTCCTCTTTTCCAGCAAATGGCTGGGTTATCTCCTGCTGGCCGCAATCTTCGCCACCGCCTGTGTGTTCCTGGGCCGTTGGCAGATGGACCGCCGCGCCGAGACCCTCGCTGAGATCAACCGGGTGGTGGCCAATTACTCTGCGGCGCCCATTCCGTTCAAGGACGCCAAGGAACAATTCAGCCGGCTGGATCCTGCCATGGAGTGGACGCAGGTGGAGCTGCGGGGCACCTATCTTGTTGACGGCCAGCGCGTGGTCCGGAACCGTCCGCTCAATGGCCAGCCTGGCTACGAAGTGGTGGTCCCGTTCCGGCTGACCACGGGTGAAACCGTCGTGATCGACCGTGGGTGGCTGCCCATCGGCAACAGGAATCCCGGCAGCCCCGACTCGGTGCCGGCGCCCCCTCCAGGTGAGGTGACCGCCGTCGTCCGCTTGAAGCATCCCGAGCCTGAACTCAAGCGCGGCGCCCCCGACGGCCAGCTGGCGTCCATCGACCTTCCCGCCTACTCCGCCCAGCTTGGGTACCCGCTGCTGACCGGAGCCTACGGGCAGCTCGCCTCCGAGACTCCCCCGGCCGCCGAGATGCCCATGGCGTTCCCCAAGCCTTCCACAGAGGAAGGCACACACCTTTCCTACTCGCTGCAGTGGTTCGCGTTCGGCGTCCTGATGTTTGTCGGTTTCGGTTACGCGGCCCGCCAGCAGGCGCGCAACGCTGCCATTGACGCCGAGGACGACGACGCGTTTGCGGACGGCGCGCCCCGCGCGGCGGCCGGGGCACCACGCCGTCGTCCGTCACCTCCCAGGAAGCGGAAGAAGGCGACATCCGAGGAAGAGGAAGACGCACTCCTCGACGCCCAGGGGTACTGACGGATGACGGAGCACGACGGCGGCCCGGTGGTCCTGGTGCGCGCGGCCCTGGTGGCTGCCGGAGTTGGGGACACCGTGCGGACTTTTCCGGCGGGCGTTCCGACGGCGTCCGCGGCAGCTGAGGCGCTCGGCTGCGACCTCGCGGCGATCACGAACAGCCTGATCTTCGAGCTCAATGAGGAGCCCCTGCTGATCCTTGCCAGCGGGGCCGCACGGGTGGACACAAGGCTGGTGGCCGGGCAGCTGGGTGAAGGCAGAATCCGCCGCGCCTCCCCCGAGTTCGTTCTGCAGCATACCGGCCAGGCGGTAGGCGGAGTGGCCCCGGTGGGCCACCCGGAAAAGATCAGGGCCCTCCTGGACAGCTCCCTCAAGAAACAGGAACTCCTCTGGGCCGGAGCAGGAGACCACAACTCAATGTTCAGCATCACCTACGGGCAGTTGCAGAGAATTACCGGAGCCTTGGAGCTTAACGTCCGCTGACCCAAGGTGACAGGCCCACAAGCGCAGCGGCGTCGGTGATTTATGTAGCGTGCGTCAAAGGCGACGAAGGAGCCAGCACGCGGGAAATCACCGGCGTCGCGCAGCGAACGCAAACAAAACCGACAGCCTAAGCCAGCGTAATCAGGTCCAAATAGTCCTCGTTCCAGTGATCCTCGATACCGTCCGGCAGCAGGACGACGCGCTCTGGGTTGAGGGCCTCGACAGCCCCCTCGTCGTGGCTGACCAGGACCACGGCTCCGCTGTAGTTCTTGAGGGCGCCGAGGATTTCGGCGCGGCTGGCGGGGTCCAGGTTGTTGGTCGGCTCGTCGAGGAGTAGCACGTTGGCGCTGGAGGCCACGATGGTGGCCAGGGCGAGGCGCGTCTTTTCGCCGCCGGAGAGGACGCCGGCGGGCTTGTCGACATCGTCGCCGGAGAACAGGAACGAGCCCAGGATGCCGCGCACCTCTGCGTCCTTCATGTCGGGTGCAGCGGAACGCATGTTTTCCAGGACGGTGCGCTCGACGTCGAGGGTTTCATGCTCCTGCGCGTAGTAGCCCACCTTCAGTCCGTGCCCGGCAATCACGTCACCGGTATCGGGCTTGTCCACACCGGCGAGCATCCGCAGCAGCGTGGTTTTACCGGCGCCGTTGAGGCCCAGGATGACCACCTTGGAGCCGCGGTCGATGGCCAGGTCCACGTCAGTGAAGATCTCCAGCGAACCGTAGGACTTGCTGAGTCCCTCCGCGGTAAGCGGGGTCCGGCCGCACGGGGAGGGATCCGGGAAGCGCAGGGCTGCCACCCGGTCCTGCTCGCGGACAGCCTCCAGGCCGCTCAACAGGCGTTCGGCGCGCTTGGCCATGTTCTGGGCCGCGACAGCCTTGGTGGCCTTTGCCCTCATCTTGTTGGCCTGGTCGAACAGGACCTGGGCCTTCTTCTCAGCATTGGCCCGCTCGCGCTTGCGGGCACGTTCGTCGGTTTCGCGCTGGGTCAGGTAGCGCTTCCAGTCCATGTTGTAGAAGTCGATCTGCGCACGGTTGGCATCCAGCAGGAACACCTTATTAACGGTGGCTTCAAGGAGTTCGGTGTCGTGGCTGATCACTATGAGCCCACCCTGGTGGTTTTTCAGGAAGTCACGGAGCCATGCGATGGAGTCCGCATCGAGGTGGTTCGTGGGCTCGTCGAGGAGCATGGTCTCAGCGTCCGAGTACAGGATGCGCGCCAGTTCCACGCGGCGCCGCTGTCCACCGGAAAGCGTCTTAAGAGGCTGGTTCAGCAGCCGGTCCGGCAGGGCGAGGTTGGAGCAGATCGCTGCAGCCTCGGCTTCGGCGGCGTAACCGCCGGCGGCCAGGAACTCGGACTCGAGCCGGTCGTAGCGGTTCATTGCCTTGCGCTGCACGGCAGCGTCCTCGCTGGCCATCTCTTCGTGGGCTACGCGGAGCTTGCCGACGGCGATGTCCAGGCCCCGGACGGACAGGATCCGGTCCCGGGCGAGCTGCTCCATATCCGGCGTGCGCGGATCCTGGGGAAGGTAGCCGATTTCGCCGGTGCGGGTAACTTTGCCCGCTGCGGGAAGGCCTTCTCCCGCGAGCACCCGGGTGAGCGTCGTCTTCCCGGCGCCGTTTCGGCCCACCAGCCCGATTTTGTCTCCCTTGTCGATGCGGAAGCTCACCTGATCCATGAGGAGCCGGGCGCCGGCACGCAGTTCGAGGTCCTGGACAGTAATCACAGCAGGTAGAGCCTTTCACAGCAGGGATAAGCCGCAGCCCCGGGTATCTGTGATGGGCGTGGGCGGCAAGGGCCGGAGAACGGCCCACCCAAGTCTACCGTTCAACACGCTGAGGACGGTTACTTCGAGACGGGTCTCACGCGACTGGAATACCCGGACCTTGGTTGCCACTTTCGAAGGCACGTCGGGGACCGGTATGTCCAGCCGGGAATTGTTCGGCGTTGCTTACGCTTGGATGTTCACCCTGCCGCGTACACGCGGACCCAATCCACCCGCATCTCGCCGGCTCCGTTGGCACTGCTGTCAGGGAACCAATCCAGTTGTAGTGTCTGGTGCATCGGTCCGGGAGGCTGATGTGCGGGGTCGGTGTCTTCGAACCACTTTAAGCCATCGATATAGCCGACGATCCCGCGCGGCGACCAGTCGACCGCGTAGTTGTGAAACTGCGTTACGTCCAGTGGCTTGGACGCCGTGGTCTGTGAGTTCGAGCATCCGTAGTGGTGGAAGAACTGGATGACGTTCCAGTCGCCGGTGGTCTCCGCATAGTCAATCTCGCCGTCACACGGCCAATTTTCACTGTCGGGCCACAGGATGGACACCAAATGGTATTCGTTATCACCGGACCCGGCCGCCCGGACTTCCCACCGGCCGTACTTTTGGTTTGCAAACTTGGCGCCCATACCGGCAGTCGTGCCATCCGGAGTTCCAGTCATGACCATTGCGGACCCGTTCACGGTCACCTGCTGAGGGCTCCGGATACCGTTGCCCGCGTGGCCGGCACTGTTGTAGACATTCCACTTCGCGGCATCGGGCGCGCCGGAATAATTGAACTCGTCCCCGGCCACACTCGCGCCCCACCCATGTACTACGGCCGCCTCGGTGGAAGTCACCGTGTCAGGCGCGGTTGTCACCACAAGTCTTGGCCGCAGGGCAGAGTTCGACGATTCCCTTGACTTGAATCCAATCCACTTCCGTGCGTTGCTTTCCAGCTTGAAGTTTTGCTCGCCGCCTTTCGGATTGACGCCCTTCGTCACGTCCCATTCAACCCAGGAGCCGCTCGCGAATCCGCCGGTTTTCCCGAGCCATGTCCCTCGGGCCGGTGCGTTATTCCACGTGACGCCTCTCTCGGTCCAGCCGCCAGACGTAGTAAAGACATCCACGAATTCAGTGGAAGTTGTGGATGTCTCGGAATACGCCCGAAGTTTTGCTGAAACAACGTGCTCGCCAGCGGGAACCTGCACTGAGAAACGTAGGAGCGAGTTCCGCCAGATATACGCACGGCCGTCTGTGGATAAACGGGTGCTGGTCCCAAAATTCGAAGTCGCTCTGTCCGCCCGCACGTAAGAGTCCATGACCAACGTGGTTGTCGCTGCGGCGCCTGCGGTTGTCGGAGTGATAATTGCGAACATAATCAGAATGGACGATGCAACCGCTGCGCATTTACGCCGGAACTCAATGCCACGTCGGTTCCGCTGAGTTTGCACCGCTTGAACGCTCGTAGCCTTCATGGTCATCGCTGTTTCTACTAGGGATTTTGATGTACCGGCTGCCCGCGCCGGTGTCGGCCCAGAAACAACGACGGCTAAATGCGAGCTAGCTCAAAGCGTAAGCCTGGAGCAATAAGCGGGCAATCGATCCCCTATACCCAAGTTTTGGCGGCCGGCGAATAACCTATACCTAATGAGTGAATGGATGATCGGCGGCAAAAATTAGGTAGTTCCAGCCGACGTTCGGGTACCTGACTTTATTCTGGGCTGGTTTGGCCGCGGTTAGGATTCCTCTACGACGCTGAATGTTGCTGGGGCCTGGGGCGTCCGTGTCGGAGATCCGGTCGGTGCATTTGTGCAGCGCACCGGCCAACGGATAGGAATTCCATGGCTCACTCGGTTGCTGCTCGACGCACGCTGGCCGCTGGCGGATCCTTGCGCCACGCTCCCACGCTGCTCCGGATCCTGCTTGCCGCGGTTTTAGCTGCCGCCCTCGCAGGCCTCAACATACTCAACGCCCCGCAAGCGCAAGCGGCGGACGTCCTCGTGACTCCGTCGGCAGAGACAACACCCGTTCCAAGCTCCAGTGACGCGGCAGACGACACCGCGATCTGGATACACCCCACGGATCCGTCGCAGAGCGTGGTGATCGGTACAGACAAATTAAGTACCGGAGGAGTGGGGGTCTACGACCTGTCCGGGCGCCAGCTGCATTTCTACCTGCACGGCAGTATGAACAACGTTGATCTCCGGTACAACTTTCCGCTGGGCAGCGAGCGCATCGCCCTCGTCGGTGTGACGGAGAGGAATGTGGAGTCGACCGGCGTTCGCTTCTACAGGGTGAACGTCGCTGATCGGTCCCTGGCAGAGGTGGGGCGCATCAGCACCCCAGGCAGGCCCCGCGGCTTCGGAATGTATCACTCCCCGGTGTCGGGGAAGTATTACGCCTTTGTGCATGATTTCAATACGAATGTGATTACCCAGTTCGAGTTGGACGGTTCCAACGGCTCGGTTCGCGGGACAGCCGTGCGTTCTTTCGACAACGGCGACAGCTCCGAGGGCATTTCGGCGGATGATGAGCTGCAACGTCTATATGTGTCCGAGGAGAAAGTCGGCCTGTGGCGGTACGGAGCTGAGCCAGGAGACGGTTCAACCCGGTCACTCGTGGACCGCACCGTGGCAACCGGTGGACGAATAGTGGAGAACGTCAAGAACTCCGCCATTTACTATGGGCGCCAGGGGACCGGTTACCTGATTGTGTCGAGCCAGGGTGGATCCAACTTCGTCATCTACAACCGGGGAGACAACGCCTTCGTTGGCTCCTTCAAGATCACCGATGGCGGCGGCGTCGACGGTGTGAATGGTCAAGACGGGATTGATGTCAACAATTTCCCCCTCGGACCTTCCTATCCCGCCGGCCTTTTCACCAGCCAAGACCACAACAACACCAATGCAGGCAACGGCAACAGCGGTAACCAGAATCACAAGCTTGTTTCCTGGCAGCGCATTGCCGATGCTTTCAGCCCCCGGCTGCTAGTGGACACCACTTTTGACCCGCGTCAAATAGGAGCAGAGGGCGGAGGGGGAGACCCCGGACCCGACACCACGCCGCCAGATACCTCGATTACAGATGGTCCATCAGGGACCAGCGCCAGCACCTCGGCCGAGTTCACCTTCACTGCCACGGAGCCCGGGACTTTCGAGTGTGCCTTGGATGGGGGTGCCTTCGAAGGATGTGCCTCGCCGAAGAGGTACGCTGATCTCGCAGCTGGCTCGCACGTCTTCACGGTGCGGGCCACCGACGCGGCCGGCAACGCGGACCCGACTCCCGCGGAGCGTACTTGGCTGATCGACACCTCGGCGCCGCAAACGCAGATCTTGACCACCACAGCGGACGCTTATGTTTCCAGCGGGGGGTCGACGACGACTTACGGCACGGCGGCGAAGCTCGCGGTGGACAACAGCCCGGTGGAGAATGCCTACCTGAAGTTCGATTTGTCGGCACTCGCAGGAAAGACGATCGTGAGCGCGAAGCTCCAGCTGCGGGCGACGACCAGCGGCTCAGTGGGTACGCAGAACGTCAGGCTGGTTACGGACGACACCTGGACTGAGAGCGGCCTCACGTACAGCACACGGCCGGCCCTGGGCACCAGCGTCCTGGGCAGCCTCGGACCCGTCTCGTCGAACACCAGTTATGAAGTGCCACTGACTCCGTCAGCTCTGCAGGGCGAACTTGGCGGCATCCTCTCGCTTGGCATCAACACCACCAGCAACGACGGGGCCGACTTCGGCTCAAGGGAGACAACCACCCCGCCAAAGCTGGTCCTCCAGCTGGGATCGGGCACGGGGACGCCGCCCGAAGATACCACCGCACCCACGGTGACCTCGGTGACTCCTGCAGAAAATGCAGCAGACGCAGCGGTCACCGGAAATGTCACGGCTACGTTTTCGGAGGCCATGGACTCGACGACCGTAAACAACACGACGTTCACGCTGGCCGAGGGAACTTCAAGCACTCCCGTGGATGCGGTGGTCAACCTCAGCAACAACACCGCCACGTTGGATCCCAGCGCCAATCTCAAACCTGGTGCGCAGTACACCGCGAGGGTCACCGGAGCGAAAGATTCCGCCGGCAACAGCGTGGTGGCTAAGACGTGGACCTTCACAACGGCCGCGGCCAGTACTCCCCCGGAGACGGTCACGTTAACAGCAACAGCGGACGCTTATGTTTCCAGCGGGGCGGCGACGACGACTTACGGCACGGCCGCGAAGCTCGCGGTGGACAACAGCCCGGTGGAGAATGCGTACCTGAAGTTCGATTTGTCGGCACTCGCAGGAAAGACGATCGTGAGCGCGAAGCTCCAGCTGCGGGCGACGACCAGCGGCTCAGTGGGTACGCAGAACGTCAGGCTGGTTGCGGACGACACCTGGACTGAGAGCGGCCTCACGTACAGCACACGGCCGGCCCTGGGCACCAGCGTCCTGGGCAGCCTCGGACCCGTCTCGTCGAACACCAGTTATGAAGTGCCACTGACTGCGTCTGCTCTGCAGGGCGAGCTCGGCGGCATCCTCTCGCTTGGCATGAATGCCACCAGCAGCGACGGGGCCGATTTCGGCTCAAGGGAGACAACCACCCCGCCAAAGCTGGTGCTTCAGCTGCAATAACCATAGGAGCTCACAGCTCGCAGAAGCCATCGCGGCCGCCAGGAGCCAGGACCGTTACTGGCATGAAGCGTCGGCCAGTTGTGCCCAGCCCTCATCCGCCGGGCCCTGCTTTAGTAGGGCCCCTACAAAATACCCCCTGCCCTGCCCCGGTAACGTCGGGACTACACCAGATCCCGCTTGTACTACCCCGACAGGACCACCATGAGCAACACCGACACTGCCGTCAGCAATACCGTCAAGACCAAGCGCCACCGCTGGAACGCCACCGACCTGGGCCTGATCGCCGTCTTCGCCGCCCTCGTCGCCGTCGCGGCCCTGGTCCCCGGGCTGGCCGTGAACGGCTTCGGCGTCCCCATCACCTTCCAGACCCTTGCCGTGATGCTCACCGGCCTGATACTCGGCCCCGGCAGGGGCTTCGCCGCCGTCGGCCTGTACGCCCTGCTGGGCCTTGCCGGCCTTCCGATCTTCAGCCAGGGCCGCAGCGGACTGGGGATCCTCGCCGGTCCTTCCGCCGGCTACATCATCGCCTTCCCCATCGCAGCCCTGGTGGTGGGCTGGCTCGCCACCTTGGTGATCCGCCGTACCGCCAAGGTCCGTGCCCTCTGGCTCTTCCTGGCCGCCATGGCCACCAGCGTGGTGGTGGTGCACTCGCTCGGCGTCGCAGGCATCGCCCTCAACACCAAAGCAACCCTGGCGCAGGCATTCGTGAGCGACCTGGTCTTCTATCCCGGAGACATCATCAAGAACATCCTCGCCGCCATCATCGCCGTCGCCCTCCACCGCGCATTCCCGGACATCCTGGTCCGCCGCGTCCGCCGCGGCACCGTCCAGACCACCAAAGCCTAGGAACAACCGCCATGCCTTCCGTGACCTTTGACAAGGCAACAGTCGCCGTCGAAACGGACCACTCCCCCGAGCCCAAGGTCCTCCTTGACGACGTCACCATCGAACTCACGGAGGGGCGCGTGGGCGTCATCGGTGCCAACGGCTCCGGGAAGTCCACGCTGCTGAGGCTGGTCAACGGCCTCATCCAGCCAACAGCGGGCAGCGTTGCGGTCGACGGCGACGACACAGTACGTGCCGTCCGGAAAGTCCGGCGGAACGTCGGCTTTGTCTTCACCGATCCCCTCTCCCAGCTGGTGATGCCCACCGGCCGGGAGGACGTGGAGCTTTCGCTGCGCCGCTCGGTGAAGAACGGCACCGAGCGGCGCAGCCAGGCCGAAGCGGCCCTCGAGCGGATGGGACTGCTGCACCTGGCGGACCAGAGCATCTATGAACTCTCCGGCGGCGAGCGGCAGCTGATGGCCCTTGCTGCCGTCCTGGCGGTGAACCCCCAAGTCCTTGTGCTCGACGAACCCTCCACCCTCCTGGACCTTCGCAACCGGGAGCTTCTCCGCAGGACCCTGGCGGGGCTGGACCAGCAGGTCATCATGTCCACCCACGACCTTGACCTTGCACTGGAGATGGACCGCGTGCTGGTCATCGAACAGGGAAAGGTTGAGTTTGACGGTGCCCCGGGGGAAGCGGTGGCAGCGTACCGCGCCCTGTGCATGGAAGGCCTCCGTGCCACGGAGCCGGGCGTCCGATGAGGGGGCACGGCTTCCTCCTGGCCAACTACGTGCCTGGAAATTCACTGCTCCACCGGTCACCGCTTGCGCTGAAGTTCCTCCTGGTGTTCGGCTGCGGCCTGGCCTCGTTCATCATCCAGGACTGGCTCATCTCGGCGGCGGTACTGGGCGGACTCTGCGGCCTCTTCCTGCTCACCGGCGCGGGCCTGAAACGGCTCTGGGGAGCCATCCGCCCGCTCGCCGCCGTCCTGCTGGTCATCGGGCTGTTCCAGTGGTGGCAGCTGGGAGCCCCGGCCGCGGCCCGGATCGTCCTGAACATCGTCATTTGCGTCGTAGCGGCCTCGCTGCTCACGGCCACCACCCCGGTGCAGCAGCTCCTGGATGGAGTAGTCAGGGCAGCCACGCCCTTCAGGAGGTTTGGTGCCGATCCGGAGCGGTTCGCCCTCACCATCGGCATCATGCTGCGCAGCATCCCCTACATCGCCGGCACCTTTGCCGACGTCCGGGATTCCGCCCGCGCCCGGGGCCTGGAACGAAATCCGAGGGCCCTGATCCTGCCCGTCTTCATCACCTCGGTGGCTTTTGCCCGCCAGACGGGCGAGGCGCTTGCCGCCCGCGGCCTGGGCGAAGCGGAGGACTGAAGCCCGGGAACTTCCTAGAGGCGCTCGTACTGCAGCAACGCTGCCGTACCCATGCCTCCGGCGCTGCTGATCATGGCCAGTGCCAGGCTTCCCGGCGCCGCGTTCCTGCGCGCCTGGGCGAGAAGCCGCGTCACCAGGACAGCCCCGGACGCGCCGTACGCGTGGCCCAAGGCCAGCGCCCCGCCGTCGAGGTTTACCCGCTCACTGTCAATCCCCAGCAGGTCCAGGCAGGCAAGCGTCTGTGAGGCGAAGGCTTCGTTGAACTCCACCAGGTCCAGCTCCCAGGCGCCCACCTGCGCGGCACCGAGCACGTTCTTCGCCGCGGCGGCAGCACCGACGCCCAGCACCTCGGGGTCCACTCCTGCCGTCCCCGCGCCCAGCACCAGCAGCGCGTCCGCCGCGCCCAGTTCCCGCGCCCGCTGAAGGGATGTCATGACGACGGCGGAGGCCGCGTCCGCATCGAAGCAGGAGTTCCCCGCAGTGACAGTTCCGCCGTCCACGAACGCAGCCGGGAACCGGGACATCACCGCGGCGTTCAGCCCCCGGCGTGGACCATCGTCAGCAGCAACAGCCCCGGCCTCGGTGTCCAGCGGAACCAGCTCGCCGTCGAAATATCCGGCGTCAGAAGCGCCAAGCGCCAGCCGGTGGCTCCGCAGGGCGAAGGCATCCTGCCGCTCCCGGCTGATGCCAAACTTCCGCGCCACGGTCTCCGCGGCTACGCCCATGTCCGGGTCCCCGAAGGCCGCCGGCACAAACTGGGCCCGCCGGTAAAACTCCGGGCCGCCGTCGTCGTTCCTGTACGCGCGCAATGGCGCCGTGCTGGTGCTTTCCACTCCTCCGGCAAGGAACAACGGGCCACCGCCTGCGGCCACCAGCCGTGACGCGAGGACGATCGCGTCCAGCCCCGAACCGCATTGGCGGTCCACCGTGATGCCGGGAACACTGACCGGCAGTCCGGCCTCAAGCAGGGAAAGGCGCGCCACATTTCCGCCGCCGCCCACGGCGTTGCCGATCACTACGTCGGCGACGGCACCGGGCTCAACCCCGGCGCCGGCCAGAAGGCTGCGCAGGACAGGCGCCAGCAGCTCGTGGGCGCGCATTTTCCGGAGGGCACCGCTGGTGCGGCAAACCGGCGTCCGCCGTGCCGCGATGATGACGGGCTGCCGGTCCGGAGGGAGCTGGTCAGCCGCCAAGGCCGCGTACCCTCGGGTCCCGGGACTTTATCCAGTCCAGCAGCAGGCTCCTGCTGACCTTGCCGCGGTCCGTGACCGGCAATTCGGCCAGCAGGTAGTACTGGAGCGGCCGCTTGTCCCGTGCCAGCAGCTCTTCAAGTCCCGCCCGGAGCTGCGTTGCCGTGACTGCGCCATGGGAGGGGACGACGCCGGCCACCACCCTTTGGCCGCGCAGGTCGTCCGGCATCCCGGCAGCCACGGCGGCGGAGACCCCGGGCACCGCTGACAGTGCCAGTTCAACCTCGTGCGGGTAGACATTCCTGCCGGCCGTGAGGATCATGTCCGCGCGGCGGCCCAGGATGTGCAGTTCCCCGTCGGCGAGATACCCCTGGTCCCCCACCGTGTACCAGCCGTCAATGGACTTCAGGGCCTGGCCGTCGTCGCCCCAGAGGTAGCCGTTGCTGACCATAGGGCTCCGGACACAGATGTTCCCGGCGGCACCGTCCGGGAGGGGCAGGCCTGCGTCGTCGAGGATCCGGACGTCCACTCCCGGGAAGGGCCGGCCGATGCCGGTGCCGCCGTGCACGGCAAGCTGGCGGGCGGGAAGCCCGGCCCCGGACACAAAGCTCAGCTCCGAGGCGCCGTAGTACTCGAAGATGGTGGCGTTCGGGGCCCAGCGGCGTGCGGCCTCCAGCGTCCGCGCGTCCAGCTTCGAGCCGGCACAGATGATGGTGCGGACCCCGGAAGCGTCCACGCATCCGGTCAGGCCGCGCTCGCTGAGCATCCTCAGCATGGTGGGCACCAGCACCAGCCTGGTGACGCGGTCGTGCGTGATGGCGGCATGGACGTCCCCGACGTCGAAGGATTCGAGGGTCTGGAATTCGGACCCGGCGTAAAGGCACTCTGCCAGGGCGTAGAGGTTGAGGCTTGCGGCGAGCGGCCCCGGCGCCAGCGTGACGTCGTCCTGGCGAAGCCCAAAGAACCCGATCGAGGCGTCGAAGGATGACTGCCAGGATCGCCGGGACCGCGTGAAGGCTTTGGGAACCGACGTGGTGCCGGACGTCAGCCCGATAAGGAAGGTGCCCTCCGGCACACCGTCCGCCAGCTCATCGTCCGGGGACACCGCCGCCGGCAGCGCCGACGCTTCGACGCGCCGCCTGATGTCCTCCTGCAGCTGGGCGGGCCACGCCGGGTCGAGGACGGCGCACTGGCGCCCGCCCGCCACCGCCGCGGCGAATTTGGTGGCGAAGTCAACCGAATTGGCCTCACAGAGGGCCGTGACGGATTTGGCGTGGGCTACCAGCGCGGCGGCGGAATCCCGGAACTCCAACCAGGAAAGGCGCCGTCCCGCAATCACGACTGCGGTGTCGTGCGGCCGTTCATCGGCCCAGCGCTGGATTCGGTTGAGGAAAGGCATCGCATCAACTTTACCGGCCGGCACGGATTGAGCCGCGGGCCCGCGGGTATTGTGACTTTATGAGTTTCAATGACAATGTGCAGCTGGACCCCTCGCAGGTCCAGGACCGGCGCGGCATGGGCCGCGGAGTCAAAGTGGGCGGCGGCATCGGCGGCGGGCTCATCCTGCTCATTGCCGCGCTGCTGGGCGTCAATCCCCAGCTGTTGGAGGGCCTGGCGGGTGCGGGCCAGGCGCCGCAGAGCCAGGGCACGGCTCCTGCCTGCCAGACCGGGGCGGATGCGGACGCCCGCGTGGACTGCCGCATCACCGGCACGGTCAACAGCCTGAACGCTTTCTGGCCTGCCTACCTGCGGCAGTACAACGTGCAGTACCCGCAGCCGGAGACCGTGATCTTCGACCAGGCGGTCAGCACCGGCTGCGGCACGGCCTCCAGCGCGGTGGGACCGTTCTATTGCCCCACCGATACCACCGCCTACTTTGATCCCGGCTTCTTCCAGGAACTCGTGGACCGCTTCGGTTCTTCCGGCGGCCCGCTGGCGCAGGAGTATGTGGTGGCCCATGAGTTCGGGCACCACATCCAGAACGTCCTGGGCAACCTCGACCAGGCCCAGCAGGATCCGCAGGGGCCGGAGTCCGGTGCGGTCCGGGTTGAACTGCAGGCTGACTGCTACGCAGGCCTCTGGGCCAAACACGCATCCACCCAGCCGGGCCCGGACGGCCAGCCCTTCCTGGAGGCACTCACCCAGCAGGACCTGAATGACGCACTGTCCGCCGCATCTGCGGTTGGCGACGACCGGATCCAGGAGGCGGCCACCGGCCGCGTCACTCCCGAGGCCTGGACCCACGGATCCAGCGAGCAGCGCCAGCGCTGGTTCTACCGCGGCTACGAGACCGGGGACATCAACCAGTGCGACACCTTCAGCGCCGCCACCCTATAACCCCATCGATTGCTCCGCACCTGTCGTTTTGAGGTCTGAAAACGACAAGTATGGAGCAATGGATGTGGGAGGTGGAGGAACGACGGCGGGTCACCTTTCCCGGGAAAGATGACCCGCCGTCGTCGTACTTGTGAGGCGCTCAGATGTTGAAGCCGAGGGCCCGCATCTGGTCCTTGCCGTCGTCAGTGATCCGCTCGGGACCCCATGGCGGCATCCAAACCCAGTTCAAGCGCCACTCATCGACAACGCCGTCCAGGGCCTTGCCCACCTGCTCCTCCAGGACATCGGTGAGCGGGCAGGCCGCCGTGGTCAGGGTCATGTCGATCAGCAGTGCGCCGTCGTCATCGGAGTACTTCAAGCCGTACAGCAGGCCCAGGTCAACGATGTTGACGCCGAGTTCGGGGTCGATGACGTCCTTGAGGGCCTCCTCGACGTCCTCAAGGCTCGTGCGTGCCGTGTTGATTTCGGTCATGGCAGGTGTCCTTTACTAGGCCTGTGCTGCGGCGGAGGCCGCGATGGTGGCTGCGCCGGCGCCCTTGGCGTAGCGGTCGTAGCCTTCTTCTTCCAGGCGGTCGGCCAGCTCCGGGCCGCCTTCCTCGACAACCTGGCCGTCCACGAACACGTGCACGAAGTCAGGCTTGATGTAGCGCAGGATGCGCGTGTAGTGCGTGATGAGCAGCGTGCCCATCTTGCCCTCGGCGTGGGCGCGGTTGACGCCCTCGGAAACGACCTTCAGCGCGTCGACGTCCAGGCCGGAGTCGGTCTCGTCCAGGACGGCGAACTTCGGCTTGAAGAGTTCCAGCTGCAGGATTTCCACGCGCTTCTTCTCACCGCCGGAGAAGCCCTCGTTCACGTTGCGCTGGGCGAAGTCGGCGTCGATCCGCAGCTTCTCCATGGCAGCCTTGACGTCCTTGGTCCAGGTGCGGAGCTTGGGCGCTTCGCCGTCGATGGCGGTCTTTGCGGTGCGCAGGAAGTTGGTCATGCTGACACCGGGGACCTCCACCGGGTACTGCATGGCAAGGAAGACGCCTGCACGGGCGCGCTCGTCGACACTCATCGCCAGGACGTCTTCGCCGTCAAGGGTGATGGAGCCGCTGGTGACGTTGTAGCGCGGGTGGCCCGCGATGGTGGACGCCAGCGTGGACTTGCCGGAGCCGTTGGGGCCCATGATGGCGTGGGTCTCGCCGGTCCGGATGGTCAGGCTGACGCCCTTCAGGATTTCCTTGGTTCCCTGCTCCGTCTCAATGCTGACGTGCAGGTCCTTGATCTCAAGAGTAGACATGTGTCTTGTTCTCCTCTGCACCGTGCCTGCCGGCCGCGGTGCGTTCTCTGTCTGGAAGTTGGTTCGTAATTCTGTGGTGCTAGCTGAAGTTCGGAGCTTCGGCGCCGTTGAGGACATTGCTGACGTCCACGTAGACCTCGTCCCCGCGGATGTCGACGGCGAACACCGGGACGGGATCGTAGGCCGGCAGCTGCAGCGGCTGGCCGCTGCGCAGATCGAACTGGGACCCGTGGCCCCAGCACTCGATGGCGCAGCCCTCCACCTCGCCCTCGGACAGCGAAATGTCCGCGTGCGAGCAGGTGTCGCCGATGGCGTGGATCTCCCCCATGGAGTCCTTGACGATGGCCACAGGGTAGTCGTCGATCAGGATCCGCAGCGCCTGCTTCAGCTGGATTTCATCCACCTTGCAGACAAGCTCGCCCTTTGGCTGGTCAGTCATCTGTAAACCGTGCTCCGTGCTTCCTAGTTGTCCGTGAGGGCGAGCTCGTGCTCAACAGCCTCGGTCAGCCGCTCCTCGATGGAGGGGACCTTGATCTGCTGGATGATCTCGTTCAGGAAGCCGCGGACCACCAGGCGGCGGGCAACGTCCTCGGGGATGCCGCGTGCCATCAGGTAGAACAGGTGCTCGTCATCCATGCGGCCGGTGGCGCTGGCGTGGCCGGCACCCTCGATCAGGCCGGTCTCGATTTCGAGGTTGGGCACGGAGTCGGCGCGGGCACCGTCCGTCAGCAGCAGGTTGCGGTTGGCCTCGTAGGTATCGGTGCCTTCTGCTTCCTTGCGGATCAGGACGTCGCCAACCCAGACTGCGTGGGCGTTCCGGCCCTGCAGCGCGCCCTTGTACAGCACGTTGGACTTGCAGTTGGCCACGGCGTGGTCAACGAAGAGGCGTTGCTCCAGGTGCTGGCCGGCGTCTGCGAAGTACAGGCCGAACATCTCGGCTTCGCCGCCGGGGGCGGTGAAGCGGGCCGACGGCGTAACACGCACGAGGTCGCCGCCGAGGCTCACCATGACGTGCTTGAGCTTGGCGTCGCGGCCGATCTTCGCCTGCTGGGAGGAGGCGTGGACGGCGTCGTCGTTCCATTCCTGAAGCGTGATAACGGTCAGGTCGGCGCCGTCTTCAACGATGATCTCGACGTTTTCCGAAACAACGGCGGAGCCCTTGTGGTTCAGGACCACCACTGCTTTGGAGAACTTCTCCGCGACGATCACGAGGTGCTGGGCGGCGGCTTCGAGGGACGTGCCCTCGATGTCTACGTTGATCTCCGACGTGGCTTCGAACTCGGACGGGATGGTTACCACGGTGGCGCCGGCGAAGTTCTCCCAGGCGTTGGCGGACACGCGGTCCTCGGGGATGCCGGCCGTACCGATGCGCTGGTCGTCGCGGCCGACGCTCTCAACGGTGACCTGCTCAGGACCGTTGACAACCACGGCGGGCGCCGCGCCGGAAAGGACCTCGGAGTGGAGCCCGCGGAGGCGCTTGAGCGGGGTGAAGCGCCAGTCTTCCTCCATGCCGGTCAGCGGCTTGAAGTCGGCAAGCCTGTAGGACGTCAGGCGGCCGGCGCGTGAGCTGTCCGGGACACCGACGCCGCCGCCGTGGGAGTGGCGCTTGGCCGGAGCACCGGCAAGCGGCGCCTTGTTGCCCGCATTGATGGGAGAAAGGCTCTCGCCTTCCTCCGTGAAGCCGTCAATGAACGGCTGGGCTGAGGGCGCGCCGATGCGCGCCTTTTCAGTAGTGATTTCAGTCATCGTTATCCGACGGACCCTTCCATCTGCAGTTCAATCAGGCGGTTCAGCTCAAGTGCGTACTCCATGGGGAGCTCGCGGGCAATCGGCTCGATGAAGCCGCGGACGATCATCGCCATGGCTTCGTCCTCGCGCATGCCGCGGGACATGAGGTAGAAGAGCTGCTCTTCGCTGACCCGGGAAACAGTTGCCTCGTGGCCCATCACAACATCGTCTTCGCGGATGTCGATGTAGGGGTAGGTGTCCGAACGGCTGATGGTGTCCACCAGCAGCGCGTCGCAGCGGACGGTGTTTGCGGAGTGCTTGGCGCCTTCGCGGACCTGGACCAGGCCGCGGTAGGCTGCACGTCCGCCGCCGCGGGCCACGGACTTGGAGATGATGGAGCTCTTGGTGTTCGGCGCAATGTGGACCATCTTGGAGCCGGTGTCCTGGTGCTGGCCTTCGCCGGCGAACGCGATGGACAGGGTCTCGCCCTTGGCATGCTCGCCCACGAGGTAAACGGCCGGGTACTTCATGGTGACCTTGGAGCCGATGTTGCCGTCGACCCATTCCATGGTGGCGCCCTCTTCGCAGATGGCACGCTTGGTCACCAGGTTGTACACGTTGTTGGACCAGTTCTGGATGGTGGTGTACCGGACGCGGGCGCCCTTCTTCACGATGATCTCCACGACGGCCGAGTGCAGCGAGTCCGAGGTGTAGATGGGCGCTGTGCAGCCTTCGATGTAGTGGACGTAGGAGTCCTCGTCGGCAATGATCAGGGTGCGCTCGAACTGGCCCATGTTTTCCGTGTTGATGCGGAAGTATGCCTGCAGCGGGATGTCCACGTGGACGCCCTTGGGCACATACACGAAGGAACCGCCTGACCACACTGAGGTGTTCAGCGACGCGAACTTGTT
The DNA here is from genome assembly GCF_031844545.1 of Arthrobacter sp. AB6. Classification (NCBI taxonomy): domain Bacteria; kingdom Bacillati; phylum Actinomycetota; class Actinomycetes; order Micrococcales; family Micrococcaceae; genus Arthrobacter; species Arthrobacter sp. AB6. The sequence goes on from NZ_JAUZVL010000009.1 coordinate 98,386, forward strand.
GTCGCCCACGGGGATGACCGTGCCGAAGTACTCCTGGAAGATCTCCGGGTGTTCCTTGAGGGCGGTGTCGGTGTCCAGGAAGATGACGCCCTGGGCTTCGAGGTCCTCCCGGATCTGGTGGTAGACAACCTCCGACTCGTACTGTGCGGCCACGCCGGAGACGAGGCGGCTGCGCTCGGCTTCCGGGATGCCCAGCTTCTCGTACGTGTTGCGGATGTCCTCGGGCAGGTCTTCCCAGGTGGCAGCCTGCTTCTCCGTGGAGCGGACGAAGTACTTGATGTTGTCAAAGTCGATGCCGGAGAGGTCCGCACCCCACGTGGGCATGGGCTTCCGGTCGAAGTACTTCAGGCCCTTGAGGCGAAGGTCGAGCATCCATTCCGGCTCGCTCTTCTTGGCCGAAATGTCCCGGACTACCTCTTCATCCAGCCCACGGCGGGCGTTGGCGCCGACGTCGTTCTTGTCAGCCCAGCCGTACTCGTAGTTGCCGATGCCGTGAAGCTCGGGATTCTTCTCAAGAATCTCCGAGATCACAGTGTTTTCGGCGACTGCTTTCTCTGATAGTTGGTCCGTCATCACGGCCTTTCTTGCTGATGGTTGGTTACTTCATTCAGGCGGGCGGGGGCTGCCGGGAGCGGTTTAGGGCCTCCGGCAGACAGCCTTCCTGTGGGAATGTGGGTGGTGCAGACGTGGCCGCCGCGGGCAAGTGTGGAGAGCCGGCGCACGTCTACGCCCACCAGCCTTGCGAACACTTCGGTCTCCACATCGCAAAACACGGGGAAACGGGCGGCGAGCTGCTGGATGGGGCAATGCCCCTGGCACAGCTGGACACTGGAAAGGGCGGCCGGCAACGGAGCCTTGGCCTCGATGGAGGCTGCCGAGGCCACGAAGTTGTCCCGGCTCAGGGCGTCCGCAAGCGCTTTGGCGCGGTCGGTGATGTCCGGGCCGGCCTTCTCGATCTCGGGCGCGTACCGGCGCTCCATGTCGGCAAAACGCTCGACGGCGAAGGCGCGCACCGCGTCAGGCCCTGCCATTTCCTGGAGCTGCTGGAGGGCGAGGGCGGCAATATCAAGGTAGTCGTTGCCAAGGCTCGATTGACCCTGGGAGCTAAGGACATAACGCCGGGCGGGGCGGCCTGCCCCCGCACCCGACTTAGCCACCCGCTTGACTTCGATGACGCCTGCACGGGACAAATGGTCCAGGTGCCGGCGGACTGCCGCAGGTGTGAATCCCAGCAGGTCGCCCAGCTCGGCGGCACTGACTGGTCCGTGTTCCAGGACGGCAGCAAGGACGCGGTCGCGGGTACGCTCATCGGCGTCAGCCACCGGTCCTGCAGGCATGACGCCGCCTTCCGCGGAAACAGCGGAAGCTCCGTGCCGGACAACAGGCACAGCAGTAGCGTTGGTCATGGAATACACAACACAATAGTGTCGTAATTTAGTCCCGGGTTCCAGTAAGGCGAGGCTGACCTCACCCGCTGAAGCGGACTGCCGGCAATACTACTTCCCGTAGAATACTGTGGTGCGATCGCCCCAATCCCCTGTCCTGTCCATTAATGGGCTCATTAAGGATGTAGGTCCGCTTTCCAGCCTGGACGGGAAAATGCTCCGGGTGGTGGGCGGCATCTCACTCGTCGCCGAGCGCGGGCAGGTCACGGCACTGCTGGGCGCCAACGGTGCAGGCAAAACCACCACCCTCGAATGCGCCCAGGGCCTGCAGAAGCGCAGCGGCGGCAGCATCACCCTGCTGGGCCAGGACCCGGCGTCGGCAGGGGCTGACCTGCGTTCCCGCGTAGGTGTCATGCTCCAGGACGGCGGCCTCCCGCCGTCGGCCAGGCCCCTGCCGCTGCTGCGGCACATTGCCGGACTTTACGCGCACCCCTGGCCCGTGGAGGACCTGGTTGAGCGGCTGGGGATCGACGCGTTCGGCCGGACCACTGTCCGGCGGCTCTCAGGCGGCCAGAAACAGCGCCTTGCCCTTGCGGCAGCATTGATCGGCCGGCCGGAAGTCCTGTTCCTCGACGAGCCGAGCGCCGGGCTGGATCCCCAGTCCCGCCAGCTGGTGTTCGAGCTGATCGGCGAACTGCGGGATTCAGGCATGGGGATCATCCTCACGACGCACCTGATGGACGACGCCCAGCGGCTGGCCGACTATGTCTACATCATCGACGGCGGCCGGAACGTCGCCGAAGGGACAGTCCAGGAACTCCTCCAGCGCGGACCCGCCGTGGAGGCGGGCGGGGACCACGTGCGGACCCTCACCTTCGAGGCAAGGCCGGGACTGGACCTGTCCGGGGTGCTGCCCGCCGACGTCGTCATCTCCGAGGAACGGGCCGGCAGCTACACCGCCACCGGCACGCTGACGCCCCGCCACCTTGCGGCCCTGGCGGAGTGGTGGGCCGTCCACGACATCATGCCCGCTTTCATGACCCTGCAGGCGCGTAGCCTTGAAGACGTCTTTCTGGACATTTCGGGAAAGGACCTCCGATGAACGGGACTCCCGCGGGCGCCGCAGGCACCGCTCCCGGCACCGGCGCCGGAGCCCCCGCACGCCAGTCGCCCGCACCCCTGCTGCGCCGCATACTGCTGCAGGGCAGGTACGAAGCGCTGGCAATGCTGCGCAATGGCGAGCAGCTGATCCTTGCCGTGGTGCTGCCGCTGCTGGCGCTGGTTGGCCTGACGGTGACACCCTTCCTGGACGGGCTCGGACCCACCCGCATCGATGCGGCGGTTCCCGGCATCCTTGCCCTCTGTGCCATGTCCACGGCCTTTACCGGGCAGGGCATCGCCACCGGATTCGACCGGCGTTACGGCGTGCTCCGCTTCCTCTCCACCACCCCGCTGGGCCGGGGCGGGCTCATCGCGGGCAAGGTTCTTTCCGTCCTGGTGGTGCTGTGCCTGCAGGTTGCCGTGGTGGCGGGTGCCGGGCTGTCGCTGGGATGGCAGCCGACGGCGGCCGGCTGGATCCCCGGGCTCCTGCTCCTTGCGCTGGGGGCGGCGGCTTTTACTGCCCTGGGCCTCCTGGTGGCCGGAACCGTCCGTCCGGAAGCCACCCTGGCCATCACCAACCTGCTGTGGATCCTCCTGGGGGCCCTCGGCGGAATCGTGATTCCGGCGGAAAGGCTCCCCGCCGGGGCCCAGCAGATCGTTGGGTACCTGCCCTCGGGTGCACTCGGCGAGGCCTTGCGGGACGCCTTCCTGCACGGTGCGGTGAATGGCGCCGCCGCCCTCATACTGGTGCTCTGGACAGTCATTGCCGGCGCAGCAGCAATCCGTTGGTTCAAGTGGAATTGAGATATTCGTGAGTACCGCCTTCCGCCTCCCCGAGTTTGCCGGCCGCCTGGCGTCGCGGCTGCCCCGCACGGTGGACACCAGCGTCCGCCGCCTGGCTGTAGCTTCCCTGATCGGGCAGACCCTGCTGGTGGTCACCGGTGGCGCCGTACGGCTGACTTCGTCCGGCCTGGGCTGTCCCACCTGGCCCCGCTGCACGGACAATTCCCTGGTGAACACCCCCGAGATGGGCATCCACGGCTTCATCGAATTCGGCAACCGCCTCCTCACTTTCGCCCTGGCCGCCGTCGCCGCTTTGATGCTGGTGTATCTGTGGAACCTCCGCAAGGAGCGGCGCGACCTCTTCCTGCTTGCACTGGGCCTCCTGGCCAGCATCCCCGCCCAAGCCGTAATCGGCGGCATCACCGTCCTCACCAACCTAAACCCCTGGGTAGTCGGACTTCACTTCCTGGTATCCATGGCACTGGTGGTGTTCGCCACGCTGCTCGTGAACCGCGCCTACGGGCGCACCGGGCGGTTTCTGGCCGTACGCCACCCCGCCCTGCCGGGAGCCCTGCGCCCCGTGACGGCCGCCGTCGCGCTTTTTTCTGCCCTCGCCGTCATGCTGGGCGTCGTGGTAACCGGAGCCGGTCCGCACGCAGGTGATGCCGACGCTCCCCGCAACGGCCTCGACTGGGATCTGTTCTCCCACATCCATGCCATCCCTGCGTACATGATCACCGCCGGGACCCTAGTGGCCCTGGCCGTGGTGCTGATGCGCCGGATCCGGGGACCGTTCCGGACTGCCGTGCTGGCGCTCCTGGGCGTCACGGTGCTGCAGGCGGTCATCGGTTTCACCCAGTACTACAACGGCATCCCGGTACTGCTGGTGGCCGCCCACATGCTGGGGGCCGCGCTGCTCATGGGGGCTGCCACCAATGCCTGGGACGTGGCCAGGTCGAGCCCGGTGGAGTAGGTCCACACTGCCAGACGCGGAGCGCCCCGGTTCGTTACGATCCGGGGCGCTCGTGCGTTCACGACGCTCTCTCACTTCCCGCAGGAAAGTGGCACATGCTCTCTCACATGCGGCAGTCTTTTTGCCCAAGCCCTCCTGCAGTCGATGGGGAGGAAAAACAAGCCCTTTCTCACCTCACGAGCTGGTCATGAGGTCAGGAAGGGCTTGGCAGGTGAGAGATGGCGATCCGGAATACCCGGGAACTGATAGGGCGTGGGAGCAGAACCAGCAGTAAGTGATAGAGCGTCGTGGGTCAGCCGGCCACGATGGCGGGCCCGATGAACGGGTCGACTGCCAGGGCGATGAAGAGCAGGGTGAGGTAGCTGATGGAGCCGTGGAAGACCTTCATGGCCCGCTTGTCGGAGATGTCCTCACGCTGTGCCCTGCTGTAAAGGGCGTGTGACTCGTAAAGGAACCAGGCGCCGGCCAGGACGGCGGTGACGGTGTAGACCCAGCCGGCACCGCCCGCGGGAACCATCAGGAGCGAGCACGCCACCATGGCCCAGGCGTAGAGGACCACCTGCACGGAGACCACTTTGGCGCCGGCGATGGCGCCCAGCATGGGGACTTTGGCGTTGCGGTAGTCCTCGCCGTAGCGCATGGACAGCGGCCAGTAGTGCGGCGGCGTCCAGAGGAAGATCACCATGAAGAGGATGACGGCGGGCCAGTCCACCGAGTTGGTGACCGCGGCCCAGGCAATCAGCACCGGGAAGCAGCCCGCCGCTCCGCCCCACACGATGTTCTGCGCGGTGCGGCGCTTGAGGATCATCGTGTAGACCACCACGTAGAAGAAGATCGCCCCAAGGCCAAGCCACGCGGACAGCGGGTTGGCGCCGAACCAGAGGATGGCGATGGCCGCGGCGCCGAGGAGCCAGGAGAAGACCAGTGCCTCGCGCGGCGTGACCTCGCCGGTGACCAGCGGCCGGTTCTCCGTCCGGTGCATGAGCTTGTCGATGTCGCGGTCGATGTAGCAGTTGAAGGCTCCGGCGCTGCCGGCAGCAAAGGCCCCGCCGACCAGCGTGGCAAGGATGAGCCCGATGGCCGGAAAGCCGCGTTCCGCATAAATCATGGTGGGCAACGTGCTGACCAGGAGCAGTTCAATGACGCGGGGCTTGGTGAGGGCGAGATACGCCTTTGCCTTACGGGCGATCCCGGCCCGTGAGGCCCGGGATGCGTTCAGCGGCGTATCTGTTGTGCTCACGGTGGCGGTCACCCGTTCTGTTGGCAGTTCTGTCTGGCTGTCCAGCTAGTCATGCGGCCCGGTCCAACCGGGCGCCCGCGGAACAGTGATCCACGCAACAGCCGGGAGTGCGGGCGGCTGGAATTATTCCCCGACCCGGCGCTGGCCTCCGAATATCATACCGCGCCGGCCCGCTCCCAACGGCCCTCCATTTGGTGCTGGTGATTGCTCGCGCACCGATTCGAGCAGATTAACTCAACCTCACTTCAGACGCATTCATATAAGCGGAAATTGCGTCCACAACGTGAGATTTACGCCGCCCAAAGGGTGGAATAGAGCTAAGCTGTCACAAGATCAGCACGCAGCAAGGAAGCAGTGGAAAACGCATTCCCCGACTGGCCAGTGGCTGAGTGAAAAGATCAACGTTTCGATGGTGAACGGCTGGTACACACCGAGCGGGCGCCACACAGCGTGCCTTTGTACGGATCCCGTGTGCCGCCTGCCATCAGCACAGAGAGGGGCCCGGTTTTCGTGCCACATTTGGAAGAGCAAGAACTGTCTTGGACCAGCCTGGACCAGCGCGCGGTGGACACCATCCGCGTGCTGGCCGCCGACGCGGTGGAGAAGGTGGGCAACGGCCACCCCGGAACGGCCATGAGCCTCGCGCCGGCCGCATACCTTCTTTTCCAGAAGCTGATGCGCCATGATCCCCGCAACCCTGACTGGCTGGGCCGTGACCGCTTCATCCTCTCCCCCGGCCACACCTCGCTCACCCTCTACATCCAGTTGTTCCTTTCCGGCTACGGCCTGGAACTGAAGGACCTGCAGGCACTGCGCACCTGGGGCTCACTGACCCCCGGCCACCCTGAGTACAAGCACACCGCAGGCGTCGAGATCACCACCGGCCCGCTGGGCCAGGGCCTGGCGTCCTCCGTCGGGTTCGCCTACTCCCAGCGCCGCCAGCGCGGACTGTTCGACGCCGACGCTCCCGCCGGCGAGAGCCCGTTCGACCACACCATCTGGGTCATCGCCTCCGACGGCGACCTGCAGGAAGGCGTCACGGCCGAGGCTTCCTCGCTGGCCGGCCACCAGGAGCTCGGCAACCTCGTTGTTGTCTACGATGAGAACCACATCTCCATTGAGGACGATACCGACATCGCCTTCACCGAGGATGTCCTGAAGCGCTACGAGGCCTACGGCTGGCATGTCCAGCGCGTGGACTGGACCAAGACCGGCGAATACAAGGAGGACGTGCAGGAGCTGTACTCCGCACTCCTCGCTGCCAAGGCCGAGACGTCCAAGCCCTCGATCGTCTCCCTGCGCACCATCATCGGCTACCCCGCACCCAAGAAGCAGAACACCGGAAAGATCCACGGTTCCGCCCTGGGGTCCGAAGAAGTCGCGGCCCTGAAGGAAGTCCTGGGCTTTGACCCGGCCAAGTCCTTCGACGTCGACCAGGACGTCCTTGCCCACGCCCGCGCCGTCGTCGACCGCGGCGCCGCTGCCCGCAAGGAGTGGGAGGAGTCCTTCAACGCCTGGCAGGCCGCCAACCCCGAAGGCGCCGCCCTGCTGCAGCGCATCGAAGCCAAGGAACTTCCCGAAGGCCTTGACTCAGCGCTTCCGGTGTTCCCTGCCGGCAAGGACGTCTCCACCCGCGCCGCCTCGGGCAAGGTCCTGAATGCCCTGGGCCCGGTCCTGCCGGAACTGTGGGGCGGCTCGGCCGACCTCGCGGAGTCGAACAACACCACCATTGAGGGCTCGCCGTCGTTCGTTCCCGCCTCCAAGCAGACTGACGCGTGGTCCGGCAACCCGTACGGCCGGGTCCTGCACTTCGGCATCCGCGAGCACGCCGCCGCATCGATCGTGAACGGCATCAGCCTGCACGGCCGCACGCGTGCGTTCTCCGGAACGTTCCTGATCTTCAGCGACTACCAGCGTCCGGCCATCCGCCTCGGCGCACTGATGGGTGTCCCGTCCCTGTACGTCTGGACGCACGACTCCATCGGACTGGGCGAAGACGGACCCACGCACCAGCCGGTGGAGCAGCTGGCCTCGCTGCGCGCCATCGTTGGGCTGGACGTTGTCCGTCCCGGTGACGCCAATGAAGTCGCCGTTGCGTGGAAGACCATGCTGGAGAACCACAGCAACCCTGCCGGCATCGTGCTGACCCGCCAAAACATCCCCACCTGGGAGCGCGGCGAAGGCGAGGCCGACGGCGACACGTTCGGTTCCGTTGCGGGCGTCGCGAAGGGCGGATACGTCCTGGCCGAGGCCGCCAAGGACGGCGCCACCGTTCCGGCCGACGTCATCCTCATCGCCACCGGCTCCGAGGTCCAGCTGGCCGTACAGGCCCGCGAAGCCCTGCAGGCCGAGGGCATCGCCGCGCGCGTCGTCTCCATGCCCTGCGTTGAATGGTTCAACAAACAGGACGCCGCCTACCGCGAATCCGTCCTGCCCGCCGCCGTGAAGGCACGCGTGTCCGTTGAAGCAGGACTGGCCCTGGGCTGGAAAGAATTCGTCGGCGACGCCGGCCGTTCCATCAGCCTCGAGCACTACGGCGCTTCCGCAGACTACAAGCGCCTCTTCCAGGAGTTCGGCATCACCGCGGCAGCAGTTGCCGCGGCCGCCAAGGACTCCCTCGCCAGCCTCCAGGCATAACCCCAATTTTCGAGGAGATAAACACCATGACCACTCCCACCCAGCAGCTCTCCGACGCCGGAGTCTCCATCTGGCTTGACGACCTTTCCCGCGGGCGCCTGGAAACCGGCACCCTGGCCAAGCTCATCGAAGAGAAGAACGTGGTTGGCGTAACCACCAACCCGTCAATCTTCCACGCAGCCATCACCGCCGGCACGGACTACGACGCCACCATCGCGAAGCAGGCAGCAGCCGGCGCCAGCGTCGAGGACACCATTTTCGAGATCACCACCACCGACGTCGCCGACGCCTGCGACCTGTTCGCACCGGTCGCGGCAGCCACCAAGGGAGTCGACGGACGGGTGTCCATCGAGGTTGACCCGCGGCTGGCCTGGGACACGGCAGGCACCATCGCGGAAGCCAAGCACCTGTACAAGCGCGTTAACAAGGACAACGTCCTCATCAAGATCCCGGCCACCCTCGAGGGCCTGGAAGCGATCACCGCCACCCTGGCCGAGGGCATCAGCGTCAACGTGACCCTGATCTTCTCGCTCGAGCGCTACCGCGCAGTCATCAACGCCTTCCAGTCCGGCCTGGAGCAGGCAAAGGAAAACGGCCACGACCTCTCCAAGATCCACTCCGTCGCTTCGTTCTTCGTTTCCCGCGTGGACTCCGAGATCGACAAGCGCCTCGACGCCCTGGGCACCGACGAAGCCAAAGCGCTCAAGGGCAAGGCCGGCCTGGCCAACGCCCGCCTGGCCTACCAGGTCTACGAGGAACTCTTCGCCACCGAACGCTGGGCCCTGCTGGCCGAAGCCGGCGCACTCCCCCAGCGCCCCCTGTGGGCCTCCACCGGCGTCAAGGATCCGGCCTACCCGGACACCCTGTACGTCACCGAACTCGTGGCCCCGGGCGTCGTGAACACCATGCCCGAGAAGACGCTGGACGCCACTTTCGACCACGGTGTGGTCACCGGGGACACCGTGACCGGCACCTACGGCGAGGCTAACGCCACCCTCGATGCCCTCGAAAAGCTCGGCATCTCCTACAACGACGTCGTCGCAATCCTTGAATCCGAAGGCCTGGACAAGTTCGTGGCCAGCTGGAAGGAACTGCTCGGCGACGTCGAGGGCGCCCTCGCCTCTGCACGGAAGGCTTCCTAACCCACCATGAGCACACTCAGCTACGAAGCCAGCGGTGCCGCGCAGCAGGCACTCGAACAGCACCTTCCCGCCCTGGTGGAGGACCGGATCGCCACCCGGATCTTCGCGAAGGACCACACACTGTGGGGTCCCGACGCCGAGGCAGAGTCCGCCATCCGCCTCGGCTGGGTGGAGGCGGCCACCGTCTCGCAGCCGCTGGTCAAGGAGATCCTCGAACTCCGGGACGCCCTCCGGTCCGAGGGCGTGACCCGCATCGTGCTTTGCGGCATGGGCGGATCCTCGCTGGCTCCGGAGGTCATCGCCGGTACCGCCGGCGTCGGGCTGACTGTGCTGGACAGCACGGACCCGGACCAGGTCCGTGCTGCCCTGGCGGACCGGCTGGCGGAAACCGCCATTGTGGTTTCCTCCAAGTCCGGCTCGACCGTTGAAACCGACTCCCAGCGGAGGGTCTTCGAAAAGGCGTTTAACGACGCCGGCATCGATGCCGCCAGCCGGATCATCATCGTCACGGACCCGGACTCGCCGCTGGACAAGGCATCCCGCGAAGCCGGGTACCGCGCCGTCTTCAACGCCGACCCCAATGTCGGCGGCCGCTTCTCCGCCCTGACCGCCTTCGGACTGGTGCCTTCGGGCCTGGCCGGAGTGGACATCCAGGCGTTCCTGGACGAGGCCGAGGAAGCAGCGGAAATCCTGAACGAGGATGCTCCTGAGAACATCGGGCTGGCTCTCGGAACCGCGCTGGGCGGAACCAGCCCGCTGCGCAACAAGGTTGTCATCGCCGAGGACGGCTCCGGGATTGTTGGCTTCGCGGACTGGGCCGAGCAGCTCATCGCCGAGTCCACAGGCAAGCTCGGCACAGGCGTCCTGCCCGTAGTGGCCCGCCCTGACTCGCCCGAGGTGACCTCCGGCGCCGACGACGTTCTGGTGGTACGGCTGGTGGCCGCCGATGCCGATGTCGAACTCGGGGAGAATGAAGTGGCCATCGCCGGCGGACTTCCCACCCAGATGATGGTGTGGGAGTTCGCCACTGCCGTGGCCGGCCGCCTGCTGGGCATCAACCCGTTCGACCAGCCTGACGTCGAGGCCGCCAAGGTGGCAGCGCGCGGCCTGCTGGACGCACAGCCCGAGCCCACGCCGGCGGCTTTCGTTGACGGCGCCATCGAGGTCCGCGGCGGAGACTGGCTCGGCAGCGCGGCAACGGCCGAAGAGGCAGTGCGCGCACTGCTGGATACCCTCCGGCCGGACAGCTACCTCAGCGTCCAGGCCTACTTCGACCGCCTTGCGTTCTCGCAGCTCGAAGGTGTCCGCGACGAGCTTGCAGCCGTCACCGGCCGGCCCGTGACATTCGGCTGGGGACCGCGCTTCCTGCACTCCACCGGGCAGTTCCACAAGGGCGGACCGGCCATCGGGGTGTTCCTCCAGGTCACAGCTGCTTCGGCGGAAGACGTCGCCATCCCGGAGCGCCCCTTCACCTTCGGGGAACTCATCGCCGCCCAGGCCGCGGGCGACGCGCAGGTCCTCGAAGGGCACGGCCGGCCCGTGCTGCGCCTGCACCTGACCGACCGTGCCGCCGGTGTGGCACAGTTGCAGGACATCATTGCTGCGCTGTCCGCCAGGTCAGCCTCCGTTACCGAAAGCTAAGGCACAGAAGCAACATGCCAGAAACTGAATACGGCAGGACGCCGGGGACGCGTTCCGGGAGAACGCTGCGGAACCCGCTCCGCGACCCGCGTGACCGCCGCCTGAACCGGATCGCCGGTCCGTCATCACTGGTGCTCTTCGGAGTGACCGGTGACCTCGCCCGCAAAAAGCTCATGCCGGCCGTGTACGACCTCGCCAACCGCGGGCTGTTGCCGCCCAGCTTCGCGTTGGTGGGTTTCGGACGCCGGGAATGGACTGATGAGGATTTCGCCGGTCAGGTCAAGGCTTCCGTGCAGTCCTATGCGCGCACCCCCTTCGACGAGGCCGTCTGGAACCAGCTTTCCGAGGGCATCCGCTTTGTCCAGGGAGAGTTCGACGACGACGACGCCTTCGAGCGGCTGGGTGAAGTCATCGATGAGCTTGATGAGCTGCGCGGTACCCGCGGCAACCACGCTTTCTACCTCTCGATCCCGCCCAAGGCCTTCGAGCAGGTATGCCGGCAGCTGTCCAAGCACGGCCTGGCGCAGGCTGACGGTGACAAGTGGCGCCGTGTGGTGATTGAGAAGCCGTTCGGGCACGACCTCGAGTCGGCCCGGCAGCTGAACGACATCGTGGAATCGGTGTTCCCGCCGGACGCGGTGTTCCGGATCGACCACTACCTGGGCAAGGAGACGGTCCAGAACATCCTGGCGCTTCGCTTCGCGAACCAGCTGTTCGAGCCGTTGTGGAACGCGAACTATGTGGACCACGTCCAGATCACCATGGCCGAGGACATCGGCACCGGGGGCCGGGCGGGATATTACGACGGCGTGGGCGCGGCCCGCGATGTGATCCAGAACCACCTGCTGCAGCTGCTGGCGCTGACCGCGATGGAGGAGCCCATCTCCTTCAACGCCGATGACCTGCGCGCCGAGAAGGAAAAGGTCCTTGCCGCCGTCAAGCTCCCGGAGGATCTGTCCACGCATTCAGCGCGCGGCCAGTTCACCGGCGGGTGGCAGGGCGGCGAACAAGTCCAGGGCTACCTGGAGGAAGAGGGCATCCCCGCGGACTCCACCACGGAGACCTTCGCCGCGATCCGGGTGGACATCCACACCCGCCGGTGGTCCGGCGTCCCGTTCTACCTCCGCGCCGGAAAGCGCCTTGGCCGCCGCGTCACCGAAATCGCCGTTGTGTTCAAGCGTGCGCCCAACCTGCTGTTCCGCGACCACGCCGAGGACGACTTCGGCCAGAACGCCGTGGTGATCCGCGTCCAGCCCGACGAAGGCGTGACCATCCGGTTCGGCTCCAAGGTCCCCGGCACCCAGATGGAAGTCCGGGACGTGACCATGGACTTCGGCTACGGCCACTCCTTCACCGAATCCAGCCCGGAGGCCTACGAGCGGCTGATCCTGGACGTGCTCCTGGGCGAGCCGCCGCTCTTCCCGCGGCATGAGGAAGTGGAGCTGTCCTGGAAGATCCTCGACCCGTTCGAGGAATACTGGGCCACCCTGGACGAACAGCCCCAACCCTACGCCCCGGGCAGCTGGGGCCCCGCCTCGGCTGACGAGCTGCTGGCCCGTGACGGACGAACCTGGAGAAGGCCATGATCGTAGACCTGCCGGACACCACAACCTCCGCTGTGTCCAAGAAGATCATGTCCCTGCGCGAGCAGGGCGGCGTGATTGCCCTTGGCCGGGTGCTCACCCTCGTGGTGGTCACCAAGTCCGGGCTTGAGGAAGAAGCAATCGAGGCCGCCAACGAGGCCAGCCGCGAGCACCCTTGCCGGATCATCGTCCTGGCCGACGCCGGTGCTTCGGCACCGGACCGCCTGGACGCCCAGATCCGGGTCGGCGGTGACGCCGGCGCATCCGAGGTGATCGTGCTGCGCGGCTACGGCGAGCTCGCGCACGAAAGCGAATCCCTGGTAGCCGCGCTGCTGCTCCCGGACGCACCGATCGTGGCCTGGTGGCCGCACGGCGCGCCGAAAAACGCGTGCGAAACCTCCATCGGGAGAATCGCCCACCGCCGGATCACCGACTCCGCGAATGAGCCGGATCCACAGCGCGCGCTGGAGAACATCCGGTCCACCTACAAGGCAGGAGATACGGACCTCGCCTGGACGCGCCTGACCAACTGGCGGATCCAGCTCGCGGCCGTCCTGGACCAGGTGGACTCCTCCCCCGTCACGGCCGTCGCGGTCGAAGGGGCCTCGGACTCCCCGAGCACCATCCTGCTGGCAGCCTGGCTGACCCTTACCCTGGACGCGCCCGTGACCATCGTCGCTGACCCGGCAGGTACGGGCATCCGCCGGGTCCGGCTCTCCCGGCCCGGTGGTGACATCCAGCTCTTCCGGCCTGGCCTGTCCGTCGCCGAACTGACGCAGCCCGGCCAGCCCGCCCAGCGCATTTCGCTGCCCCGGCGCAGCCTGCGGGACTGCCTTGCCGAGGAACTGCGGCGTTTGGACCCGGACGAGGTGTTTGGGGAAGTGATTACTATGGGACTGCCACGTACCAATCTAAGGAGCGTCCGACCCAGTGAGCGTTGACCCAAGAGTAAGCATCCATCCTGATTCGTCCGTCCTGATGGCCGCCATCGCGGCCCGCCTGATCACCAAGCTTGTTGATGTGCAGGACAAGTTCGGCGAGGCCACCGTGGTGCTGACCGGGGGAACCGTGGGTATCGGCACGCTAAAGGCAGTTGCGGACTCCCCGGCCGCGCCGGCGGTCGATTGGTCAAAGGTGAATTTCTGGTGGGGCGACGAGCGGTTCCTCCCCGCCGGGGACCCGGACCGGAATACGAAGCAGGCATCCGAGGCCCTGCTGTCGCATATCCCCGTGGACCCTGAACGGATCCACGAACCGGGTTCCGCGGATGACTTCGGCACTCCGGAAGAAGCCGCCGAGGATTATGCCCGGCGGTTACGGGAAGCAGCAGCCGCCGAGCACGCTGCCGACATGTCCGACGACCGGCCGGAGGAGCCGTCCGCGCTGCCGCGCCTGGACGTCGTCCTGCTGGGAGTCGGTCCGGATGCGCACGTCGCGTCGCTGTTCCCGGAGCAGGCCGGCATCCGTGAGAAGGAACGCACTGTGGTGGGGGTCAGGAACTCGCCAAAACCGCCGCCCCTGCGGGTATCCCTGACGCTGCCGGCCATCAATACCGCCTCCGAGGTGTGGATGGTGGTGGCAGGCGAGGACAAGGCCGGCGCCGTGGGTCTGGCACTGGCAGGCGCCAATCCCGTCCAGGTCCCGGCCGCAGGACCACGGGGCACGTCCCGGACCCTGTGGCTTATCGACGAAAACGCGGCCTCACGTGTCCCCCAGCAGCTGGTCCGGAAGGACGCCGCGGGCGCGTAGTCTTTCCAGCGCTCCGGCCAGGACATCTTCGGCGTCCTGGTCGGAGCGCCGCTCTTTAACGTACTCAAGGTGGCTTTTATAGCCGTCGTCCAAGGCGTCGGCGGCTGCTGCCTGGCCATCCCGCGATGCCGGGCCGCCGCACGTCCGGCAATCCCAGGCCAGCGGGATCTGGTCCTCGGGGAGTTTAAGGAATACCGGGGTAGTTTCGTGGCCCTTCGCGCACCAGTATGAGACCCGGACGCGCGGCAGCGGCTTCCCATGGTCCTCTGACTCGAAGCTGAAACCCGTTCCTTCCGTGACGCCCGCGCGGGTGCCTCGGAAGCCTGACGACGGATGAATCATCGGGACTCCTGCCTGTTAAACAGAACTGTGGCTGTCGGGAACCGACAGCCACAGTTTAGTTGGCAGACCTGTGCGGCGGCAGTCTCCGCCACGGCACTTTCCGCGAATCAGGTAATCAGGAGTCTCCGCCGCCGCTGAACCGCATGATCAGTCCCAGCGCGATGATGACGATGCCCCACGTCACCCCAAGCACCACCGTGAACCTGTTCAGGTTGCGTTCGGCGACACCCGACGAGCTGAGGCCTGAGCTCATGCCGCCTCCGAACATGTCCGACATCCCGCCGCCCCTGCCCTTGTGGAGGAGGATGAGCAGCGTCAGCAGGAGGCTGGTGATGCCCAGGAGGATCTGCAGAATGACATGAAGAACGTCCACGACGGCCTTTCGGGAAGTTGGGGATTGCGGGAGTTGAGCGGACGGACTAGTCCGTCACCAAGTGACTCTCGAACCTGACAATATTAGCAAACTCGGCAGGATCCAAGCTTGCCCCGCCGACCAGCAGGCCGTCCACGTCGCGTTCCTTGAGGATTGCGGCGGCATTGTTGGCCTTCACCGAACCGCCGTAGAGGAGCCGTGTCCTGGCTGCAACATCGGCGCCGAACAGCGTCTCGAGCTCAGCGCGGATGGCGGCGCACATCTCCTGCGCGTCTTCAGGTCCGGCTACTTCGCCGGTACCGATAGCCCACACAGGTTCGTAGGCGACGACCAGTTCGGCCGCCTGTTCGCCGCTAAGTCCGTCCACGCCGGCCCGAAGCTGCGCCAGGGTGTGGCTGACGTGGGTACCGGCCTGGCGGATCTCGAGGCCTTCACCGACGCAGAGCACGGGCGTGATGGCGTGCTTGAAGGCCGCCTTGACCTTGGCGTTGAGGACGTCGTCGGATTCGTTGTGGATGGTGCGGCGCTCACTGTGGCCCACCAGGACGTACTTGCAGCCCAGCTTGTTGAGGAACTGGCCCGAGATGTCACCGGTGTACGCTCCCGAGTCGAACTGGGAGAGGTCCTGTCCGCCGTAGGCAATGTCCAGGTCGTCGCCCTGGACTAGGGTCTGGACGCCGCGGAGATCCGTGAAGGGGGGAAAAACAGCAACTTCAACCCGGCTGTAGTCGTGCTTGGCGTCCGAGAGGGTCCATGCGAGCTTCTGCAGGAGGGTGATGCCCTGCACGTGGTCCATATTCATTTTCCAGTTGCCCGCGATGAAGGGCTTGCGGTCGAAAGCGCCGTTCGTTGACGTAGTCACGTATTCTCCAAAAAAGTTCTTGATATGTGTACGGCCGGCAGGTTGCCGCGGGGCAACCTGCCGGCCGGAGGGACTTGAAGGGTCAGGTACTGCTGCCGGAAAGGCGTTAGCGGTCGAGGACGCTGAGTCCCGGGAGTTCCTTGCCTTCGAGGTATTCCAGGCTTGCGCCTCCACCAGTGGAGATGTGTCCGAACTGGTCGTCAGCGAAGCCAAGCGTGCGTACGGCCGCAGCAGAGTCCCCGCCGCCCACCACGGTGAACGCTTCGGTCTCGGTCAGGGCCTGTGCGATGGCGCGTGTCCCGGCGGAGAAGGCTTCGAATTCAAAGACCCCCATCGGACCGTTCCAGAAGACCGTCTTTGCACCCTTGATTCGCTCGGCGAATGCTGCCGCGGACTCCGGCCCGATGTCCAGGCCGATGCCCTGGGCCCCGAAGCTGCTGCCTTCGATGTTGTCCGCAGGGACGGTCTCGTGTGCGGCATCGGCAGCGAACTTCTCCGCCACCACGACGTCCGTGGGCACCACGAATTCAGTGCCGGCACCGGCAGCGCGCTTGAGGTAGTCCTGGACCACCGGGATCTGGTCTTCCTCGAGCAGGCTGGAGGCGACCTTGTGCCCGGCCGCGGCGAGGAAGGTGAACAGCATCCCGCCGCCCACCAGGATGGTGTCGGCCTTGCCCAGCAGGTTGTCGATGACTGCCAGCTTGTCGGAGACCTTGGAGCCGCCGAGGACCACCACATAGGGGCGCTGGGTGTCCGCCGTCAGCTTGCGCAGGACCTCCACCTCGGTGTGCACGAGGTCGCCAAGGTAGGACGGAAGGCGGGTGGCGACGTCGTAAACACTGGCGTGCTTGCGGTGGACCGCTCCGAAGGCATCGTCCACGTAGGCGCCGTTGCCGCCCGTCAGGGCGACCAGTTCATCCGCGAAGGCGCCGCGCTCGGCGTCGTCCTTGCTGGTTTCGCGGGCATCGAAGCGCACGTTCTCCAGGACGAGCACTTCGCCGTCCTGCAGGGATGCTGCTGCTTCCTTGGCGGCACTGCCGACAATGTCGGCGGCAAGGGTGGCCTTGAACCCGGCCAGCTCAGCCAGGCGGGCTACTGCGGGCCGAAGGGAGTACTTTTCCTCAGGTGCGCCCTTGGGGCGTCCGAGGTGGGCTGTTACCAGCACGCGGGCACCGGCGTCCGTGAGCTTTGACAGCACTGGCAGGGAGGCCTTGATGCGGCCGTCGTCAGTGACTGTAGAGCCGTCGAGCGGCACATTCAGGTCACTTCGAACCAGAATGTACCGCCCGCGGACACCTTCAGCGAGAAGTTCGTTGAGGGTGTGAGATGTCATGTGTCTAACCCTAGCCCAGCTTGGCTGCCACAAGCTCCGTGAGGTCTACGAGGCGGTTTGAGTAGCCCCATTCGTTGTCATACCAGGAAACAACCTTGACCTGGTTGCCAATTACCTTGGTCAGGCCGGAGTCGAAGATGGAGGAGGCGGGGTCGCCAACGATGTCGGAAGAAACGATCGGCTCATCCGTGTAGGTGAGGAAGCCCTGCAGTTCCTCGGACTCGGCGGCCCGCTTGAGGGCGGCGTTGACTTCCTCCACGGTGGTCTCGCGGGAGACCGTGACCGTGAGGTCGGTGGCTGAACCGGTGGGGACCGGGACGCGGATGGCGTAGCCGTCCAGCTTGCCCTTGAGCTCGGGCAGCACCAGGCCGATGGCCTTGGCTGCACCGGTGGACGTCGGCACCATGTTGATGGCCGCGGCGCGCGCACGGCGCAGGTCGTTGTGCGGGCCGTCCTGGAGGTTCTGGTCCGCGGTGTAGGCGTGCACGGTGGTCATGAGGCCGCGCTCGATGCCGAACTCGTCGTTGATGACCTTCGCCAGCGGGCCGAGGCAGTTGGTGGTGCATGAAGCGTTGGAGATGATGTGGTGCGTCGCATTGTCGTACAGGCCGTGGTTTACGCCCATCACAATGGTGATGTCCTCGTCGGACGCCGGGGCGGAGATCAGGACCTTCTTGGCGCCTGCATCAATGTGCTTCTGTGCAGCGGCGGCCTTGGTGAAGAAGCCGGTGGACTCGATGACGATGTCAACGCCCAGTTCCCCCCACGGGAGGTTAGCGGGATCGCGCTCGGCGAGGACCTTGACGACGTTGCCGTTGACGACGATGTTGCCGTCCTTGACCTCGATGGTTTCCTTCAGGCGGCCGCCGACGGAGTCGTACTTGAAGAGGTGTGCGAGTGCCTCGGGGCTGGTGAGGTCGTTGACTGCAACGATCTCCAGGTCTGCGCCCTGCGCAAGTGCTGCACGGAAGTAGTTGCGGCCAATACGGCCAAAGCCGTTGATACCAATACGGGTCGTCACTTTTTCAGTCTCCTTGGTGCTTTCAGAAGCACAACTAGTTGAGCGGGCTATCAAGCCAACTAACAGATCCCGCACGCCATTGGGCAGAGATGATTTACATACGGAGGGCGACCAGCCTCATTGCTGAAGGCTAACCGCCTTCCGTGACCTATCTTACGTTTAACTGGGTCCGCCCCCGCAACTGCGGGGGCGGACCGTCCACATCCCGGCCGTTATATGTCCGAAATGTGAACTTTGTTACACCGTGGTGCATGAACGCTCTACGGGACGGTGATGAGTCCCGTGGCGCTGGTGCGCGCTGCCTCGAACCGCTTGGCGACGTCGGCCCAGTTCACGATGTTCCAGAACGCCTTGACGTAGTCGGCCTTCACGTTGACGTAGTCCAGGTAGAAGGCGTGCTCCCACATGTCCAGCATCAGCAGCGGGGTGGTGCCGAGCGCAACGTTGCCCTGCTGGTCGTACAGCTGCTCGATGACCAGGTTCCCGCCGATGGGCTCGTAGGCGAGGAAACCCCAGCCGGACCCCTGCAGTCCCAGTGCCGCCGCGGAGAACTGGGCGCGGAACGCGTCGAACGAGCCGAACGCGTCATCGATGGCCGCCGCGAGTTCACCTTCGGGCTTGTCGCCGCCGTCCGGGGAGAGGTTGTTCCAGAACACCGAGTGGTTGATGTGGCCGCCGGTGTGGAAGGCGAGGTCCTTGGAGAGCCGGTTGATGTTGGCGAAGTCGCCCTTCTCCCGTGCTTCGGCCAGCTGGGCCAGTGCGTTGTTGGCGCCGGCCACGTAGGCCGCATGGTGCTTGCTGTGGTGCAGCTCCATGATCCGCGCGGAAATGTGCGGCTCCAGGGCGGCGTAGTCGTAGCTGAGTTCGGGCAATACGTACTCGGTCACAAAATCCTCCAAAATCGTGGACATTCGGTCCGGTTGGTAACTCTCGGATTGTGCATCCGGGCGGCGCGCGCCCGGAATCATTTTTGATTCTATGGGGCTGTCACTCGTCCAGCATTTCAGGCGTCACATTGGCGTCCGTCCCCGGGATGCCCAGGTCCAGCGCACGTTTGTCCGCCATAGCCAGCAATCGGCGGATCCTCCCGGCAATCGCGTCCTTGGTCATTACCGGGTCCGCGAGGCGGCCGAGCTCGTCCAGGCTGGCCTGTTTGTGCGCCACCCGCAGTTCCCCGGCGTACTTCAGGTGCTCCGGCACGTCGTCGCCGAGGATTTCCAGGGCCCGGTCCACGCGCGCCCCTGCTGCTACGGCTGCCTGGGCAGAGCGCCGGAGGTTAGCGTCGTCGAAGTTGGCCAGCCGGTTGGCGGTGGCACGCACCTCCTTGCGCATCCGCCGTTCCTCCCAGACCATCAGGGCGTCGTGGGCGCCCATGCGGGTCAGCAGCGCCGCAATGGTGTCACCGTCCCGGATGACCACCCGGTCCACGCCGCGGACTTCGCGGGCTTTCGCCTGGATGTCCAGCCGGCGCGCCGCGCCCACGAGGGCCAGCGCCGATTCCGGGCCGGGGCACGTAACCTCAAGCGACGATGAGCGCCCCGGCTCGGTCAGCGAGCCGTGCGCCAGGAAAGCCCCTCGCCACACCGCTTCGGCGTCGGCGGCTGAGCCGTTGACGACGGCGGACGGCAGCCCGCGCACGGGGCGGCCGCGGCCATCGAGGAGGCCTGTCTGGCGGGCCAGCGCCTCGCCGTCGCGCACCACCCGGACCACGTAGCGGCTGGCGCGCCGCAGTCCCCCGGCAGAAACGACGATGATCTCGCTCTGGTGGCCATAGACTTCGGCGATTGCTGCCCGGAGGCGCCGCGCGGTGGACGCGAGATCCACCTCGGCCTCGATGACGATCCGGCCGGAGATGATATGCAGCCCGCCCGCGAAGCGGAGCATGGCGGATACCTCGGCCTTGCGTACTGATGACTTCTTGATGTCCAGACGGGACAGTTCTTCTTTGACCGATGCTGTCAGTGCCATGGCACCTTCCTAACTGTTCCCAAAAACGTCGTGGTACGCCGTCGCCAGACGCAGGGGGTCGTGGACGGGACGGCGGCCCGACGCCCTTACTTTACCCAAGACCACCTCGGCGCCGATCATCCCGGCGGCTTTCTCGAACTCCTGCCGGTCAGGGACGGATGCGGGATCTGCCAGGACAACGTCCACGCTGAACCCGGGGGCGTATCTTCGCAGCACGTCAAGGTGGTCCGCGGCGGTCATGCCGGAGGTTTCCTTGGTGTCCGTGGCCAGGTTCATGGTGAGGCAGCGCTTCGCCGGCGTCCGGCACAGTGCATCCCGCATCTCGGGCAGGAGGAGGTGCGGCAGCACGGAGGTGTACCAGGAGCCCGGGCCCAGGATGACCCAGTCCGCGAGCTCGATCGCAGTAAGTGCTTCAACGCAGGCGGGGGCGGCTTCGGGCTGGAGCCGCACCTCTTCCAGGGAACCCGCTACCGCGCAGCGCGCCTGGCCCCGGATGGTGCGCAGGGCGGAACCGCCGTCAGGGGCGGTGATCCGGACGTCACCTTCGATAGTGAGCGGCACGGTGGACATGGGCAGGACCTGGCCGCGTGCTCCAAGGAGCGCGCCTGCCCACTTGAGCCCGGCGACGGCGTCGCCCAGCAGTTCCCAGAGGGTCACGATCAGCAGGTTGCCCATGGCATGTTCGTCCAGGGAACCGCCCGGGCCCTTGCCGGGACGGAACCGGTGCTGCATGACGTCCCGCCAGGTGCGTCCCCAGTCGGTGTCGTCACACAGCGCGGCCAACGCCATGCGCAGGTCGCCCGGCGGCAGGACCCCGTACTCCTCGCGCAGGCGCCCGGAGGAGCCGCCGTCGTCCGCTACCGTCACCACCGCCGTCAGGTCAGAGGTGAGGAGGCGCAGGGCGGACAGCGACGCCGACAGGCCGTGGCCGCCGCCCAGGGCAACTACCTTGGGGCCTTTGTTCTGCTGGCCGCCCGCTGCCCCGGCGGGCGGAACCAGCGGCAGGGCCCCGGTGAAAAGCGACATTACTCCCGGCCCAGATCCCGGTGCGTGGTGGTCACCGTGACTCTGGGGAACTGTGCCAGTTTCTTGGAAAGCTCGACGGCGACGGCCACCGAGCGGTGCTTTCCGCCCGTGCAGCCCACGGCGATGGTGGCGTAGTGCTTGTTCTCGCGGCGGTAACCGTCCAGGACGGGCTCCAAGGCCATGACATAGCGGTCCACGAAGTTCTTGACTCCTTCCGCCTCCAGCACGTAGTCGCTGACATCCTTGTCCAGCCCGGTGTGCGGGCGCAGCTGGGGCACCCAGTGCGGGTTGGGGATGAACCGGACGTCCGCAACGTAGTTGGCGTCCACGGGCAGGCCGTACTTGAAGCCGAAGCTCATGATGTTCAGCCGCAGGGCCACCGGCCCCGTTTCACTGAAGAGTTCGGTAATGGCGGTGGCAAGGCCGTGGACGTTATAGCCGGAGGTGTCCAGGACGACGTCGGAGCTGTCGCGCAGTTCCTGGAGCAGCTCCCGTTCGGCGGCGATGCCGTCGAGGATGCGGCCGCCGGCCTGCAGCGGGTGCGGCCGGCGCCCTTGTTCGAACCGCCGGACCAGGACGTTGTCGCTGGCGTCCAGGAAGAGCACCCGGAAAGCCACCCCGCTGGAGGCCAATGCTCCCAGCGCGGCCCGGATATCGGCGAACAGTCCCTTGCTGCGGACGTCGATGACCACCGCCAGCCGGGGAATGGACTGCGGTGCATGGGACACAAGGTCGGCCAACGTTCCGAGCATCTGCGGCGGAAGGTTTTCCACGACGTACCAGCCATGGTCCTCCAGCGCGTCGGCGGCTGTGCTCCGCCCGGCTCCGGACATTCCGGTGACCACCAGCAGCTCCGCTTCGAGGGGCTTGACGGGCTGCAGCCCGCCCTCCCCGGCCCCGGATTCCGCCGTCGTCTCTGCCATTAAGTCCGCCCCGTTCCTGTTGTTGTCCAGCAGGCTGCCGCGTTGGCGGAAACCCCGTTCATTACCCTAGCCAAGTTTCAGGGGACTCCGCTAAGTTTCGATGATTTCGCCGGTGGTCATGTTGATGGCAGGGACCGCTGCAGCTTCCGGTCCGTCCGGCGCGAAGTGGTTCACGATGGCAACGGCAAGGGCAGGGCCGATACCCTTCGCCTGGGACAGCTCGGCGGCCGAGGCGGCCTTGACGCCCTTCACGGAACCAAAGTGGGCCAGCAGGGCTTTCCGCTTGGAGGCACCCAGCCCCGGCACACCGTCCAGGGCGGAGACGGTCATGGCCTTCCCCCGCTTTTGCCGGTGGAACGAAATGGCGAAGCGGTGGGCTTCGTCACGGATCCGCTGCAGCAGGTACAGCCCCTGGGATGTCCTGGGAAGGATGACCGGGAAGTCGCTGTCCGGCAGCCACACTTCCTCGAGCCGCTTGGCCAGGCCCACCACATAGACATCGTCAATGCCGAGATCGGCGAGGGCACGCGCTGCGGCGTTGACCTGGGGCTTGCCGCCGTCCACCACCACCAGGTTGGGCGGGTAGGCGAACTTGGCCCGCGGTGCAGGCGTGGTGGTATCCAGCAGGCCGGCCTGCGCTTCCTGTTCCTGTTCAGGCCCCTCTTCGAGCCCCACTGGGGCGCCGGCCAGGGCAGCCTCACCCACCTGCGCAGACTTGTCCTGCAGGTAGTGGCGGAACCGGCGGGTGAGGACGTCATGCATCGCGGCGGTGTCGTCCGCCGCTGCCGGTCCGGTGACGGAAAACTTCCGGTAATCCGATTTCTTGGGCAGCCCGTCCTCCACCACCACCATGGAGGCCACCACGTTGGTGCCTTGGACGTGCGAGACGTCGAAGCACTCGATCCGCAGCAGCGGCACGGGCAGGTCCAGCGCCTCCTGGAGTTCCTGCAATGCCTGCGACCTGACGGTGAGGTCCCCGGCGCGCCGGGTCTTGTGCAGCTTCAGGGCGTGCTCGGCATTCTCGCGCACCGTGGACATCAACGCGGCCTTGTCCCCGCGCTGCGGGACCCGGATATCAACCTTTGCCCCCCGCAGCCCGCCCAGCCAC
Source organism: Arthrobacter sp. AB6 (assembly GCF_031844545.1). Taxonomy (NCBI): domain Bacteria; kingdom Bacillati; phylum Actinomycetota; class Actinomycetes; order Micrococcales; family Micrococcaceae; genus Arthrobacter; species Arthrobacter sp. AB6. The sequence goes on from NZ_JAUZVL010000009.1 coordinate 121,576, forward strand.
AGCGCCAATTCCTCGGTATTGCTGGGGGCCACGGGGACCAGGACCTCCCGCGGCAGCCTGCCATGGCTGTCGCCGTCCTCGCCGTACACCTGCTGCAGGAGATGCTCCACGAGGTCCGGGGTGGTGGAATCCTCCACCTTTTCAACCACCCAGCCACGCTGGCCGCGGATGCGCCCGCCGCGGACATGGAACACCTGGACCGCGGCTTCCAGTTCGTCTTCGTGCAGGGCGAAGATATCGGCGTCGGTGTCCTCCGCGAGGACCACGGCGTTGCGCTCAAACACTTTCCGCAGGGCGGTGATGTCATCGCGGACCCGGGCAGCGCGCTCGTAGTCAAGCTCGGCTACTGCTTCCGCCATCTGCTTTTCCAGCTTCGCGATGAAGCGCTTGGCCTCGCCTCCCATGAAGGCGCAGAAGTCCTCTGCCAGTGCCTGGTGGTCTTCCGGGGAGATCCTTCCCACGCATGGGGCGGAGCATTTATCGATATAGCCCAGGAGGCAGGGCCGGCCGCTGGCCTCGGCGCGCTTGAACACTCCGGCGCTGCAGCTGCGTACCGGAAAGACGCGCAGCAGGGTATCCATGGTCTCCCGGATGGCGCCTGCCGTGTAGGGGCCGAAGTAGCGGGTGCCTTTCCTCTTGTCGCCGCGCATCACTTGGACTCGGGGATACTTCTCGCCTATCGTGACGGCCAGGTAGGGGTAGGTCTTATCGTCACGGAACACCACGTTGAACCGCGGCTTGAATTCCTTGATCCAGGTGTATTCCAGCTGCAGCGACTCCAGTTCGCTGCCCACCACCGTCCACTCAACGCTGCTGGCCGCGTGGACCATGGCATAGGTCTTGGGCAGCAGGCCGGCAGGGTTGGCAAAGTAGGAGTTCAGCCGGGAACGGAGGCTCTTCGCCTTGCCTACATAGATGACGCGGCCGTGCGCATCACGGAAGCGGTACACCCCCGGGTTGGTGGGAATCTCTCCCGTCTTGGGCCGGTAACTTGCTGGATTTGCCACCTATCCAGTCTACTGAGGTGCGCCGGGTGCCTTTGCCACCCGGGGCACCTGCAGCCCTTAAATCCCGCTGGAATCCGACGTTATTCCGTGGCCTTGCTCTGGTTGTAGCTGGTGGAGCGTTCCTGGCCGCTGAGCTCGGCAATGGCGTCCATGATGCGGTCAGTCACTGCCCGCCGGGCCGGCAGCGAATGGTCCGGCCCCGTCTTGTCGAAGTACAGCGGCTCCCCCACTTTCATGGTGAAATGCTGCGGGCGTACCCCGCTCTCACCGGCGCGCTGGAGGTTTTCCGTGCCGATAAGTCCAACCGGAATCACCGGGGCCCCGGTGGTCAGCGCCAGCCATCCCACCCCGGTGCGTCCCCGGTAGAGGATGCCGTCACGGGAGCGGGTGCCTTCCGGGTAGATGCCGATTCCCTTGCCGGATTCCAGGATGTCCAGCAGGGTCTTGAGTGCCTGGACACTGGCGGCCTGCTCGCCCCGTTCCACGGGAATGGAACCCACGGATTCGAAAAAGGCCTTCATGACCTTGCCCTTGACGCCCCCGGTTGTGAAGTATTCGGCCTTCGCGAAAAAGGCAACGGGGCGGGGCATCAGGGCCTGCACAATCACGCTGTCGAAGAATGACAGATGGTTCGGGGCCACAATGAACGGCCCGTCGGCAGGAACGTTTTCAAGGCCGACGACGGTGGGCCGGCAGGTGCCCGAGATCAGGCTGCGGGTGGTCCAGCGGACAGCATCAAACATTGCCATCGTTGGTCACCTCCCCCATCGCCGCGGAGTGGATGGCCTGCATCCGCCGGATAAGCTCCGCCAGGCCCTCGGCGGTTTCCACGACGGCCACCGCACCGGCCTCTTCGAGTTCGCCGTCGGGGGCAAAGCCCCAGGCCACGCCGATGCAGTCCAGGCCGTTGGCGGTGGCACCCGAAACATCCTGCGCCCGGTCCCCCACCATCACCGCATGCCGTGTGTTCAGGTCCTTCAAGGCAGCGGCGATGATCTCTGTCTTGCCGAGCGGAACCCCCTGCACCGCGCTTTCGTCATCCGCGGAGCCATGGATGCCGTGGAACAGAACGTCGATTCCATGGTGTGCCAGCACCGTGCGGGCAAGGCCCTGCGGTTTCTGGGTGGCAACAGCCACCGGGAGCCCGGCTTCCGCATAGGACTCCAGGACTTCACGGACGCCCGGGTAGATCCGGCTTTGCGCGATCCCGGTGGCCACGTAGTACTCGCGGTACAGGCGGATGACCTCGTCCAGCAGGTCCGCCGGCACATTTGCCACATTCAGCAGGGAATCGCTGAGTTTCGGGCCGATCATCGCGTGGAGCAGGTCCTGGCCGGGAACGGGAAGCCCCACGGCGTTCAGGGCAAAAGAGATTCCGTCTGTTATTCCACCGGCCGGATCGACAAGAGTGCCGTCCAGGTCAAAGATCACGGGCACTGTTGTTTGAGTCACCGGGTTAGTTTCTCACGACACCACTCGTGCCTGAAACTCGCATACGCGCAACGGCATACGTTTTGAATACTTCCGAAAAAATCGCCCTGCTCCTACAGGATTTCCGCGAGGAACGCGGCTGTGTGGCTGGCAGTGGACTTGGCCAGCTCCTCCGGCGTTCCTGACGCCACAATCTGGCCGCCGCCGGAGCCGCCGTCCGGCCCGAGGTCCACGATCCAGTCCGCACTCTTGATGACGTCCAGGTTGTGTTCGATGGTTATCACGGTGTTGCCCTTGTCCACCAGCCCCTGGAGGACCATCAGCAGCTTGCGGATGTCCTCGAAGTGCAGTCCGGTGGTGGGCTCGTCCAGCACGTAGACGCTGCGCCCGTTGGACCGCTTCTGGAGTTCAGCGGCGAGTTTCACGCGCTGGGCCTCACCGCCGGACAGCGTGGTGGCGGGCTGGCCCAGGCGGACGTAGCCCAGGCCGACGTCCACGAGGGTGTTGAGGTGCCGGGCGATGGGCGAGAAGGCAGCGAAAAACTCGGCGCCTTCCTCGATGGGCATGTTCAGGACGTCCGCGATGGTCTTGCCCTTGTAATGCACTTCGAGTGTCTCCCGGTTGTACCGCGCACCATGGCACACCTCGCAGGGGACGTAGACGTCGGGCAGGAAGTTCATCTCGATCTTCAGCGTGCCGTCACCCGAGCAGGCTTCGCAGCGGCCTCCCTTGACGTTGAACGAGAACCGGCCGGGCAGGTACCCGCGTACTTTCGCTTCGGTGGTTTCCGCGAACAGCTTGCGGATGTTGTCGAACACGCCCGTGTAGGTGGCGGGGTTGGAGCGGGGGGTGCGCCCGATGGGGCTTTGGTCCACGTGGACCACCTTGTCGAGGTGTTCCAGGCCCTGGACGGTCTTGTGCCGGCCCGCCACCTGTTTGGCGCCGTTGAGCTTGTTGGCCAGCACCTTGTAGAGGATCTCATTGACCAACGTGGACTTACCGGAGCCGCTCACCCCCGTGACCGCGGTGAAAAGCCCCAGCGGGAACGCGGCGTCGACGTTGAGGAGGTTGTTCTCCCTCGCGCCCACCACCTTCAGCTCACGCTTTTTGTCGTACTTGCGGCGTTTCTTCGGGACCTCGATCTTCTTGCGCCCGGACAGGTAGTCGCCGGTGAGGGAGGCGGTGTTGGCCAGCAGGTCCTTGTAGGAGCCGGAATGGACCACCTGGCCGCCGTGCTCGCCGGCGCCGGGTCCGATGTCCACGATCCAGTCGGCCACGTGGATGGTGTCTTCGTCGTGCTCAACCACGATGAGCGTATTTCCCATGTCGCGGAGCCTGGTAAGGGTGTCGATCAGCCGCCGGTTGTCCCGCTGGTGCAGCCCGATCGATGGTTCGTCCAGCACATACAGGACGCCTACCAGGCCGGAGCCGATCTGGGTGGCAAGGCGGATGCGCTGGGCCTCGCCGCCGGAAAGGGTGGCGGACGGACGCTCGAGGTTCAGGTATTCCAGCCCGACGTCGAGCAGGAAGGTCAGCCGGGCCTGGATCTCCTTCAGGACCTGGTGGGCAATCTGTGCTTCCCGGCCCGTCAGGACCAGGTTGTTCAGGAACTCTGCGCAGTCGCGCATGGGCAGGGCGGCGACGTCTGCAATGGACTTGCCGTTGATCAGCACCGACAGGGAGGCCGGGTTGAGGCGCGCCCCGTTGCAGGCCGGGCAGGGGATCTGCCGCATGTACTCTTCGTAGCGGTCGCGGGCCCAGTCGGAGTCCGTTTCGCCGTGCTTGCGGTGGACGTACTGGATGGCGCCTTCGAATCCGGTACTGTACTTCCGCTCCCGGCCGAAGCGGTTGCGGTACTGCACCACAACCTTGTGGTCCTTGCCGTGCAGGACGGTCTGGCGCACGTCCTTGCCAAGCTTCTCCCACGGCGTGTCCATGGAGAAACCGAGTTCCTTCGCGAGGCCTTCCAGGAGCCTGTTCCAGTATTCAGTGGTGGCTGTGCCAAGCGACCACGGAGCGATGGCTCCCTCGGCCAGTGAGAGTTCCGGGTTGGGGACGATGAGTTCCTCGTCCACCTCCAGCTTGGTGCCGATGCCGCTGCAGGCCGCGCAGGCGCCGAAGGGGTTGTTGAACGAAAAGGACCTGGGCTCGATCTCGTCGATGGCAAGGGGGTGCTCGTTGGGGCAGGCCAGGTTTTCGGAGAAGGCCCGCAGCCGGCCGGGATCGTCCGCTTCAAGGTCCACGAACTCTGCAAGGACGCGGCCCTCGGCCAGGCCAAGCGCGGTCTCAATGGAGTCGGTGAGCCGCTGGCTGATGCCTTCCTTGACCACCAGCCTGTCCACCACCACCTCGATGGTGTGCTTGAACTGCTTGCCCAGCTTGGGCGGGTCGCTTAGCTGGACCAGGTTCCCGTCAACGCGTGCACGGGAGTAGCCCTTTGCGGTCAGTTCCTTGAAGAGGTCAACGAATTCGCCCTTGCGGCCACGCACCACCGGGGCCAGGACCTGGAAACGGGTACCCTGGTCAAGCTCCAGCAGCTGGTCAACGATCTGCTGGGGCGTCTGTTTGGCCACAGGCTCGCCGCACACTGGGCAGTGGGGCCGGCCCACACGGGCCCAGAGCAGGCGCATGTAGTCGTAGATTTCGGTGATGGTGCCCACCGTGGAACGCGGGTTCTTGCTGGTGGACTTCTGGTCGATGGAGACCGCCGGCGACAGGCCCTCAATGAAGTCGACGTCCGGCTTGTCCACCTGGCCCAGGAACTGGCGCGCATAGGCGGACAGCGATTCGACGTAGCGCCGTTGGCCCTCTGCGAAAATGGTGTCGAAAGCCAGGGAGGACTTCCCGGATCCTGACAGCCCGGTAAAGACGATCATCGCGTCCCGGGGCAGGTCGAGGTCCACGTTCCGCAGGTTATGCTCCCGCGCCCCTTTGACGACGAGGCGGGAGAGGTCCGGGCGGCGTGGTGCGGCGGCGGGTGCTGCTGCGACGGAAACGGGGTGGACGGCTGTTTCTTCGGCTACGGCTTTAGGCACCCCCCTATGCTAATCGAAAACTTCTTCGAACATCCACGCAGGGCGGTCAGCCGGCGTCGTATGCGGCGGCCAGCAGCTTCACCGCCTCGGCGAACGTGGCGCCCTGCGCTTTGGCCGCGGCGGCGTAGGCTGCCGCGGCGGCTGAGAGCCCGCCGAGACGTTCGTCACGTGCGCACACCGTTGTACCGTTCCTGCCGTGGGTGGCAACGATTCCGGCGGCTTCGAGCTCCTTGTAGGCACGGGCCACCGTGTGCGGAGCCACATCCAAGCGCTCGGCCAGGGCCCTGACGGCGGGCAGCCGGGTCCCTGGCGGGAGGGCTCCGTTGTCTACCAGGTGGATGACCTGGAGCCGCAGCTGTTCAAACAGCGCCACCGAGCTGGCGGTGTTGGGTTTCCATGTTCCGGGGAAGCCGGATGCGGGCATCAAAGGCCGGCCTCAAGTGCGTCGGCACGTCCGGGCCGGGCGGAGAATTGTGCGTTGTGAAGCCGGGCGTAGTAGCTGTTGGCGGGTAGAAGGCTTTGGTGCGTGCCCTGCTCGACTATGCGGCCGTGATCCATGACCAAGATTAGATCAGCGTTAGGGCCTGTGGACAAACGGTGGGCTAACACACAGCTCGTCCGTCCTCCCTGATGGTTCCGGCGAAGAGCCACCCGTCCTGGTGCACCACCCCGAACTGCTCCCCGAGGCGGTCCCGGGGAATCGCCGGACCTATCCTCATTGCTGCGACTGGAGTGTGAAGATCGTCCAGCCGTTCGATTCGTCACTGGTTCTTGCACCCCACGGCAAAGATCCTTCGAAACGGAAAGACGGTTCCATGCTCCGTTTGTGGATAGGCTTCCCGCAGCGCGGCTGCGTACTCCGCCTCGAATTCCGCGCCCTCCGCCGGGGAAAGGGCGGCAAGGACGGGGCGGAGCGCCGTGCCGCGGACCCACTCCAGGACGGCATCCCTGCCGGGCAGCACCTGAAGGTAGGTTGTCTCCCAGGCATCAGCCGAGAACCCGGCGTCGAGCATGAGACGGAGGTACTCCGCAGGCTCACCCACCGACTCGCCGCCCCGCAGCACCCCGCCGAGCTTCGGCGCCCACCGTTGTGCGCCCGCCAGCCCGCGCAACAACGCATGGGACGGGGCGTTGAAGTTCCCCGGGACCTGGAGCGCGAACCAGGCACCGGGGCGCAGGGCATCCAGCCACGTCCGCATCATGTCCTGGTGGCCCGGCACCCACTGCAGGGCAGCATTGCTGACCACCACATCGGTCTGCCCCGAGGGCTTCCACTCCGAAATGTCCGCCAGCTCGAAGCGCAGGGACGGGTTTTCTTCCGACTGCCCGGCGGCTTTGGCGAGCATCTCCTCCGATGAATCAAGGCCAACCACGTCGGAACCGGGCCAGCGGTCCGCGAGCGTGGCCGTCAGGTTCCCTGGCCCGCAGCCCAGGTCCACCACCTGGACGGGCCGGTCCGCCCGGACCCTGCCGGTCAGGTCGAAAAAGGGCCGGTCCCGGTAGTCCCCGAACTGGACATATTTCGCCGGATCCCACTTCATATCCATCTCCGCCTTCTGGTGCCGTCTTCTGTACCGCGAAGCTTAACCCGGGCGGGGCGGAATCCCGGGCACGGCAGGGCACTAAGCTGGCAATCAATGAAACTCGTTGACCAGCTGCCCCATCTGCCCGCCTCCGTCCGTACTGTGGGCGTGGATCCCGACGACCTCTACACGCGGTTCGTTGAGTGGACGGAAAGCCGGGGATTGGCCCTTTATCCCGCACAGGACGAAGCCATTATGGAGCTGGCCACGGGGTCGAACGTCATCCTGGCCACCCCCACCGGGTCCGGAAAATCCCTCGTGGCCATCGCCGCCCACTTCCAGGCCATGGCCCAGGGCCAGCGGAGCTACTACACCGCGCCGATCAAGGCACTGGTCTCCGAAAAGTTCTTTGCCCTGTGCGATATTTTCGGCGCCGAGAACGTGGGAATGATCACGGGCGACTCCGGCGTCAACCAGGATGCGCCGATCATCTGCTGCACGGCCGAGATCCTGGCCAACACCGCCCTCCGTGAAGGCGCAGCCACGGAACTCGGCACGGTGATCATGGACGAGTTCCATTTCTATTCGGACCCGCAGCGCGGCTGGGCGTGGCAGGTTCCCCTGCTGGAGCTCCCCCGGGCGCAATTCCTCCTGATGTCCGCCACGCTGGGCGACGTCAGCCGGTTCGAGGAAGGCCTGACAACGCTGACGGGCCGCGCCACCACCACGGTGAGCTCCGCGGAACGGCCCATTCCGCTGCATTACTACTACCACGAGACCCCCGTGCACGAGACGCTGGAGGAGCTGCTCTCCACCAGGCAGGTGCCGGTCTACGTGGTGCATTTCAGCCAGATTGAGGCAATCGACCGCGCCCAGACCCTGATGAGCATCAACGTCTGCACCCGCGAGGAGAAGGACAAGATCGCAGAGCTGATCGCCAACTTCCGGTTCGCCGCAGGTTTCGGCAAGACCCTGAACCGGCTGGTCCGCCACGGCATAGGCGTGCACCATGCGGGCATGCTGCCGAAGTACCGCCGGCTCGTGGAGCAGCTGGCCCAGGCGGGGCTGCTGAAGGTCATCTGCGGCACCGACACCCTGGGCGTGGGAATCAACGTGCCCATCCGCACTGTCCTGCTCACGGCACTGAGCAAGTACGACGGCGTCCGCACCCGGCTGCTTAACTCCCGTGAGTTCCACCAGATTGCGGGCCGAGCCGGCCGGGCAGGTTACGACACCGCCGGGACAGTGGTGGTCCAGGCGCCCGAACACGTGACGGAGAACGTCAAGGCAATGGCCAAGGCCGTGGCCAAATTCGGCGATGACCAGAAGAAGCTGCGGCAGGTGGTGAAGAAGAAGCCGCCGGAGGGGTTCGTGAGCTGGGGCGAGCCTACGTTCAAGCGGCTCGTCGAGTCGGTACCGGACCCGCTGACCTCCAGCTTCACGGTTACGCACGCGATGCTGATGAACCTGATGGAGCGGCCGGGGGACCCGTTTACGGCCGCCCGCCGCCTCCTGACGGAAAACCACGAGACCCGGTCCTCCCAGCTGCAGCTCATGAAGAAGGCACTGGGCATCTACCGCGAGCTGCTCGCGGCCGAGGTAGTGGAGCGGATTCCTGCACAAGAGCAGGGACCCGACGGCCGTACTGTCCGGCTGACTGTCCACCTTCAGCCGAACTTCGCACTCAACCAACCGCTGTCCCCCTTCGCACTGGCCGCACTTGAACTCCTGGACCCGGACTCGCCGTCGTACGCCCTGGACGTGGTGTCCGTGATCGAGGCGACCCTGGAGAAGCCGCGGCAGATTCTTTCAGCCCAGCAGAAGAAGGCCCGCGGCGAGGCGGTGGCCGCCATGAAGGCCGACGGCATCGAGTACGACCAGCGGATGGCCATGCTCGAGGAAGTGTCTTATCCCCAGCCATTGGCGGAGATTCTCGGGGAAGCCTTCGAGGTGTACCGGAAGGCCGCACCCTGGGTGGGCGACTTCGAGCTTGCCCCCAAGTCCGTGGTCCGGGACATGTACGAGCGTGCCATGAACTTTGGCGAGTTCGTGCAGTTCTACGGACTGGCCCGATCCGAGGGGATAGTCCTGCGCTACCTCGCCGACGCCTTCAAGGCCCTGCGGCAGACTGTTCCCCAGGACATGCTGCGCGACGATTTGGAGGACCTGGTTGCCTGGCTGGGCGAGCTGGTCCGACAGGTGGACTCCAGCCTCCTGGACGAATGGGAGGAACTGGCCTCGGGCGCCGCCCCCACCCCGCACGACGCGCCTCCGCCGCCCCCGCCCTCGCTCACGTCCAACATCCGGGCCTTCCGGGTAATGGTGCGCAACGAGCTGTTCCGCCGTGTGGAGCTGTTCGCCGACGAGGATGCGGCCGCGCTGGGGGAACTCGACGGCGCAGCCGGCTGGGGCGCCGAGCGCTGGGAAGACGCCCTTGACGACTACTTTGACGAACACGACGACATCGGGACCGGGCCGGACGCCCGGGGACCGGCCCTGCTCATCATCACGGAGGAAAAGGACCGGTGGAAGGTCCGGCAGATCTTCGACGATCCCGCCGGGAACCATGACTGGGGGATTTCCGCCGAGGTGGACCTGGCTGCCTCGGACGAAACCGGAACGGCCGTGATCAGGGTGACTGAGGTCAACCGGCTCTGAACGCTGCCAGCGCCTGCCGGGTGCCGACGGTAAGCTCGAACAATGAGTGTAATCCGCCCCGCAACCCCGCAAGACGTACCCGCAATCCTCAGGATGATCGGCGAATTGGCGAACTACGAAAAGGAACCTGACGCCGTCCGTAACACTCCCGCGATGCTGCAGCAGGTGCTGTTCGGAGAGAACCCGCGCGTGTTCGCTGCCATGGCAGAGAACGGGGCCGGCGAAGTCCAGGGGTTCGCTTTGTGGTTCCTGAACTATTCCACCTGGGAAGGCGTGCACGGCATCTACCTGGAGGACCTTTACGTTAGCCCGGAGGCCCGCGGCGAAGGACACGGAAAGGCCCTGCTCCAGCACCTCGCCGCCATCGCCGTGGAGAACGGCTACGCCAGGGTGGAGTGGAGCGTCCTTGACTGGAATGAGCCGTCCATCAACTTCTACCGGCGCCTCGGCGCGAAGCCAATGGACGGGTGGTCCACGTTCCGGCTTACCGGCCAGGCCCTCGAACAGTTCGGCAATGCCGTCCCCGCCGCCGCCAATGGCTAGTGCAGGGATGCCACCGCCGGCAGGCCCGGCGGTCGGGGCAAGGCACGAGGTAAGGGCGAAGCACCAGTTCCGCGGGATGCGGACCACGGAGCACGTCTTCACAGTGCCGCTGGACCACGCTTCGCCCTCGGGCGAAACAATTTCCGTTTTTGCCCGGGAGTACGTTTCGGCCGCACACAGCGAGGACCAGGCCGCGGATCTCCCTTGGCTCCTGTTCCTCCAGGGCGGTCCCGGCGGGCGCGGCAACAGGTTTGGCTCGCTGGGCGGCTGGAGCAAAGCGGCCGCCAAGGACTTCCGGATCCTGATGCTGGACCAGCGCGGAACGGGGCTGTCCACGCCCGCGGACCGGAACACCCTGCCGCTGCGGGGATCCGCCGCGGACCAGGCCGCGTACCTGGAGCATTTCCGTGCCGATTCCATCGTGGCCGACGCCGAGCTGATCCGGGATGCCTTGGGGGCCGGCCCGTGGACGGTGTACGGCCAGAGCTACGGAGGATTCTGCGCACTGACGTACCTGTCCTTTGCTCCGGAGGGCCTGAGGGAGGTCCTGGTGACTGGCGGCCTTGCGCCGCTGGCCGGCCCGGCCGACGCCGTTTACCGGGCCACGTTCCAGCGCGTAGCGGCCCGCAACGCCGAGTACTTCGGCTGGTACCCGGAGGACCGGGACATCGTAGACCGGATAGCCCGCCACCTCCGGAGCACTCCGGAATTCCTGCCCGACGGCGGCCCGCTCACCGTGGAGCGCTTCCAGATGGTGGGTTCCTTCCTCGGCGGGAATACGCGCGTGGACAGCCTGCATCACCTGCTGGAGGACGCCTTCACCGAAACAGCGGAAGGCGCCCGGCTCTCGGATGCCTTCCTGGACCAGGTGCAGGCCATCGTCTCGCGCCGGTCGAATCCCCTCTACGCCCTGATGCACGAATCCATCTACGGCCAGGGGCAGGCGACCGGCTGGGCCGCATGGCGGGTCCTGGCGGACTATCCGGAATTCCGGCCGGATGCCGAGCCGCTGCTGTTGACGGGGGAAATGGTTTATCCGTGGTACTTCGAACAGGACCCTGCGCTTGAGCCCCTCCGGGACGTGGCGGACCTGCTTGCAGCCAAAGCGGACTGGAAGCCGCTCTACGATGTTGCCCAGCTGGGGGCGAACACCGTTCCGGTGGCTGCCGCCGTCTACTCGGACGACATCTATGTGGACCGGAAACTCTCCCTTGAAACGGCGTCCGCGGTGCGCGGGCTGCAGGTCTGGGAGACCGGAGACTTCCACCACGATGGCATTGCCGACGACGGCGAGGCGATCTTCGCCAGGCTGCTGGGTATGGCACGGTCAGGCGGGCGCTGACCCGCGCCGGCCGGCCGCCACGGTCACGAACGCCGCGGCCAGGACGGCTGCGCCCACCACGCCGCCCAGCAGGTTCAGGCCCAGGTAGCCGATCCAGCTGAGGACCAGGCCGGACACCGCCCCGCCCACGGCCCCGGCTGCACCCATGAGCATGTCCGAAACCCCCTGCACCACTACCCGGGCGTCCTGGCCGACGCTCTCTGCGAGCAGGGTGGAGCCGGACACCGTGGCGGCGGACCAGCCCAGGCCCAGCAAAACCAGTCCTGCCGCCACCGCCCCCGTGGATGCCTGGCCGAATCCGGCAACAGCCACGGCAGTAATCAGCAGGGTGAAGCCAATCATGATGGTCTGCGCCCTGCCGGCCCTGTCCGTCAGCCAGCCCATCACCGGAGACAATGCGAACATCCCGGCTATGTGCAGCGAAATGGTGCAACCGATGATCACCAGGACGTCACCGGACGCTGCGTGGCCGGCGTGGCTCGCTCCCGGCCCTTCCACCAGTTCCTGCAGGTGAAGCGGGGTCATGGACATCACGCCCACCATCACGGCGTGGGCGCCGACGACGGCGGCCACTGCCAGGAGAGCGGTCCGGGAGCCGCGGATGGCCCGCAGTCCGCGGACCAGCGAGCCGCCGTCGCGATTTGCCTGCCCGTTGGTGCGCGCCCCCGTGCCGCTGCCCCCCGCTGCTGCCGGCGTTTGCTGTGGTGTGGCGGGGGCGCCGGTGCCCGCCTGCTGCAGGGCAAGTTCCCGGGCCAGCAGCAGCGGATCCGGCCGCAGCCCGGCAAAAAGCAGGACGTTCGCCAGGAGGAGGCCGGCGGCCGCAATCACGAAGGGCCCTGCAACGGGTGGAAGGCCCAGCGCCTGTCCCACCACGGTGCCGGGCTGGATGAGGTTGGGCCCGGCGACGGCGCCAACGGTGACGGCCCAGACCACGGCGGACAGGGCCCTGCCGCGGTGTTCCGGATCCGCAAGGTCGACGGCGGCGAACCGTGCCTGCAGGCTCGCGGCGGTACCCACTCCGATGCCGGCAGCGCCGAGCACCAGCAGGATGAAAAGGCCTGACACCACCGCGAGCACCATCAGGACTGTGCCTGCGAGGGCCGCGGACAGCCCGGCCACCTGGCCGATCCGGCGTCCACGGCGGTCCGCCAGCGAGGCAAGCGGCAGGGCCGCCAGCGCGGCGCCGAGGGTCATGACTGTGGCGACTGCCCCGGCCCAGGCGCTCGACCCGGACAGTTCGACAGCGAGGATGGACCCGATGGAAACCGTGGCACCGGTGCCGATTCCGCCAAAAATCTGGGCCGCGCTCAGCAGCACCACCGTGCGCCGCTGCACGAGGCGCACCCGTTGGTCCGATATCAGGGTGGGGGCCATGGTCCGAGCATAGTCCTCCCCTTGGCCCTTCCTACAGAGGGGATTTAAGGCGACAATCCCGGCCGCGGACACGGCCGGGATTGTCCGGTTCAGGAGGACCAGGGACGCCTACTCGGCGTCACTGTGGCTCCTCCGGGCATCTTCCTCGAGCCGGGGGTCCAGGTGCGCTTCCTTGGCCTTGGAGCTGACAAGGCTGGCGATCACCGCAATGACGATAGTGCCAACGATGACGCCCAGGGAAACGAACGTGGGGATTTCGGGAGCCCATTCAATGTGCTGCCCGCCGTTGATGAACGGTAGCTCGTTGACGTGCATGGCGTGCAGGACCAGCTTGACGCCGATGAACGCGAGGATGAAGGATAGCGCGTGCTTCAGGTAGATCAGCCGGTTCATGAGGCCGCCGAGGAGGAAGTACAGCTGGCGCAGGCCCATCAGGGCGAACAGGTTGGCCGTAAATACGATGAAGGGGCTCTGGGTGAGGCCGAAGATGGCGGGAATGGAGTCGACGGCGAAGAGCAGGTCCGTGAGGCCGATGGTGATGAACACGATCAGCATGGGGGTGAAGACCTTCTTGCCGTTCACTGTGGTGCGCAGCTTGCCGCCGTCGAACTTCTCCGCCATGGGGATGACCTTGCGGATCTTGGCGATCAGCGGGTTCTCCCGGTCTTCTTCGTCTTCGCCTTCATCCTGGGCCTGCTTCCAGGCGGTCCACAGCAGGAACGCACCGAAGATGTAGAACACCCAGCTGAACTGCTCGATCACGATGGCGCCGAGCAGGATGAAGATCCCGCGCAGGATCAGGGCGATGATGATGCCCACCATCAGGACTTCCTGCTGGTACTTCCGGGGCACCGAGAAGCGGGCCATGATGATGATGAAGACAAACAGGTTGTCGATGCTGAGGCTGTACTCGGTGACCCAGCCGGCAACGAACTGGCCGCCGTATTCAGGGCCGGTGAAAGCAAACATGGCGCCGGCGAACACGAGGGCGAGGCTGACGTAGAACGCCACCCACAGGCCGGCTTCCTTCATGGAAGGTTCATGGGGCCGGCGGACCACCAGGAGAAGGTCGATCAGGAGAATCAGGCCGAGGGCGACAAGAGAGCCGACCTCGAACCAGACGGGCAATTCGAGCACAGGGTAGCCTTTCGCAGGGTACAGAGATGCGGTGTAAGTCTCTCCGGCCTGCCTGCGCACTTGGTGCTGAAACGGCGGCCCGCTACGCCCGGCGGGGCAACCATGCCCTGCGTGTTGACGATCGTAGCGCTCGGGATACTCCCCTACGTGACGTTAACTCTACCCTAGGCGGGCCGTCCGCCTGTCCCCCATTGATGTTTGTGTCAGGCGTGCCCGGCAGCCTGCATCTGGCGCAGTTCCTTCTTCAGCTCGCTGACCTCGTCCCTGATCCTGGCCGCCACTTCGAACTGCAGTTCGGCGGCAGCGCCGTGCATCTGCTCCGTCAGCTGTTCGATCAGGCCCACCAGGTCCTCGGCCGGCGCCGCGGCCAGGCCGTCTTCGCGGACCTGGGCGGCACCCTTCGCCGCCGACTTCCGCTTCCCGCCCTTGGCCAGCCGGTTGTTGTTCAGCAGCTCCTGGGTGTCGGCGTCTTCCTTGGCCAGCTGGTCCGTGATGTCGGCGATCTTCTTCCGCAGCGGCTGCGGATCCACGCCATGTTCGGTGTTGTAGGCAACCTGGATGGCGCGGCGCCGGTTTGTCTCGTCGATGGCCTGCGCCATGGAGTCCGTGATGCGGTCGGCGTACATGTGCACCTGGCCGGAGACGTTGCGGGCAGCGCGGCCGATCGTCTGGATCAGGGACGTGGACGACCGCAGGAAGCCTTCCTTGTCGGCGTCGAGGATGCTGACAAGGGACACCTCGGGAAGGTCCAGGCCCTCCCTGAGCAGGTTGATGCCCACCAGGACGTCGAACCGGCCCATCCGGAGTTCGCGCAGCAGCTCCACGCGCCGCAGGGTGTCAACGTCGGAGTGCAGGTACTCCACCTTGATGCCATGCCCGAGGAGGTAGTCCGTGAGGTCCTCGGCCATCCGCTTGGTCAGGGTAGTGACCAGGATGCGCTCGTTCTTGTCCGTACGGGCCTTGATCTCCCCCAGCAGGTCGTCGATCTGGCCCTTGGTGGGCTTGACCACCACCTCGGGATCGATGAGGCCCGTGGGGCGGATGATCTGCTGCACGAAGCCGTCGGCCTTGCCTAGTTCATACTTGCCCGGAGTGGCGGAGAGGTAGACGGTCTGGCCAACGCGTTGCAGGAATTCGTCCCATTTCAGCGGCCTGTTGTCCATTGCCGAGGGCAGGCGGAAGCCGAAGTCCACCAGGTTCCGTTTGCGGGACATGTCGCCTTCGTACATGGCGCCGATCTGCGGGATAGTCACGTGGGACTCGTCCACCACCAGGAGGAAGTCGTCCGGGAAGTAGTCCAGGAGGCAGTGCGGAGCAGTTCCCGGAGCGCGGCCGTCGATGTGCGCCGAGTAGTTCTCGATGCCATTGCAGAAGCCCATCTGCTGCATCATTTCGAGGTCGTACATGGTCCGCATCCGGAGCCGCTGCGCTTCCACCAGCTTGTTCTGGCTTTCCAGTACCTTCAGCCGATCGGCAAGCTCATCCTCGATCCGCTTGATGGCCCGGGACATCCGCTCGGGCCCGGCCACGTAGTGCGAGGCGGGGAAGACGTACATTTCCTCTTCGTCGCGGATCACTTCACCGGTCAGGGGGTGGAGCGTCTGGATATTCTCAATTTCATCCCCGAAGAACTCAATCCGGATGGCCAGTTCCTCGTACATCGGGATGATCTCCACAGTGTCCCCGCGGACGCGGAAAGTACCCCGATGAAAGTCCATGTCGTTGCGGGCGTACTGCATGGACACGAATTTCCGGAGGAGGTCGTCACGGTTCATCTCCGCCCCCTTGCGGAGCGTGACCATTCCTGCGATGTATTCCTCGGGAGTGCCCAGGCCGTAGATGCAGGACACAGTGGCGACGACGATCACGTCCCGGCGGGTCAGCAGGGCGTTGGTGGCGGAGTGGCGGAGCCTCTCCACTTCCTCGTTGATGGAGGAGTCCTTCTCGATGAAGGTGTCAGTCTGGGCGACATAGGCCTCGGGCTGGTAGTAGTCGTAGTAGGAAACGAAGTACTCCACCGCGTTGTTGGGCAGCAGCTCGCGGAATTCGTTGGCCAGCTGCGCCGCCAGGGTCTTGTTCTGGACCATCACCAGGGTGGGCCGCTGCACTTGCTCGATCAGCCAGGCGGTGGTGGCGCTCTTGCCGGTACCCGTGGCACCTAGCAGTACCACGTCCTTTTCACCGTTCTTGATGCGCTCCGTCAGTTCGGCGATGGCGGCGGGCTGGTCGCCCGCGGGCTTGAATTCGCTGATGACCTCGAAAGGCGCCACAACACGGTTGATATCCTGCGCAAGGCTCATGGATCTAATCTACAACCGGGCACCGACACTAAGAGGGCCGTCCGTTACGGGCGAACAGCGCGGGGCCCGCGGACCGCATCAGGGCGCGTACGACGGCGGCGCCCACCCGGTTTCCTCGGCCCACGCGGACATGAGGGGCCAGGCAACGTCCGTGAACCACGGCTCCTTGGCCTCGGCGTACGCCCTGGTGCCCGCCGAGCCGGCAAAGCGTCCCGCAAGATCCGCCTTATGCCGTGCGTACAGCGTGCGTGCGGACGGGTTATCCATCAGCCAGTCCCGGAACATCAGCGCATAGCGCCATCCGGGCGAGCCGGCGACGCGGACGTGGATGTTCACCGGACGCCCCGGGTCCGCGTTGGCATGGAACCGTTTCTGCCACTGCCCGGGATCCGGCGCCGTCGGCTTGGGCGTATTGGACCCGGCACCGGGCACCAAGGGGAACCCGGCTGCCGCCAGCAGGGGTGCAGCACTGTCTGCAGCGGCCAGGCCGGGTACCGCAACCTGCAGGTCTATGACGTCCTTGGCAGCGAGCCCGGGGACGGACGTGGAGCCGATGTGGTCCACCGCCAGGATGAGCCCGGGGGCCGCGGTCTTCAGCCTCGCGGAGATCCTGGCTGCCTCCTTGGCCCATTCCTCCCGATACGGCTCCAGGACAGGACCGCAGTTCCTCGGCGCACGCTTGCCCGCGGCGAGGTTGCGGGCGAAGGGCACCAGCCGGCCGTCCCAGAGCCGGTCCACCTGGTCCAGCAGGTGCTGCACGCTGCCGGAATTGTCCAGGACGACGTCAGCCGCGGCCAGCCGTTCGTCCCGTGTTGCCTGCGCAGCCATCCGCGACAGTGCATCCTCTCGCGTCATCCCGCGGTGCTCCAGCATCCGCTGCAGCCGTACGTCATCGGGCGCGTCCACCACCACCACCAGGTGGAAATCGGTCCCCTGCCCGGTTTCCACCAGCAGAGGGATGTCCTGCACCACCACGGCATCTCCTGCCGCGGCTTCCGCGATAGCCGCCGCCCGCGACCGGACCAGGGGGTGGACGATTCGGTTCAGCACTGAGAGCCGTGCCGGATCTCCAAAGACCAGGGCGCCGAGTTTGGGACGGTCAAGCCGGCCGTCGGCGCCAAGGACATCCCGGCCAAACTCTGCCACGACGCGGTTCAGGCCTTCGGTGCCCGGCTCCACCACTTCACGGGCCAGTGCATCAGCATCCACGAGCACCGCCCCGCGTTCTTTCAGGCGCAAGGCAACCACTGACTTTCCGGAGGCGATGCCGCCCGTCAACCCGATCTTGAGCATCACACCACCCTAATCCCCCGGCCCCGGTCCAGGTCCACGGTGCGTCTCCTGAAGTGCCATGCACTGGACCCGGCCGGCAATCATCCGGACAACCGCACCCGGGGCCTAAAAAGTCGCCGAGCTGCTGCAGAGTGCGGATTTCCTCTTCACTGTAAGGCGCGGCTATCGAGTGTGCCTGCACATCCGTCCCGCCCTCCGCCGTCGTCGAAGAAGCATTTGCCGGCGCGGCCATCACTCCTGAGAAACCAGCTGCGGCAACAGCTGCGATGGAAAGGAACAGCTTCCTCTTTTTGGCTCCATCAGACTGCTTGCTTTCCACCGGCGCAGTCCGGCCACGTGGGCAGAAATCCGGTGATTTCCTTTGGATACCTGTTTGATGCGTGCTGCGGTTTGACGCTTCGACCCGCTTCATGGCCGCGCTCCCTTTGCTGTTCGGAATACTATTGCTGGTCCCGTGTCTTGGTGTTCCAAGATTCCCGCCGGCGCCTTAATCGATCCTTAATCGCAGAGCCCAAACCTCTACTCCAGCCCTTGCCCGGCCAGGGGAACTTGGGCCTAGACTGGGCCGGGTGCAAGAGGAAGACAGCAGGGCCACGGGGTACACCACCTTGGCGGCCGGACCCGATTTCCGCCACGAGCTCGAGATCAAGCGCTCCCGGTTCATCACCGTCCTGCGCCGCGCCGGCACCGAAGAATCGGCACGGGACCTGGTGGCAGGCCTCCGCCGCGAGTTCCACGACGCCCGGCATCACTGCTCGGCGTTCATCATTGGCCCGGACCGGGACATCCAGCGTTCCAATGACGACGGCGAGCCCTCTGGCACGGCAGGCCTTCCGATGCTTGAGGCCCTGGCCAAAAGGGAGACACTCCCCGGGGTGGCCGACCTCAGCGACGTCAGTGCCGTCGTCGTGCGTTACTTCGGTGGCGTCCTGCTGGGCGCCGGCGGCCTGGTGCGGGCCTACTCGGAGTCCGTCTCCTCGGCGCTGGCCCTGGCGCCGATGGTGCGCCGCAGCCGGCTGCGGATCTGTTCGGCGGAAGTCGCGCATACGGCGGCAGGCAGGCTGGAGAACGACCTGCGCGCCGCGGGCTTCGTGATGGCTGGAACCAGCTACGGTCCCGGGCACACGGTTCTTCGCATTGCCGTGCCGGACGAGGCCGCCGCCATCACAGCTGCTGCCGAACGCCTCCAGGTCCTGACCGCCGGCGGCACTGTCCTGGTGCCGGAAGGAACGGAGTGGGTGGATGTCCCGCTTACCTGAGGTGTCCCTGGTGGATGTCGACGAAAGGGTGCTGGAACAGCTCCTGGACCTCGCCAAGCGGGACGCCTCGCCGGATGAGGTCGCTCCCCCGGTCGGCGGACCGGGCTGGAACCTGGAACGTACAGCCTGGTTCTTCAGTTACCACCGTGCCGCCGCGGAAGGCCTGGATGGGAAGGCGGGAGAGAAGTCCTGGGGGATCCTTGCCGGTGGCGCCCTTGCCGGCTCCATCCGGCTCAAGCGCGTCCACGTCGGCAATGGACCGGACACCGCAGAGACGGGGATCTGGCTCGGCAGGAGCTTTCGGGGCCGCGGCATCGGAAGCGCGGCGCTTCGCCTGCTCCTGGCGGAGGCCCGCACCGCCGGAATCGCTGCGGTGACCGCCCGCACCCTGGCCGGAAACCCCGCCGCCCAGCGAATCCTCGCCGGCGCCGGGGCCATCCTTACGCCCGACGACGACGGAACGGTGCGCGCAGTCGTCGCACTCCCAACTGACTAGCAGCAAACGCACCGAAAATCGGGTATGGCAGCGTTAAGTGCCAGACAGTCGCTGCTTTTAACGCCAACGGGCCCCCGCGTTTGCGGGGGCCCGTTGTGTCGGCCCGGAAAAGTCCGGGCCAGTGGCAATTAGTTGCCGGTCAGCTTCTCGCGCAGGGCGGCGAGAGCCTCGTCGGATGCAAGCGTGCCTGCACCGGCGTTGGACTCAGCAGCCGGCTCCGAGGAGTAGCTGGTGGTGCCGGAGTCGCTCTCACCGGACGTTGCAGCTGCAGCGTCATCGGCAGCGTGCTGGGCAACCTGCTTCTTGTGTGCTTCCCAGCGGGTCTGGGCGTCAGCGTACTGCTGCTCCCAGGCGGCGCGCTGGGTCTCGTAGCCTTCAAGCCACTCGTTGGACTCGGGATCGAAGCCCTCCGGGTACTTGTAGTTGCCCTCTTCGTCGTACTCTGCGGCCATGCCGTACAGAGCCGGATCGAATTCGGTGCTGTCGGCGTCAACGCCCTCGTTGGCCTGCTTGAGGGACAGCGAGATGCGGCGGCGTTCCAGGTCGATGTCGATGACCTTGACGAACAGCTCGTCCCCAACGGAAACAACCTGCTCAGCCAGCTCCACGTGGCGCACGGCCAGCTCGGAGATGTGGACCAGGCCTTCGATGCCGTCTTCGACGCGGACGAACGCACCGAACGGAACCAGCTTGGTGACCTTACCCGGAACAACCTGGCCGAGGGCGTGGGTGCGGGCGAAGGTCTGCCACGGGTCTTCCTGCGTAGCCTTGAGCGACAGGGAAACGCGCTCGCGGTCCAGGTCCACCTCGAGGACCTCGACGGTGACTTCCTGGCCAACCTCGACAACCTCGGACGGGTGGTCGATGTGCTTCCAGGACAGCTCGGAAACGTGAACCAGGCCGTCTACGCCGCCCAGGTCCACGAAGGCACCGAAGTTGACGATGGAGGAAACGACGCCGGGACGGACCTGGCCCTTTTCCAGCTTGTTGAGGAACGTGGAGCGGACCTCGGACTGGGTCTGCTCGAGCCATGCACGGCGGGACAGCACAACGTTGTTGCGGTTCTTGTCCAGCTCGATGATCTTGGCTTCGATCTGCTGGCCGATGTACGGAGCCAGGTCGCGCACACGTCGCATCTCGACGAGGGATGCGGGCAGGAAGCCGCGCAGGCCGATGTCGAGGATAAGACCACCCTTGACGACCTCGATGACGGTACCGGTGACAACACCGTCTTCTTCCTTGACCTTCTCGATGTCGCCCCAGGCACGCTCGTACTGAGCGCGCTTCTTGGAGAGGATCAGGCGGCCTTCTTTGTCTTCCTTGGTGAGCACCAGGGCTTCGACCTGATCGCCAACGGAGACAACGTCTCCGGGATCAACGTCGTGCTTGATGGACAGCTCGCGGGAGGGGATGACACCTTCGGTCTTGTAACCGATGTCGAGCAGGACTTCATCGCGGTCGACCTTGACGACGGTACCTTCGACGAGGTCTCCGTCGTTGAAGTACTTGATGGTCGCGTCGACTGCTGCGAGGAAGTCCTCAGCGGTACCGATGTCGTTAATGGCGACTACGGGGGTACCGGGCTTCTCGGTGGAGGTGATGGTCATGTAGTAGGGGCTCCGTTGTGGATAGTTAGTCGGTCAGGCAAACCGGCGCGCCCGCGTTATGGAACGCAGGCGCGATTTGCGGTGAATCCGACGGATCCTCCGGGTCATCCTGATTTTGTGGATTGCTGAGAATATTGAACTGCAAATACGTGCACGTAGTACACGCCCGTTTATTCTAGTCGCTGCCCGCAACACGGGTCAAAAGCGCCGAGGCAGGGCACTCCCGTGACGCGTTCGCCCGGACACGACCTCGTGCCGGCAGTGACCTTAGAAGTGGGTAAGGCAATGCGTAGCCCGCTCGACGGCGAACATCTGCCCGGCCTTCAGCGCGGAGCCTGCCGTGTGCTCCCGGACTTTGCCCGCTGCTGCCAGTGTGACCGGACTGACCCCGCCGACGTAGATGGAGGACAGGGCGGAGACGTCCAGGGTCAGGTCCGCCTCCGCGGTCTCCGGCATGCGCTCGACGGCGGCCTGGCCGCCATCGGCGTAAAGAGCGTAGGTACCGGCCGTGAGGCCGAGCGGGTCCAGGACTTTCAGCGCCAGGCGGCCTTCTGTTGGGTAGTGCCGCCCGGCCAGCGCCTTGGGGACATCGAGGATGCGCAGCCAGAGCATGTCCCGGCTGTCCGAGGACTCGATGCAGCGGGGATCGTCCAGGGCCCAGGCCAGGGGGTCGTCCAACGGGGCTTCCGTCCAGGACACGCGTTCCACCAGATCAATGGCGCCGAGGAACTGCCAGAGTTCCAGGTACGCATCGTTGCTGCCGGCCACCAGGTCCACCACTTCCACGGTGTAGGGCTCGGTGTCCCAGCCGAGGAACTTGTAGGAGACGTAGCCGTCGACGGTCCCGGCGGGCCCGTAATGGAGCGCCACCTTGATGGCGGGGTCCTCCTTGCCGTCGCGGCCGAGCGAGCCCGACGCAAGCTGCCGGTACCAGTCCTGCCGCCCTACGGACCCCGGGGTCAGCCGGTGCACCCGGTCGAAGACTTCCGGAGCCAGCTGCAGCAATGCCTTGGGATCGGCGACCTCCACGGTGCCGGCGGGCTGGTGCGGCAGGCTGAACCGCGCCGTGGTGTCCACCTTGGCTTTGCGTTCAAAGCTGGCCACACCGTAGCCGAACCGGCCATAAATGGTTCCCTCTGACGCGGTAAGCGCCGCCACCGCCACCCCGGCGTCCTTCGCGAGCTGCAGGTCCTCGCTCATCATCCGCCGCAGCAGCCCGCGCCGCCGGTGCGAGGTGCGGACGGTGACAGCGGTGACCAGGTGGGCTTCCACCAGGCGTCCGAAGCCCACATTGAGGGTATTGCGCATGGTTCCGAAGGTGGCCACCGGCACGTCCGCGGGCAACGACGACGGCGCTACCGGGCCCGTTTGGTAGGCGCCGGTGAGCACCCGCCGGTCGGCCTCATACGTTTCCAGCGTCCTGGCGACGTGTTCCGGCGTCCGGGTCGATTCGTGGAAGCCGAACGATACGGCGCGGCTCCAGGTTTCCGCCTCGGCGTAACCGTCCTTGCCCTTGGACACAGCATCAAAGCGCCGGATTTCATAGTTTCCACTCAGATCAGCCACGCACCTGAGCCTAGCCAAGGTCCCCGGCGCCTGGCCAGCATCGACACAAGCTAGTGGCCGGCGTCGTACCAGCTGGGGCCGACGCCGATCTGGACCTCCAGCGGTACGCTCAGGTCCGCGGCGGCAGCCATCTGCTCGGTAACCAGCTTCTCCACGGCCCCGCGCTCACCGGCTGCCACTTCCAGGACCAGTTCGTCATGGACCTGGAGCAGCATCCGCGATTTCAGCCCTTGGGCTTTCAGCTCGGCATGGACTCCCAGCATGGCGCGCTTGATGATGTCCGCGGCCGAGCCCTGGATGGGACTGTTCAGGGCGATGCGTTCGGCGTTCTCCCGGAGTTGCCTGTCCGTGCTGGTGAGGTCCGGCAGGTAGCGCCGGCGTCCCTCGATGGTTGCCGTGTAGCCGTCAACGCGGGCCTGGTCCACCACGCCGCGGAGGTAGTCACGGACAGCGCCGAACCGGTCGAAATAGTCTTTCATGAGGGTCCGGGCCTCATCGACGGAGATTTCCAGCTGCTTGGACAGCCCGAACGACGTGAGGCCATAGGCCAGGCCGTAGGACATCGCCTTAACCTTGGAGCGCATGGCGCTGGTGACCTCTTCGGTGGGCACATGGAAGATGTTCGAGCCGACGAACCGGTGCAGGTCCTCGCCGTCCCTGTAGGCCTGGATCAGGCCCTGGTCACCGGACAGGTGGGCCATGATACGCATTTCGATCTGCGAGTAATCGGCGGACAACAAGCACTCGTAGCCCTCCCCCACCACGAAGATCCCGCGGACCCGCCGGCCTTCCTCGCTGCGGATGGGGATGTTCTGCAGGTTCGGGTTGTTGGAGGAGATCCGGCCCGTGGCTGCCACATTCTGTGCGTACGTGGTGTGGATGCGGCCGTCCTCGGCCACGGACTTCTTCAGGGATTCAAGCATCTGGCTCAGCTTGGCGGCCTCCCGGTGCGCCATCAGCTGCACCAGGAACTCGTGCCCCGTCTTTTCCAGCAGGTTCTTCAAAGATGCGGCGTCCGTCGTGTAGCCCGACTTGATCTTCTTGGTCTTGGGCAGCTGGAGTTCGTCGAACAGGACAGCCTGGAGCTGCTTGGGAGAGCCCAGGTTGACCTCGTGCCCGATCGCCGCGAAAGCTTGCTCCTGCGCCTGGTCGATTACCCGGGCCAGATCGGCGATCTGGTCATCCATGCGCGCCATATCAATGGCAATGCCGGCCAGTTCCATGTCCGCCAGGACCCGGCTGACCGGCAGCTCCAGCGTGGACAGGAGCTGCTCGGCCCGGCGTTCCTTCAGTTCAGACTCGAAGTAGCTGCTGAGGGCAAGGACGACGGCGGCCGCCTGGACCAGTGCGTCGGCTGCGGCGTCGTCCTCGCCGTCGAAGGAGAGCTCCAGCTGGCCTGCCTTGGCCGTCGCGGCAGGGATCCCCACGTTGAGGTGGTGCTGGGCAAGCTCCGCGAGTTCGTAGGTGCGCCGGTCCGGCTGGATGAGGTAGCCGGAGATGGAGGTGTCATCCACCACGCCTTCCAGCTCCAGTCCACGGGACGTCAGGGCCTTCAGCGCGGCCTTGAAGCCGTGCAGGACCTTCGGCGATTCCGGATCGCGCAGCCAGCCGGCCAGGACGTTCTCCGACTCCGCGTCCTGGTTTGCGAGGTCGATATAGGCGGCAGCGCCTTCCCGGACAACGGCCAGCGCCGCGGCGTCCTCACCGATGCGGCCGGGGACAAGGTCGACGGCGACGGCGGAGCGCTGCCGGGCGCCGGCGTCCAGGAACGCTGACAGCTCGGCGGCATTTGCCGGCACGACGTACTCCGGCGTGTCGATGCTTTCCCGTTCCGCAGCAGGCTTGTCCTCGTCGCCGTAGAGCGCAAAGAGACGGCTGCGGATGGTCTTGAACTCAAGCTTGTCGAACAGGTCCTCCAGGGCTGCCTGGTCGGGCCGCGGCTGGTACAGGTCGTCCAGCGTGACGGGAAGCTCGAGGTCCGTGTGCAGCTGGTTCAGGCGGCGGTTCCGCTTGACGGCGTCGACGTTTTCCCGCAGCGCATCGCCCACCTTCCCGCCAATCGCATCGAGGTGCTCCAGGACGCCGTCGAGCCCGCCGTAAAGGTTGATCCATTTCGCGGCTGTCTTGGGCCCGACGCCGGGCACGCCCGGGAGGTTGTCCGCTGTTTCGCCTACCAGCGCAGCCAGATCCGAATACCGGCCGGGGCTGACGAAGTACTTCGCCTCGATGGCGGCGGCATCCATCCGCGGAATGTCGCTGACGCCTTTCCTGGGGTACAGCACAAAAACGTTATCGGTGATGAGCTGGAACGCGTCGCGGTCCCCCGAGACCAGCAGCACTTCGTACCCTGCTTTTTCTCCCATGGCGGCGAGGGTGGCAAGAATGTCATCTGCCTCGTAGCCGGGCATTGTGATGGTCTTGATGCCCCAGGCCTTCATGACCTGCGCGATGAGGTCGATCTGGTTGTTCATCTCCCGCGGGGTCTCGTTCCGGCCACCCTTGTATTCGCTGTACTCCATCTTGCGGTGGGTGGATTCGTCCGACACGTCGAACGCCACGGCTATGTGGGTGGGCTGCTGCTCCTTGATGAGGTTGATCAGCATGGAGGTGAATCCGTGAATCGCGTTGGTGTGCTGCCCGTTCGTCGTTGAGAACTTGTCCGCAGGCAGCGCAAAAAACGCGCGGAAGGCCATGGAGTGTCCATCCAGCACCAAAAGGCGCGGCTGTCCCGTCATGGCCACCACCGGGGCTGCCGTCGCTGAAACAGAGCCACCGGCCTGTGCCCGGGCCTTGTCCAGGCCTGTGCCTTCCCCACCTGCTGCGTCCTCAAGGGAGGTGGAACCCTGCGGCGCTTTGCCCTCCTGCAGGGTTTGGGACGGGAAAGGGGCCGGTTTGGTTGTTTCACTCACAGGTGCCAGCCTAGTTGCCATGATGGACAATTTCACGCCCGGCCCTTTCGCCGGGGAGCTTGCCGCCGCCGGAATCCCTGAGCACCTGCACGGTTGGCTGGGCCGGTTCGGGATCGGCGCCCTGGTGGTGAAAATGGGTATTCACTTCCTGGAAATGACTCCCGAGCGGAGCGTTGCCACCATGCCCGTGGAAGGCAACACCCAGGTTGCGGGCATCCTGCATGGCGGCGCCCACGTGGTGCTGGCGGAAACCCTTGGTTCGTTCGCCGCGGGGATGCACGCGGGACCGGAACGCCACGCCGTCGGCATCGAGGTGAATGCCACGCATCACCGCTCCATCGCGGCGGGTACCGTAACTGGAACGTGCACCGCCATCCATCTGGGCAGGACCCTGGCTACCCACGAAATTGTGATTACGGACGGGCAGGGCCGCCGGCTGTCCACCGCCCGCATCACGAACATGATCCGGGACAACGCCCCGGCCCGGCCGGCGTAGCGCGGGTCCCTTCCTTACCCCGGTACTCAACTGGTGCTCATACCCCGCGCTCTAGCCCGCGGTTAAATGTCACACCCTCCCGCGATGCTATTGGTATGGGGAAAGCGGCGGTGGTGAAGGCGTTTGAGGACATCACTGCCGCTCTTGCCGTGCTCAATGCGGAGGCGGATGGGTGCGGTTCGGAACCGTTCTCGGCTGCTGATCCCTTGGCCGGGCTGGCCGATGGCTGCTTGGACATCCTTGCCGGGGCCGCCGGCGTCCAGGCCCGAATCGCTGGATTGGTGGCCAACGCTGCAGGGACATACGCCAATACTGCACGGGCGGCCGCTCCT